>JARXAL010000012.1 GCA_029865835.1 Verrucomicrobiaceae bacterium
GGTTGCGGGCAGTCGGTCAAATGAGGATCCTTCATGGACTGCTTCGCTTCAAACGCATGTCCACAGGTTTGGCATTGATAATCGTAAGTTGGCATAGAGAGGTCGAAGGTCGAATCAAGGAACTCAGCCGAAACTGAGGGCTGACAGTATAGCCAGCCGCTCTCGCCAGCAATGGGATTTTACCCCCTCCAAACAACGGCCACTTGCCTTAATCGAGGCCCGGCCATTCCCCTCTTCCCAAACCCACCTGTGTTCACCGACCCGGAAAAGGGAGATGATTTGCCATGGTCACAAAGTGCCGCTACGTTCCAGTCATGGCTAAGGCCAAAAATCGATACCGTTTTCCCTCAAAAGATGCCCCCCCATCCTCGGCTGATGCTCCCGCAGTCTTGGATGAACCGACGGATCGCATAGCCTCTGAGCCATCAGATGCCCAATCCAGTCAAAATTCGCGACTGGAATCATGGCTTAAAAAAGCCCAAGACGGTTGTGTCACCCGAACCGATTCAATTCACTTGGCCAACTTACTCATTGAATCCAGGTCGTGGCCGATGGATAAAGTAGCAGTCCATCACCTTCTCGCCGAGATGCGTGCAGGCGCCAACGCCATGACTCGAATGATACTTCTTGTCTGGGCAAAAGATGCTCAAGTCCACAGCCTGGCAAAACTCGCCGATGAAATCATTCGACATGAACAGGAGGTCCTGGTTTCGGTTGAATCGCTTTTTGCAGTGAGTGAACTCTCTCAATTTCTCGGTATTGTCCGGCCCTTCCGCTCCAATAAATTGAATCAACTCGCCCAATCTCACTTGCTGAACCACCCGGAATTGATTTTGCCCGAAGGACTCAAGGATTCCCTCGATGAAGCCGAAAAATGGACGCACGTCGGACTCTTGTTAGAATCGAGCAGTTCGACCGAACGCGTTTTCTGGAACAATCGACTAAGGAACCCCGAAATGACATGGAACTGGGAAGATCCAGATGCTCGAACAGCTTTGCGCTCTGCCTCCAGCTTTCTTCCCAACGCCCCAATCGCCGTTCAGCAACTCTTCCGTGCGGCGGTTCCCGATTCTTGGTGGGATCTAATGGAAAAAACCTGCTTGAAGCAAGCCGGAACAGACGCAAACGAGCCGTCCAGTCTGCATCTCTCGAAAAAACTCCAATCGAAGTCCTCGTTCTCTAAACCGATCAAAATCGCGGCAATGGTCGCCTTGGTTGGTGCAGTGGGTGCCGCCTTAACCACCGAAAGTTTTGACTTCCGATCCAAAACGCCACCACCTCAGATTTTGCAAACCCCTTCACCAAAATCAGTCGCGGCACCAGTCACCCCCTCTTTCAATTCGGTCAAACCTTCCCCTTCCAACCCGCCTCCATCGCCATCGTACACTCCCCAACTCGCACCATGGAGACTCCAGGAGATAGCCGATATTCAGCAGGCGTTCCCTGCTCTTCAACGCCTCCAAAACACCCTCCATACAGGAACCCTCAAAGAGGCTGAGCCTATTCTAAAAGGCAGTAGCTCCATCGCCAGCCTTCGAACTCCCTCCTACCAAGCGCTGCTTCGCTGGGCGATGGTTGATCCACCAGAGGACGCCGCTGTCAGGCGCGCAATCATTCGCGTCTTCACCCTGACCCCTCCCTTGTCAGATACCCTGCCCATTCTCGAAAAAGCCGCTGGCGAAGGTGAACCCTATCGCGACGAAATGAAAGAGATGGCCAGCATTGTCCTCAGCGCACGCCCAATGCCTCTCTCAACCGAGCACGTGGAACGATTGCGCAGAATAGCCAACTAAACCCAGCCAATCCTGGTCGATCCCTCTCTCATCTTACCACAGCAACTTCACCAAATGCGATTGACTGAAATGCATCAAAGGTCTCTAGCATTCCTTATTCTAGCAAACGTCAGTCTATTCGCCGCGATTCAACACGGCCACGCCCAAACAGACACTGCTCCATTTTTGGAAATCCAAGACGGATCCCTACCCCTCATATTCACGGTCCCTCATGGCGGCTCTTTGAAGCCTGCCGGATTGATGAACCGGCGCTATGGTAGTTTGGCCACAGATGCCGAAACAAAAACGCTCGCAGCAGAAATCGATCTTGCCATCAAAACGCGTTTGGGCGCGTCAGCCCATTTCATCATCAATAATCTCCATCGGTCAAAACTAGACCCCAATCGTGACATCACCGAAGCCGCTCAAGACGACCCCGGCGCCCAAAGCGCCTGGCGCGACTTCCATGCTGCTTGCACTGCCACCACTCAAAAAGTCACTAAAACTCATGGATCGGGCCTGTTGATAGATTTGCACGGACATCGACACGAGGAACCCAATGTTGAAGTCGGCATGCTTCTCAATGCCGCAGACCTTCAAAACTCCGACGCTGAAATCTCATCAAATCCCAGCCTCTTATCGAAGTCTTCCATCAAAGAACTGGTTCAACGCACTGGCAAACCTCTCGCTGAACTCATCCGCGGTCCATCAAGTCTGGGCTCACTCCTGGAGATTAGTGGTCAGCGCAGCCTTCCCAGCGCCGTCCGCCCCGAACCAACTGCTGGAGCCTCATACTACAGTGGAGCCTACATCATCGCCACTCACGGTTCCAAAAATGGCGGTAAAGTCAGTGCCATTCAACTCGAATGCCCATGGGAAGGGGTACGCGACACCGCATCGAACCGGAAACAGTTTGCGAAACGGTTGGCTGACGCCCTCGCGGAATTCCTCCATGTGCACTTTCATTGGAAGAGCGAATGATTTCGCCATTCACTCAGCCCGATTGATCACCAAGCCACGCATGGCGGTTGAAGACATCATCGGCTGAAGAAGCGTCATGGCCGCCCGCAGTTTCGCTGGAGTCGCTCGCGCTCGATCATGAATCATGATCACATCCGTCGCAAGCGGAGCAAGGGGTGCCACATCGGCAAAATTCTTCAGCACCGGCGGACCGTCCAGAATAATCCAATCGACCCCCAACCTCGCACGATCAATCCAGGCACGATATCCATCCAATAGTTCATTCGTCTCATACGCCGGAATATCATGCGCAGGCAACACAAACAGATCGGAGTTCCCATAGCGAACATCATCCAATCGACTCGCAAACGAACTGTGACGCTCCGACTGCGGAAAAAAGTGATGGATCCCCGGCGCGCCAGCATGACAATCGATCACCAGAACCTTTCGCCCATGATGAACGAAAGTAGCTGCTAATGCCGCCGCCGCCAGACTCTTCCCTTCTCCCGACTCGGAACTTGAAACAAGAACCACTCCACCGGGCCCCGTGCGATAAAGCGCCTGCTTCTCTAGCACCCCCGTCAATTGTCGCAAAGAGGTAGCCGCTCCGCGCGGTTCTGATCGCAAACACTCCGCAAGAACTTGAGCAGGACCTTCAACCGCCAATATCGGAAACTCCGCCAGCACCGTCGTCCGATTGCCTGATCCAAGCGCCATTGGTGGAGGCGGAGCAGGCAGCTCTGCATTCCCAGTTGATGCAGCGGGTTGAACAGGCTGCCCTTCGGCCGCCCCCCCAGCCTCGTCAGATTTAACTTCAGGTGCCCTCAACAGCTTGATGATGTGGTCATCTGCCAGCCCCCACCCCAATGGCACACCCACAAAGACCAAACCGAAGACCATCATCGACGCCAATGCCGCTAACGTCTTATTAGGCTTGAGCGCCTTATCCGGAGGTGTCGCCACGTCCGCGATACGCAAAATGCCATTGTCAGTAAACTGACCCGTCAGATCAGCCTGATTCATTCGCATCGAAATATTCTGGTACATCTGCCGATCCAACTCCACCTGATCGATGAGCATCTTTTCTTGAATCTCCTTGTCACCCATAGCAATCACATCACCACGGGTTCCACTGACCTGACCTTTAAAATCCTCCAACTGCGCACTCAATGTGCTCACCTCTTGGCGTGACATGGTCACCACTGATGCGATCAAAGTATTCAGTTCTCCCTTACGACCCCTCAGTTCATTAGTCAGTCCTACCACCCGTGGGTGTTTGGGCCCGCAAAACTCCAACAATGGCGTCAATTGCGCTTCTAAAGCACTGATCTCGATACGCTTCTGCGACACTTGAGGATTCTGGGCCACCGGCTGCACCGTCAGCAATTGAACCACACTTGATCCAGCAGATTCGATCGCCTCCAACTCGTAACGTGAACGAGTCAATCTGACCTCAGTTTCCGCCAGCGCCGTGTTCAAGGCCGTGAGTTTCTCTCCTGTCGTATCTTTAACTCCTTCTGTCTTCCGCATTACACTCGCCTGTTGCCTATACGCTGCGAGCTTAGCCTCGCTCTCCTGAAGATTCTTTCGTAACTCCACCGCCTTCTGTCCAAGAAATTCCGAAGCTGCCATCGTTCCGCTCCGTTCCTGTTTGCCCACATAAGCAATGTATTGATTCACATACCGATTCGCCATATCCGCACAAACCTGCGGCTCTTCTCCCCTCACTTGCACCCGCAAGATAAAGGACTCTTTCAAGGGTTCAACTCGAGTCACCGCTGCCAACTTCTTGATGAATACCTCGCGCAGATTTGGGGCAGCCTTCGGCTTCGAGAGCCCCGCCCAATCCATCACTATCGTCTGAAATGACTTTCGAGAGAGGTCTGGCTCAATGTACTCGTCCCGTGTCGCAGTCGGAGTGTTGTCGTGAAGATACTCCAGAAAACTGCGCGACTTCAGTTCCATCAAATGGTTATTCACCAATAATGGCGCACTCAGTTCGCCTACCGAAGATGTGCGCCCCAACTGCTCAAAGTTAAACACATTTGAGTCCTGAATCCGAAGCAGCAGTTGAGCCTCCGCCTGAAACACCTTTGGTCCGGTTCCTAAGGCAACAAATGCCAGCACTGCCAACGGCAAACCGTACAGAATGCCGCGCCTCCAATTCTGGCGCATGTAGCCCACCAAATCCGCAAGACTAATCACCCCTTCTTGACTGGAAGGAACAGTGTTAGGCACGACCAGCACGGGCTGTGGAGGCGGCAGCATTGAGGGAGTCGACTGGTAGACTGCCAACGATTGTTCTTTCCCTCCCGCTACGACCAACGACCCCGTCGCAGACGAGGCTCCGGATCGAGGACTTAAGGATTCATAGTTCATAGTGCTGTTGGGTAAAGTTTCAGGAGCCATGAGGCAGAGGAGTGGTTAGAGTTTGAGCACGCAACGCCGACTTGATTCTATTCGGAGCAGCACCTCGCAGTTCCATCGCCCGTAAAATGATGTCATTGACAATCCTCACATCAAAGACCTCCTCCGCTAGTCTCCGACTCGCCGCACCCATGATGATCAGTGCCTTGCGATCTCTCAAACAACGCCTCATTGCCTCGGCTACAGCATCGACGTCCTGAGTGCGTGTCAAAAAGCCGTTTTCACCCTCCATTAAAGCTTCATCAGCGTCGCGCTGCGCCTCACCTTGCTCGGTAAGTCGCACGCACTCCTTCGCCCCAACCGAGTTCGTCGTGATGACAACCCGGCCCATCGACAAAGCTTCTAATGTCGCATGTGGTACCCCTTCCCGATACCAAGTCGGAAGCACAAAGACATGCATGTCCTTTAGAATTCGGGCGACATCACGTACCATCCCATGATGTGTCACCAATCCCTCCTTCACCCATCCCTCTACAGTGGATTCCTCCACACGATTCGGATTGGGGTCAAACGGTCCCACCAAATGAAACTCGGCATCAGGAAAATCTCTCTTCACCTGCCGTGCGGCCTCCGTAAACACCGCTACGCCCTTGCTCAAAAGCAACCGACTGACCAAAACAAATCGCAATGGCCCTCCCATATCCACATCAACGTCCTTTTCCAATGGCACATGAGGAAACTCTTCAATATTCACCCCCGATCCCGCCGTCACATGAACCGGCACCCCGGCAGGCAACAGTTTCAATTCCTTGAATAGCCGCCTGTCATCCTCGTTTTGCATGAAGATCACATCAGCCCGCTTCAACGCAAACCGATGCAGCAATTTCGAAATCGCTTGAAGCAATTTACCCTTCAAGGTCGTCTGCTTCACAAAAGTGAAACCCAATCCCGGCAATAATGCATACACCTTGGGAACTCCCGCAAGCCTCGCGATCGGGCATCCATATAACACGGACTTAATCGTGTAGGCAAAAAGGGCCCCGGGTCTCTCCCGACGAAACAACCGAAACATGTCCAGCCAAGTTTCCCAATCTCGAATCAAGTTCACCCGGGACCGGACCATGCGAATCGGCTCATGCCGCCCCCCCAGTTCACTCACGAATTGACGAACATGCGGATAATCTTCCGCAGCTGCGGTCACTACTTCACACCCCGACTCAGCCATCTCCCGAATGAGATCACCACGATGATAAATGAGGGTATTTGCGTCAGCAGTTAGGACGATGACTTTCATGATTCTGTTGTTCCCCCTGGAAAGACTTTCTCAATGACGCGCTTCACCATCCGGATGGATTGGAAAACGCGTGCCCGCACGCTCTGTGGATTAATGGCCTCCAAATCCAAAACTTCGCGAACCTCTCCTGTCCATTTACTCTTATACTCCAGGTCGCCCGGCAGCATATCGATCTCATTGATCCCGTGGACGATCGCTCGACGAATGTTCTCGGCATTTAATAGTTTGGCCGGAGATAGCTCGATATGCTCCAATTTCCACCCTCCTTGGTAGTCCCACATCTTGTCGCCTTCCGCAAAAGCATAATTGGCCGCCACGGGCTCCCCAAGGAAATCCATCACCAACAACACAACTCGTCGGTCAGTAACCCAGCGTTTCGCCAATTCATGATGGAAGGACCTCGCGCGAGGCCTCAAAAACAGACTCTGTTCTTCAGTCCACCGACCTCCATGAAGGTCAAGCAACTCATCGACGAACTGATTTACATCATCTTCACCTGCAGGCTCCCGAAAGCTCATCTGAAAATCCGCCGTCGCAGCCGCTGAAATCCGACGAAACTTCTTTCTAAAGTTCCCGCTTCGCTCCATCAGATACGAATCCCAATTTTTGTCCCCCAAATGAATAATCGGACTTGCTTGTCGATTCGTGAGTTCATAACCAATTCCATATTTCTGCAATGCCTGATGCAACGTTCGGAAATGGGGTGAGGATTGATCCGCAAAACCAAAGAACGCCGTATCCCACTCACCTCGGATTGATTCAAACACCAGGCACATCAAACGTCCCAGTAATGACTCATGACCCGGCAATGCCATGCAATCCAATCCCTCTGACACCACTTCACCCAATCCCCCGAAGTATGCTAGTTCCCGCAAATGCTTTCGAGTCGATGTTTGCCCGGGTCCAACAATGAACGGGATTAGGGCCACCAATCGTCCATCCTCACCCCAGGCGACTCCAAAAATGGCTTTGTAATCAGACTCAAAATGCCTCCACCAAATCTCCGCCCAATCCCAACTCATGAAGGGAGTCCGGACAGCACTTTTGCTCAGCAGATCGTCCCAATGGGAAGCCAATCGCTCCATTCCTTCACGATCACGCAGCACCTCCAATCGCAGCTCTGCATTCGACGCAACCCGAGCGGCAGGCTTTACCTCCTGTTGGTCTGTTAAGATTCTCGACAGCAGGCTCCCAGCCCGTGCAACGGTCGCAACTAGCCCCGCACTGCCTGATTCTATCGTGTTGGTTGAAGCTGTGTTCATGGCGACTCGACAGATTGCAATAATTCAGAACCTCTTGGCAACTTGCCGCCCAAAAATACGCCAAGTTCATGCCTCGCAGCTAGCAGCGCTGGCACATCGTCTTTCCAGTCACCAAATCCCCGTGCGAAAGTCTGAGTCAACGCCAGTGTACGCGCCTCCTCTCCCGCCTCCACCGCCATCGTCAGATAATCAAAGTCGTCTGTCGCGTCCCTCAGCCACTTCAAGCGCATCGAAGCAATGGGCCCGTCCACCCCATGCTTCCTTCGTGTCGCCGGATAAATGTAGAATCCATCTCCATTGAAAGTCTCGTCCCCGCTACGAAAGGTTCCCGCATCCGTCCACGGATCAACATCCTCGGGGAAGTAAAGCAGATCCCAATAGGCAAGCCCTGTGATGCCGTGGGGTTTCATGATCCATGGCAAGATCCGGTGGTTCATCGGAGGATAGTCAATCATCCAAACCGGCGGATGCCCCTCGCTCACGACCTTCGGAAAGCCATGCCGCTCTTTCCACTTTTCGCTCAGTTGCACAAGCGCCGCATAAGTCCAAACCTCTTCCCCAGCCGACAAACGTTTTGCAATGTTCCGCTTACCCTGCGGATGCTCCAAATCCTCATAAACAGAACTGAAATGTGGCACCCAGATATCCGGCGCTCCATCTAGTGAGCCCCATTCCGCCTTGTCGGGCGTTGGCTGTTCGGTGATCATCAACGGCAACCGTATCCCATGTTTCTTCTCGGCCTCGTTCATGAAATTGCCCCACTGTCTGACACGCTCATAGGCTCCCGCATCATTCGGTTCATCCAAGTCGCCCAAAGCAACATACCCTCGATTTCCACATCGGATTCGATTCAATATCTTCATCCACTCTGCCAGATAATTCTGCGCTTCTTTCCGATCTCTCCCAAGCGGATCTTCAAATGGCCAATTCGGGAAAATCGGAATCCCCACCGATGCGGCATGCCGATGCAACAAATGCTTCCGCAGGGCACTTTCAACACGGCTTACATCCAAGTGCCCTGAGTTTGCATCCGGATAGCTCCCGCGCACCTGATCAATACTCAACCGATGCTCCGCCAGCAACGACTCATAGTCATCAATGATGGCCTCCAATTTGGCACTTGGCTCACTCGCATCCCGATTAAAGCCGTGCACTTCAGCGATCCGTCTCCATGTCAGCCAAAATGACGACTTCATCTTGGGCACCACCGGCAAATCGAAATCCCAAACGACCAACTTAAAGGCCATTTCATTTCGTCCACCCCGCACCAATTGAATATCCAACCGCCCTTGGTACTCCCCTGCTGGCGTCGCATAGGGCACAAAAACGTCCACCCAATAGGGCTGATTTAACGTCTCCAGCTTTGGCATCTCTTGCTCTGTAAACGTCTGTGGCACTAAAGCATCCGGGTAATCACCAGCTGGTAGCGAAGATTGAGGCGACGACACTTTCACTCGCGTGTACTGCTCCCGCAATACCACTGGCGCTGGAACCGTTGCTCCACCAGGCCCCTTGAGAGTTGCCCCAGTGATTCGCGCCCCCTGAAGAACCTCAGGCGATCCTGTCAACACCAACTGAAAGGACTCCCACTCACCCCTCGCCGCACTCAAAACGGGCTCCACCTGCGGTCGAACAGGTTGCTCACGAAAGACCCTCGTCAGGCTATCCACCGCCCACACTCCCACATCATTGGTTCCCCACGCCAAACCACACGATGCAATCCAAACCCATGCCGTAGCGGAGTTCACTCTCATTTCGCTGCCCCCCTTTGAATCAGATCTTCATACAGCTCCGCGTAGCGATCCGCTGCTCGCTCCAAAGAAAACATCTCAATCACCCTCTCCCGACACGCCAAGCCCATCTGTTGCCGCTCCTGCCTATTCTTTCCAATCAGTTGGCTCCAAGCAAGTGTAAGGGCCTCTGCATCACCCGAAGGCACTACAGTCCCCGTTTCTCCAATCAACCGGCCACAGTCTCCAACATCTGTCGTCACACAAGTCACGCCACAGGCCATCGCCTCTAATATCGTCATCGGACAAGCTTCTGTTCGCGAAGACAAAGTAAAAACATCCAACGCAGGATAGAATCGTTCAGGGTCACTCTGAAACGGCAACCAAATAATCTTCGCTGCGTTTGGCAATGCCTTCACCACCATCGCGCATTCCTGATCTAAGTCCTCCTGTCTAACACCACATAAAACCAGGCAAGCCTCAGGTTGTCTCGTGCTCAACAATCCAAATGCCCGCAACAGCAAAGGCAATTGTTTCATCTCGTGAAATCTTCCAGCAAATCCAATCAAAAAAACATCCTCCGCAAGACCCATTCGGTCACGCATTTCCTTCCTCGCCGATTCCATTGGCCTAAACCGCTGAGTATCGACTCCGTTTGGAATCCATGTTAGCTTTTCCTTGTCGTACCCGATCTTCAAATGATCCTCCAGTGCCACCTGCGAGCAACTCACAATGCGACTCGGTAACCAATAGGACATCAATGGCATCAACCGGGCAAACACCAACGCCTTAACCTTCGACTCCCCGGGTGCTCGCGTGATTTCACGGCAGTGAATCCCCCAAACCACTCTCTTGACCCCAGCCATTCGAGCAACCAACCCACCCGTAAAATCCGCATGATGCATCCAGGTTTGAACCACATCCGGACTCTCAGTTCTCATCAATGCTCGCAACTTGCCCAGGGCCGACTTCGACAACAATGATGTCTCTTCCAGCACATGAAATGCATCCACCGTGCGTTTCAATGCCTCCCTCTCCTCAGGCCAGGCTTCCGCCTGCATCGCAACCAATACCAGCCTCCAGCGCCGACGGTCCAAACCACGCAGCAATGACCGCATCATCGCTTCTGCCCCGCCGCCACCCACTCCGTAGATAAAATGCATGATCGTCGGCCTCACTCCGCTCGTCTCATCGAACGCCACCGACACCTCAGCATCATCCCCTGTCCAAGTCATTCCGGCACGATCCGTCAACGCCAGTTCACGGCGCGAATGAGAGACGGAGTCCAGGTTCATGAGCAAATCAGTGTTCACAAGGCGGCTCGACGTTTGAAATGTTGACGCCATTCTTTCACGACTTCGAAAGCTCCCGACACGGTTGCCTCTGCCTCGCGAGCCGATCGCGGAGCCCCATAACGTGGCAACGACCACCGACTCACTCCGGGCCTCACCCGACCATTGATCATGCTGAAAGCACCCTCAAAGCCCGCTTCCTCCAGCCACACAGCACTCTTGCGCCCGTCAAAGTCACCAGGACCGCCGTTTGGATACGCGAACCACCTCGCTTGACGCCCAAGCATTTGGTTCAATCTCTCCGCCCCACTCAAAATCTCGTCACGCACCACATCATCTTCACATCGACCCAACACCGGATGCCGATGAGTATGCCCGCCAATCTCCACCAAATCACTCGCCGCCAATTCTCGCAATTCCCCCTTCGTCAGCGGCCTCAATGCCTCTGGCCAATGCGTCGAAATATCCACCGCCAAAAGCCCCAAGATCTTCTCCACTTTCCGATTCAACTCCGCCCAGGTTAGCTTCTTCAGCGCCGCCAGCAACTCGGTTAGCGCCCTCCGCCTTTGACCCTCTTCAATCAATGGCCAGTCAAAAAAGGCATCGCCAATGGCCACCGTTAAACGCTCCCCCGGAGCACGCTCCAATGCCAGATCCAGCTTCTGAAACCAAAGCAGTTCTCCGCCGACAAACGCAGTGCTAACGAACACCGTCGCAGGCAACCCAAACTCTTTCAGAATAGGCAAAGCCAACCTCAGGTTCGACTGATAGCCATCATCAAACGTCAGCGCCACCCTGGGTCGGTCGGTTCCCTTGCACTGTCCCACCTCCCCTACCGCCCGCTCCAAGGTCACCACATCATAGTGCCGCGCCAAGTGAGCACAAATCCCTCGAAACGTGCTCTCCGTCTCATGCAAACTGCTATCCAGGATTCCCGGCTCCAACCCATCCCGGCGCAATCCATGAAACGTCAAAACAGCCGTCTCCCCACGGGTCATCCGGCGCGTCCAGCGTGAAAAGCCGGACTCAACCAGGGCCGTGGCAGCAAGATGCTGGCGACTAAACTGATAATTCATCGGATCGGGTAGGTCGTTTGTTTGGGTTCCAGAATTATAACGGAAACCTCAACCTTCGCAATCTATAAAATATGGTATTTATATTAAACCTGGCTAATCAATTCCCTTTACCCGACTACCTTGCCCAGGATCAAAGTAAATCCGCACATCCGCATCCTTCCGTCCCAAAATCGCCTGCGCCCTCTTCAAGGCATTCCGAGTCGACAGATTCGGATTCGAAGGACTCCCCAAAAACAGGTTCGCCTTGCCAATCACATCAATCAATCCCGAATCCCTCAAGACTCGATACACATCCTTCATCGCCCCACTGACAATCAAATCACGCCCGTCCGCCCTCAGCACCTGGATCAGTTCTTCCAACGCCATCACACTCGTCGCATCCAAGTGGCGCGCATTTTTCAGCCTCAAAATGATCAACCGCAAATTCGGATCCGCACAAGTCCGCTGAATCTGAGTTCGAAACAACTCCGCCGCCCCAAAAAACAAATCCCCCTCCACATGGACAATCGAGATCGACGGATTCTGCCGCCGACCCATCTCCGCCTCAGCCAATTGACCCTCCTCATTGAACGCATACTCCACCAACTGTGGCCGACTCGCCTTCCTCAGATAAAGCATCACCGAAATGCCGATCCCGGTAAAAATCGCCACATGCAGGGGCACAAAAAGCGTCGCCAAGAAAGTCGCCAAGAACACAATCGCATCCGATCGTGTCGCATACAGACTGACGATCAACTGCCGACGACTGAGTAGAGAAAAGGCTACGCACGACACAAGCGCAGCCAGCGCCGCTTTCGGAATCTGCGCCACTAGCCCCCCCATTGTCAGCGCCACCACAAGGCAAAGCACACCGCTAACGATACTCGAAATGCCCGTGCGCGCCCCACTGTCAAAATTCAACGCCGACCGTGTCAGCGATGCAGAAGCCGGCATCCCACTCACATACGCACAGGCCAAATTCGCCGCCCCAAGACTCAGCATGTCCTGGTTGGCATCCACGCGCCTTCCACTCCTGCTCGCCAGCGTCTTCGCCATCACTGAATTCTCCAGCGTGCAAAGAAACGCCATCGCCAACGCCAGTCCAAACAATCGACTCACATTCGGCAATGTCGACGCCGACGCAAAATCCGGAAACTGCGGCAGCAAATCCCGCCACCCAAAGTGCTGATCCGCAAACGTCGCCGGATGAAACCCCAAAGGCGCCAACAACGCCACCAAAGCCGTCACCCCGGTCAACGTCACCGCAAACGCCGGCCACCGCGGTCGCCACTTTCGCACCAGTCCAAACACCCCAAACACCAGCAGTCCACAGAGCAGGCTGTGCACATTGGTTTCCGGCAAAGCCCTCAATACCCGATAAACCAAACCCGGCAGCGTCACTGGCCCACCTTCATCCTCCTCAGTCACCAACGAAATCCCCAGCAACGCCGGCAATTGATTCGCCGCAATCAACAGGGCCGCCCCCGTCACATAGGCCACCACCACCGTGCGACTGATGTATTGCGCCAAATCCGCCACCCTCAAATACGCCCCAAAAATCAACAACGCAGCCGTCATGAACACCAGCAAGGGCATCAAAGAAAGCGGCTCCAGTGCCGGATACGACGCAAAATACGAAAACACCATGAACGCCGTCGCGTTCGTCGGCCCAAACACCGTGTGCCGTGACGACGCAAGCAAAGGCCCAACCATCGCCGCCACTGCCGAACACGTGATCCCATAGTGCAACGGCAGCCCCGCGATCACCGCATACGCCATCCCTTGAGGCACCGCCAAGAGCATCACACTCGCCCCCGCTCGCACATCCGAAAAAAATGACCTCCGACCATACCCTCGCAACGTCCCACGAATCGGCAGCGGATCCAGTGACCCATCCACCAGCAACGCCCGCCCCCCTTCAAGCACCTGCTTGCTCAGAGACGTCAGACGCTCAATCCAGTTCCCGTGACTTCCAGCGGCCATTGCACTTCTCCCGATCCATCGGGAACAGCATCATACCCCCTGATTCCCCCAGGGCAAGCACCCGCATCTTTCTCCTTCATCGCCCCATCACCCCTTCCGCCGCAACACCGCCACCCATCGATCCACCGACTTCCCTGGCGCATCATTCAAAGCTCGCGACGCCCGATTCCGCCGATTGCTCACCACCTCCAACCCCATCTTCTGCAACGCCTCCAGCGCCAGTCGATGCTCCACATCAAAGTAACTCGTGATCACCAGCTTCCCATCCGGCCGCAGTTTCGCGATCCCCTGGTCGAAGATCTTCTTCCACAACTCCTGCCCATGCCAAAAATTCTGATGCCTCAAAAACACCACCCCAAAATCCTCCCCCAGCGCCTTGTTCCGCGAAAGCTGAGACGCATCCTCGATCAAAAACTCCGCCGGCAAATGCGCGTGCCGCTCCCGCGCCTGCCGAATCTCCCGAATCCGAATGTCCGCCCCCACCATCTCCACAGCCCCCTTCCCCCCAGTCAATTCCTTCCCCACCTCGACCAACGTCTCCGCCTCGTCACATCTCCCACAAGCCAAATTCAAAATCCGCAAGTCCGTCGCAGATGTCACTTCCCCAGCGAGGCCCTGCTTCAACAGGCCCTTCAAATGATTCAAATCTTCAGCAATGGGATTCGGTTTCGTCATCTCCTCTTGCCCCACCTTTACCAAAAAATTCGGTACGCGCAAGCATCCGCCATTTGCCCGTGACCTAGGCCTCAAATACGCCACAATGACATCCCATGCAGGAACAGGACCTCATCGATAAACTCCGCAAAATCGAGCGCCTCCATGCCGGTGCCACCACCCCCGGCGAACGCGAAGCCGCCGCCGACGCCATCGCTCGCATCAAACGCCGCCTCTCCGAAGTCGAGCGCCTCGAAAAAGCCATCGAGTATCGCTTCAAACTCAACGACGACTGGTCAAAAAAACTCTTCATCGCCCTCCTCCGTCGCTACGGCCTCAAGCCCTATCGTTACGCCCGCCAGCGCCGCACCACCGTCATGGTCCGCGTCCCCCGCTCCTTCGTCAACGAAACCCTCTGGCCTCAATACCTCGACCTCAGCACCACCCTCCGCAATTACCTCGAAGACATCACCAACCGCGTCATCGCCGAAGGCGTCCATGGCGACATTGCCGAAGAGGACATCATCGCCGGTGACCTCCCCGACATCCCCTGAATATCCCCTCACTTCCGCTGCTTGAACGCCCGATACACATGCAGCTTGTCATACGTCACCGCACCACCCAGCGCCTCATGCAGCGGTCCCAGTCGCTCAAAACCATGCTCCGCCGCCGCCGCATCGATCAACCGCTCTTCCTCCTCCGTGTAAAAATCCCGCGGCTCAGCCTTCAAATCCCCACTCCCAATCGCCATCGCCAAATGCTGCGCCACCGTCCCTGTTGACATCTCCCGCGCTTTCGCAACTTCCCCCACCGACTTCCCAGACTGAAACGCTCTCAGCGACTCCAGCGCCGACCCATTCATTGCCCCCTCACTCTTCATCTTCGGCGCAGGCGGCGGTGCCTTCTCAGCCTCAAACCGCTGCCTCTCATTTCCCGCCAACCACTCCCCGATCGCCCCCAAAAACGCCTCCCCATAGTCCTCATGCTTCTGCCTCCCCACCCCGGGGATCGCCAGAAACGCCCGTTCATCCTGCGGATAACTCCGCGCCATCTCCCGC
>JARXAL010000020.1 GCA_029865835.1 Verrucomicrobiaceae bacterium
ACGCGACTTCACCCAGTGGCTCACCCGCTCAAACAGCCAGATCGACGGCGCCCGCCAATACCTCTTCGGCGACGCCTTCATCCCCACCGCCTCACCCGCGACCGCCAAATCCGCCCGCAAAAACACCCGTCGCAAAGCCAGCTTCTAATCTCTTAGCCAAAAGTCAGGTTGCTTCACCACAGGCGTCCACCGGAAACGGTCGGCGCCTGCTGTGCGTTCCCCCTCAAGTAAGACCGGTTCTCGAAAAGATTGTTATTTTGATCCGGCGAGCGCAGCGGCCTCACTGGCAAGGAAGTCGCGCAGCCCGCTATTAAGTCAATAGCGGGCAAGCGGCTGACGCAGCCAATGAGGCTGCTCCGCCGCCGGGCAAGGTGACAAGCATTTCGAGAGTCGGTCTATCACTCAAAAAGATCCGGGTACCGACTCTCCGCCACCCCCAAACTCATCCCCCGAATCGCCGCCGGATCCGTCAAATCCCGCACAGACTCCCACAGCTCACGGCACTCCGCCGCCCCCAGCCGCCTCACCGCCGCTTTCACCCGCGCCACCTGATTCGAAGACACACTCAACTCCCGCAGCCCCATCCCCAACAGCAGCGGCGTCAACCCAATGTCCGCCGCCATCTCCCCGCACATCCCCACCCGAATCACACCCCCGTACCCCGCCTGCACCGTCAGCTCAATCAGCCGCAACACCGCCGGATGCGTCGTCTGGTAAAGATCCGCCACCCGGTCGTTCAACCGATCCACCGCCAGCGTGTACTGCACCAAATCGTTCGTCCCCAGACTCAGAAAATCCACATGCTTCGCCAGCGCGCCCGCGATCAACGCCGCCCCCGGCACCTCAATCATCGCCCCCACCAGCAACTCCGCTGGCGCCGCAATCTTCTCCGCATCCAGCTCCGCCGCGCACTCCTGCAGCAACGCCTTCGCCGCCACCACCTCCTCCACCGTCGTCACCATCGGAAACATGATCCCCACCCGGCTCCACGCCCCCGCCCTCAGCAGCGCCCGCAGTTGCCGCTTAAACAAATCCGTCCGCCCCAAACTCAATCGAATCCCCCGCCAACCCAAAAACGGATTCGGCTCCGGATTCAAACTGTACCCCTCCTCCACCTTGTCCCCACCCAAATCCAGCGTCCGGAAAATCACCAACCGCGGCGCCATCGCCACGATCACCTGGTGATACGCCGCCGCCAGCCAGTCCTCAGACGCCGTCGGATCCGCCAAATGCAAAAACTCCGTCCGGAACAGCCCCACCTCCTCCGCCCCGCTGTCCTTCAACCCATCCAACTCCTCCAAAAACTCCCCGTTCACCCCCACCAGCACCGTCTCCCCGTCCAGCGTCTGCGCCGCCTCATGCCGCCGCTCATGCAGCACATCCTCCCGCTTCTCCGCCGCCGCCTCCCGCACCCGGGACTCATTCAGCGTCGTCTCAGACGGATTCAAAATCAGCACCCCCTCATCCCCATCGATCAACACCAGGTCACCCGAATGCAGCTCGTCCGAAATGCCTGCCAACCGCACCACCGCAGGAACATTCATCGACCGCGCAATGATCGCCGCATGCGACACCGCACTCCCCGTCTCCACCGCAAACGCCAGCACCCGGCTCCGATCCAACTGCACCGTGTCAGACGGCGTCAAATCCTTCGCCACCACAATCACCGGATGATCAAACATCGGCGCCTCCAGCATCTCCCCACGCAAATGCCGCATCACCCGGTGCGTCACATCCTTGATGTCTAAAAACCGCTCCCGCAGATACGGATCGGACATCCGCCTCAGCGCATTGATGTTCTTCAACATCAACTGGTAGTAAGCATAGTCCACACTCAGCCACTCCACCCTCACCCGCTTCTCCACCTGCTTCAGCAGCGTCACATCATCCAAAATCAGCAAGTGCGCGTCAAAAATGTCCGCCTCAGCCTCACCCCCATCCACCACCATCTGCCGCTGCAACGCCTCAATCTCCCCCCGCGTCACCGCCAGCGCCTTCCGCAGCCTCTCCATCTCATGATCCGCCTGCTCCGGCCGGATCGTCTCAGGCTCCGGCTCATCAAACTGATCCTTCAGTACATGCACCACCCCATGGGCTAGGCCACCACTCACAGGCAGCCCAGTCCACCGCCTGGAAACCAATTCGGAAGAGTGTTCAGTCAATCACCCCTACCATCCCAAGGACAACCCCCACGTCAACCCCGCCCTTACCCCCCATCCCTAATTCCAATACCAAACATTCTCACTCCCCAGCAATCCGAAGCCGAGCGAAGCGAGACAGACAGCCATAGGCTGCCCGAAGGGAGAGGCCGTCAGGCCTCGTCAATCCACAATCCGTAATTCCATCACTCCACATCTCCAAACCCGCTCACCACCAAAGCCTCCAAATCCACCATCGCCGCCTCCGCATCCGCCCCTTCCGTCGTGATCTTGATCAACTCCCCGCGCCCCGCCGCCAGCATCATCAACCCCATGATGCTCTTACCGTTCACCGGCTCCTCATCCTTCTCCACCCACACATCACATTTGTATTGACTCGCGCGCTTCACAAACTGCGCCGCAGGACGGGCGTGCATGCCCATCTTGTTTTGAATCACAAACTCTTTTTGCACAGTCATAGTCGAGTTAAATTTCCCCTGCCCACACGCCGCGGTCAACCTAATTGACCATCAGCGATCTTTTTCAACAACCTTTGATCAAAGTCCACCGCACTGTTGTATCCAAAAGCCCGCAACTTGTAGTTCAACGCCGCCAGCTCGATCAACCCCGCCACATCCCGCCCCGGCGCCACCGGCAAATCCACCGTCGTCACCGGCAGCCCCATCAGCGGCTCCGTCCGGTCCCCCACCCCCACCCGCTCCAGATCCTGCGTCGCCTGCCCCGTCACCAGCCGCACCACCAGATCCACCCGCTTGCTCATCCGCACCGACCCCACCCCAAACAACGCCGCCACATTCAAAATCCCCAAGCCCCGAATCTCAATCATGTTCCGCGTCGTGTCCGGCGCCATCCCCACCACCTCCCTCTCCTCGATCAACCGCAGCCTCACCACATCATCCGCCACCAAACTCGCCCCCCGCTGCAACAGCCCGATGACCGCCTCGCTCTTCCCACTCCCGCTGTCCCCCTGCACCATCACCCCGATCCCCTGCACATCCACCAAACAACCGTGAATCAAACACGTCGGCGCAAACATCCACTCCAGACGAATCGTCGCCGCATTCAGAAACTTCATCGTCACCATGCTCGTCTGCAAAATCGAGATCCCCGCCTCGTTCGCGATCTCCACCAAATCCGGCGGGATCGACCTCCCCCTCGCCACCACCACACAAGGAATGTCCTGCGAGCACAACTGACTGATCCGCGTCCGCGCCAAACTCGGCTCCAACCCCTGCAAAAACGAAATCTCCGAATTCCCGATCACCTGCACCCGCTTGTACGCAAAGTAAGTGAAGAATCCATTCAACGCCAACCCCGGCCGATTCACCGAAGGCTCCATGATCCGCCGCGACAACCCCTCATCCGAACCCACCAGACGCAGTTTCAACAACTCCTGGTTCTGGTCGAAGAAATCCTTCACCAACACCGAAGCCGGACGCTTGATCTTAACAGGAGGTCCACCAGCCATAACAAAGAAACCGTCAATAACCCCACCCCCCCACCCCCGCAACCCCCAAAACAAACACAGGCCACGTCATCACTCCCGATGACGCCCCCTCATGCCTGAATCACCCCTCACATAAACTCATTCACCAAATTCTCCAAAAACTCCTGCCTCCCACTCGCCAGCAGCGGCTCCCCATTCTCCAGCGTAAACGCCTCCAACTCCTCAAAAGAAGTCGTACCCGCCTCCACCTTCGCCCCGATCCCGCTGTCAAACGTCCCATACCGCTGCGCGATGTGCGCCTCCAGCCGCCCATCCTCCAAAATCGCCTGCGCAATCTTGAGCCCCCGCGCAAACGCATCCATCCCCCCGATGTGCGCATGAAACAAATCCACCGGCTCAAAACTCTCCCGCCGCACCTTCGCATCAAAATTCAGCCCTCCCGTCGTAAACCCTCCCATCTTGATCACCTCCAGCATGATCTGCGTCGTCAGATAAAGATTCGTCGGAAACTGGTCCGTATCCCACCCGATCAACTCATCCCCCGTGTTCGCATCCACCGATCCCAGCGCCCCCGCCGCCGCCGCCACCTGCATCTCATGCCGCATCGTATGCCCCGCCAAAGTCGCGTGATTCGTCTCCAGGTTCAGCTTGAAATGCTCCATCAACCCATACTCCCGCAGGAAATTCAAACACGCCGCCGCATCACTGTCATACTGGTGCGTTGAAGGCTCCCTCGGCTTCGGCTCAATGTAAAACGGACCCTCAAATCCAATCTTCTTCTTGTGGTCCACCGCCAGGTGAAGGAACCGCGCCAGGTGATCCAGCTCCCGCTTCATGTTCGTGTTCCAAAGCGTCGCATACCCCTCGCGCCCACCCCAAAAAGTATACCCCTCACCCCCCAACCGATGCGTCACCTCCAGCGCCTTCTTCACCTGCGCCGCCGCATACGCATACACATGCGCATTCGGACTCGTCGCCGCCCCCTGACAATACCTCGGGTGCGCAAACAAACACGCCGTCCCCCACAGCAGCTTCTTCCCCGTCGCCTGCTGCGCCTTCTCCAACTCATCCGCCACCGCATCCAGATTCGCGTTGCTCTCAGCCAGCGTCCGTCCTTCCGGCGCCACATCCCGGTCGTGGAAACAATAGTAGTCCACCCCCAGCTTATCCATGAACTCAAAGCACGCCCACACCCGCCGCTGCGCATTCGGAATCGAGTCCGTCCCGTCATCCCACGGCCGCTGCGCCGTCCCCATCCCAAACGGATCCGCCAGCGAGTTCCGCATCGCATGCCAATACGCCACCCCAAATCGCATGTGCTCCTTCATCGTCTTCCCACCCACCCCTTCCTCCGCGTTGTAATGCTTGAAGGACAGCGGATTGCGACTCGTTGGCCCCTCAAAGGCAATCTTCGGAATATCAGGAAAAGCTTCGTTCATAGTGCAGCCACCATTCCACCCGCATCCCCCTCCCGCGTCAAGCGCTTCATCTTCGTCACAGGTTCATCCCACTGAAATAAATTCCTAACCCCGCCCGTTGTCTCCGACCGCCAAAAGCTCGAGGCCGACGCCTCACGCCCGCATCTCCCCCATCATGCCCCGCCTCCCACTCAGCCCACCAACCCATCGAGCCCTCCTCGCAGGCCTCGTTCTCGCGTTGGCCTCCGGCTGCACCGCAGGCTTCTACAAAAAACGCGCCGACAAGGAAACTTTCCGCCTCCTGCGCGACAAATCCACCAAAGTCCCCAACTCCGGCACCGACCTCCTCTCCATCACCCCCCCGGAACCCATCGACCTCGACAAACTCGAAAAAAGCTTCGCCTCCGAAGCCTTCCTCGGTGAACGCGCCCACATCGAAAAAGGCGCCCGCAAAATCGATCTCGCAGACGCCCTCCGCTTCGCCGTCACCAACAACCGCGCCTACCGCGGTGAAAAAGAACTCGTCTACCTCAGCGCCCTCGACCTCACCCTCATCCGCCAGCAGTTCACCCCCATCCTCACCGGCGTCGGCACCGGCACCCTCAACAACCGCCCCATCGAGTCCAACATCAACACCTTCATCAACCAGTCCACCCTCACCACCACCGGCGCCCTCAGCCTCTCCGCCCTCCAGCGCACCGGCACCCGCCTCGCCGTCGATCTCACCTCCGACTTCGTCAAATTCCTCACCGGCGACCTCCGCGCCATCGGCGACTCCGCCCTCGCCGTCACCGTCGCCCAGCCCCTCCTCAGAGGCGCCGGCTACCTCGCCGCCTCCGAAGTCCTCACCCAGGGCGAACGCTCCGTCCTCTACGACATCCGCACCTTCACTCAATACCGCAAATCCTTCGCCGTCGACATCGCCACCCAATACTACCGCACCCTCCAGGCCCGCGAATCCGCCCGCAACAGCTACCTCGCCTATCAAGCCTTCATCGCCTCCGTCGAACGCGAGCAGCTCCTCGCCGAAACCGGCGTCCGCCCCACCAAATCCTTCTACTTCCAGGTCCGCCAAGCCCAACTCTCTGGCCAAACCCGCTGGCTCACCGCGATTCAACTCTACGAACAAGCCCTCGACGACCTCAAAGTCCAGCTCGGCCTCCCCGTCAAAGAACCCATCCTCCTCAAATCCTCCGACCTCAGAGAACTCGATATCATCGATCCCCCCGGCACGCTCGACGAAGCCATGACCACCTCCCTCGTCACCCGCCTCGACCTCTGGAACGCCCGCGACCAGGTCGAAGACGCCGCACGCCAGGTCAAAATCGCCACCCAAAACCTCCTCCCCCGCGTCGACGCCCTCCTCGGCTACAAAGTCAGTGGCGACGCCGCCGAGACCGACCGTCTCAAAATCGACTCCCGCCGCGGCAACGTTACCGCCCAACTCGACGTCGACCTCAACCTCAACCAAAAACCCAACCGCAACGACCTCCGCGCCGCCCAAATCGCCGAACAACGCGCCCGCCGCGAACTCGAACTCGCCGAAGAAAACGTCCGCTCCAGCATCCGCCAATCCTGGCGCGAACTCGAACTCGCCCGCAACCAGGACGCCATCGCCCTCGAAGGCCTCAAAGTCAGCGAAGAACGCGTCCGCCTCGAAACCGCCCTCCTCGAGGAAGGCCAAGGCACCGCCCGCGACTTGGTCGAAGCGGAAAGAAACCTCATCGACGCCCGCAACGCCGTCATCGCCACCCGCGTCAACCACACCTTGTCCCGTCTCCAGCTCTGGAGAGACATGGGGATTCTTTTTATCCGGAAAGACGGCTCCTGGGCGAGCGTACTTGAAAAGGAGCCCCCAAAAGGATCATGACTTTCAACAAATCCAAGAAAAAGCTACCCCTCATCGCCGGAGGCATCCTCCTCGTCGGTGCCGTAGCCGCTTGGCTCGGCTCCTCCGACTCCAGTGAGACCGCCGACGTCCCCACCTTCGAAGTCCAGCAGGGCGACCTCCAAATCAACGTCCTCCAGGGCGGCGAAATCCGCGCCCTCCGCAACGAGGAAATGAAGTCCGAAATCGAAATCATCACCAAAATCATCAGCCTCATCCCCGAAGGCTACCTCGTCACCGAAAAAGACATCCAACAGCAAAAAGTCCTCGTCGAACACGACAATTCCGAGCTCAAAACCAGAATCCAGGACAACCAAATCCTCTTCCAAACCACCGTCGCCTCCTACATCGAAGCCGACGAAGCCCGCGAAATCCAAAAAAGCGAAAACCTCAGCCTCGCCCGCGAACAGCGCCAGACCTCCCTCTTCGCCCTGATGGACTTCGAAAAATACCTCGGCAAAGACACCGCCGCCAAAATCCTCGCCACCGCCTCCCTCCCCAACGACGCCGACTCCTTCGACACCATCGCCAACGCCCTCGAAGAAGAAAACACTTTCGACCCCGACGCCAAAAAAGCCGTCGAAGAACGCTCCGTCACCGACTCCCTCAACTCCGATTCCACCGCCCGCATCGACTTCTCCAGCTTCCTCGCCACCGAATCCGGCAGCGATGGCGAAGCCCAGCAGCAACTCCGCCAGCTCGCCGACGCACTCCTCCTCAGCCGCTCCGAACTCGCCGTCGCCAAACAAAAAGTCGAATCCGCCGAGCGTCTCGTCGCCAAAAACTTCATCTCCAAAGCCCAGTTCGAAAACGACCAGGTCAACCTCGAAAAGGTCACCCTCCTCGTCAAAACCGCCGAAACCCAGCTCGACCTCTTCAAAAAATACGAGTTCCCCAAACAGTGCGAAACCTTCATCTCCGCCTATCGCGAAGCCCTCAACAAACTCCGCCGCACCGTCCGCGCCAACCGCTCCAAAATGGCCCAGGCCGAGTCCCGCTACCAGACCGCCAAACGCCGCTACGACATGGAGCTCGCCAAAAAAGAAGACCTCGAGCGCCAACTCAACGCCTGCAGCATCGTCGCCACCACCTCCGGCCTCGTCGCCTACGGTGACCTCAACGCCAGCGCCAGCACCCGCTACTCCGAGTCCATCGAGGAAGGCTCCTCCATCCGCTTCCGCCAGACCATCCTCACCATCCCCGACATGTCCCAAATGGGCGTCTCCGTGAACATCCACGAATCCCAGGTCAAAAAAGTCCGCGTCGGCCAGCCCGTCCTCGTCACCGTCGACGCCGAACCCGGCAAGGTCCTCCACGGCAAAGTCGCCGAACTCGCCGTCCTCCCGGACTCCGCCAGCTCCCGCTACACCCCCAGCCTCAAAGTCTACCCCTGCACCATCCACATCGAAGGCTCCCACTCCTGGCTCAAACCCGGCATGAACGCCAAAGTCGAAGTCATCATCCAGCAGCTCGCAGACGTCATGTACGTCCCCGTCCAATCCATCGAAGTCGAAAACGACCAGCACTACTGCTACGTCGAAGCCGGCGGCAAACTCGACCGCCGTGAAATCACCACCGGCGCCTTCAATGACGACTTCATCGAAGTCCGCCAGGGCCTCAACCCCGGCGACCTCGTCGCCCTCTCCCTCCCCAAACGCACCAACGCCGGCCCACCCTCCCCCGCCAAACCGAACACCCCGGACTCCCCCCCTCCAGCCAACGCCGCCAAAGCCAAATCCCCCATCAAGGAAAAGGAAAAAGTCGCCGTCCTGAACTAGCTCCCGCATTCCATTCCCCCCATTGGAGTAAAGGCTTAAGCCGGTCATTTTCACCCCCCGAAGTCCCCTACTCGCCCGACACCTCGCCCACGCAATCCGCAATCCGCAATCCGCAATCCGCAATCCGCAATCCGCAATTCCCCCCCCATGGCAGCGAGCGCCGCAGCGGCCATCATCCGGCTCACGGACATCCGGAAAACCTACATCACCGGTGACATCGAGTCCCACGTCCTCAGCGGCATCTCCCTGGACATCTACCCCGGCGAATACGTCTGCATCATGGGCCCCTCCGGCTGCGGCAAATCCACCCTCCTCAACGTCCTCGGCTGCCTCGACCAACCCACCTCCGGCGACTACTTCCTCGGCGGTCAAAACGTCGCCACCCTCAACGACGACGACCTCTCCGCCGCCCGCAATCGCAACCTCGGCTTCATCTTCCAGTCCTACAACCTCATCCAGCAACTCACCGTCCGCGAAAACATCGCCGTCCCCATGTACTACGGCGGCGCCACCGACGAACAAATGCGCACCGTCGCCACCAAGCTCGCCACCCAGGTCGGCCTCGACCACCGCCTCGACCACAAACCCAACCAACTCTCCGGCGGCCAGCAACAACGCGTCGCCATCGCCCGCGCCCTCTCCAACTCCCCCCTCGTCATCCTCGCAGACGAAGCCACCGGCAACCTCGACTCCAAATCCGGCAAAGAAATCCTCGAACTCTTCGACGACCTCAACCGCCAGGGCAAAACCCTCGTCTTCGTCACCCACGACGAACGCATGGTCGAACGCTGCACCCGCGTCATCCGCCTCAAAGACGGCCTCCTAGACCGCGACGAACCCGGAGCCCAATCCCACCGCACCCAAACCCCCACCGCCGCCTAACCCCCTCCTCCCCATCGTCCTCGTCCTCGTCCTCGTCCTCACCCCGCCCCCCTCCCCCTCGCCCCAACCCAAGGAGTGACGGCTTCTAGCCGTCACCCCCATCCCGTCAATCCCGAAATCCTGTCAATCCTGTCAAACCCCACCCGCAATCCGCAATCCCCAATCCCCAATCCGCAATCCAAAAGTGCTCGCCAACCGCCCCATCCTCCGCCTCCTCACCTCGCCCCAGCACCTCTGGCGCACGGTGTCGCTCGGAATGAAAAGCCTCTGGCTCCACAAACTCCGCTCCATGCTAACCGCCCTCGGCGTCGTCTTCGGCGTCGCCAGCGTCGTCGCCATGCTCGCCATCGGCGAAGGCGCCAGCTACGAAGCCCAGGAGCAAATCCGCAAACTCGGCAGCCAAAACATCATCCTCGAATCCGTCAAACCCCCGGAAAACCAGTCCGGCGCCTCCGAAGCCCGCTCCCTCGTCATCGAATACGGCATCACCGCCAAAGACATCCAGCAGATCCGCGGCACCGTCCCAGGCATCGAAATCGTCGACCCCAGCCGCTCCCTCACCGAAACCATCTGGAACCTCGACAAAAAGGCCGAAGGCCAGATCATCGGCGCCCTCCCCATGTACCCCGAAATGCGCAACCGTCACATCGTCGACGGCCGCTTCTTCTCCGACCTCGAACTCGACCAGCACCTCCCCGTCTGCGCCATCACCGTCGCCACCCAGGCCCGCCTCTTCCCCCTCTCCTCTCCCATCGGCAAATCCCTCCGCGTCCGCGGCTTCTACTACAAAATCATCGGCATCATCTCCGATGAAAACGGCAACACCGACCCCGCCGCCTCCGGCCCCGAAACCACCGCCCAACTCCTCATCCCCTTCAGCACCCTCCTCGACCAATTCGGCGAAACCTTCTTCCGCTACAAAACCGGCGGCTTCGAAGCCGAAAAAGTCGAGTTCCACCAGGCCGTCATCCGCATCCTCGAAGCCGACCAGGTCGAAAGCCGCGCCGCCGCCATCCGCCAAATCCTCTCCACCAATCACAAAAAAGAAGACTGGCGCATTGTCGTCCCCGTCGAACTCCTCAAGCAGGCAGAGCGCACCAAGCGCATCTTCTCCATCGTCCTCGGCTCCATCGCCGCCATCTCCCTCCTCGTCGGCGGCATCGGCATCATGAACATCATGCTCGCCTCCGTCACCGAACGCACCCGGGAAATCGGCATCCGCCGCGCCCTCGGCGCCCGCCAGACCGACATCGTCGTCCAGTTCCTCATCGAAACCGTCCTCCTCTCCGGCATCGGCGGCATCATGGGCGTCGTCCTCGGCGTCTCCATCCCCTTCATCGTCAGCCACTTCGCCGGCGTCACCACCGTCGTCCAAATCTGGTCCCCCATCCTCGCCTTCTCCATCTCCGTCATCACCGGCATCGCCTTCGGCATCTACCCCGCCAACCGCGCCGCCCGCATGAACCCCGTCGAAGCCCTCCGCCACGAGTAATCCTAAAAACGGAAATGGCTGAGGGCGAATCTGCCGCCGTCATTGGCCCCACAAGGCTCCCCGCTTCTCGGGTGGCATCATCTTATCGATGCAACCGCTGCGAACCGGGAAGCCTTGTGGAACCAAGCACGACGCCATCTTC
>JARXAL010000115.1 GCA_029865835.1 Verrucomicrobiaceae bacterium
AATCCGCACCAGCCTCCTCGACCAAAAAGCCCGCGAAGCCATGGCCACCGCCGTCAATGACACCCGCGAGGAACTCAACAAAGGACTCAAAGAAGGCAAAAAACTCGCCGACCTCGCCAAGGCCAAAAACCTCACCGTCACCGCCCTCCCCGACTTCGACGCCAATACCCCCCCTCCAGGCCTCGCCAACGCGACCGAAATCGTCCGTGAAGCCGAGTTCCTCGCCCCAGGCACCGTCTCCAAACCCGTCTCCATCGCCACCGGCGTTCTCCTCGTCATTCTTCAAGACAAAGAACTCCGCAAACGCCCCGATGGCGATTCCATGCGCAAAAGCGTCGAAGCCTCCCTCGCCTCCACCGAGCGCGACCAAATCTTCCGCGCCTGGTTCGGTCGCCAAAAAGAAGCCGCCAACGTCAAACTCCAGGTCCCCCTCGGCTAGTTTCTCGGCTAATCCCTCCGCCCACACTCTGGACCACTCCTTCCTTCCAATATGAGTCCAGAACCCTCACCTGAAGTCCAAGACCTCTTCGACGACGCCAGCGGCTGCATCGCCATCGGCGATCTCGAAGACGCCCTGCCCCTCCTGCGCCGCTGCGTCGAAATTGAGCCCACCTTCTTCGACGGCTGGCATGCCCTCGGCATGGTCCTCATGAAACTCGACCAGCTCAAGGAAGCCATCGGCGCCGGCATGATGGCCACCACCCTTCGCCCCAACGACCTCCTCGCCTGGACCGCCCTCTCCCAAATGTACGTGCAAAACCGCCAAATCGCGGAAGCCGAAGACGCCAAAGGCAAAGCCCGCATCCTTTCGCTCGGCGGCAAGGTCGTGAAGGAGTGAGTTTTTCCTCGCTTCACCGCCCGAAATCGCTTTACTGCTCATACGGCCTTCGGCCGCATTCATCTTCTTCGACTCAGCCCCTAAACGCCCCGATTATGAGCGACATCCCTTCTTCTGACTTCCCTTTCTCCTCCACCACCAGCGGTCACGATCCCTTCCAAGCCGCCAAAGCCAGCGCCATGAAAGCCGCCGAGGAACTTCGCAATGCAGCCGCCGCCAAAGCCCAGGAACTCCGCCAGTCCGCCGAATCCCACGCCCAGGAATTCAAAACCGCTGCCACAAATAAGGCCGACGAATTCCGCGAACGTGCCGACGAGTTCCGCCACTACGCCGACCAAACCCTCAACGACGCCAAGGTCAAATGCGCCGATTTCCGCACCGAAGCCGAAAACTTCGCCCGCGAAAAACCCCTCCAGGCCCTCGCCACCGCCTTCGGTGTCGGACTCCTTGTCGGCATCATCTTGCGCCGCTGATCCCGCGCGCCCGCCCCACGCCTCATCGCCGATGGACCCCCTTCCCAAAGCTCAGGCGTCATCCGCCCCGCTCTCCGGCCTGCGGGATCTGGTCAGCACCGTCATCCTCTATTTGGACGCTCGCCTTCGACTCATCCAAATCGAATCCCGGGAAGCCGGCACCCACGTCCTCTCCCTGGTCGTCCTCGCCGTCATCGCCATCGGCTTCCTCGCCCTCGGATGGCTGATCGCCATTCCCGCCCTCATCTGGTTGCTCTCCGAAAAACTTTCGCAGCCCTGGCACCTCGTCGCTCTCTGCACCGCCGGCATTCATCTGGTTCTCGGCTTCATCTTCCTCATCGCCCTCAAAACCAAACTCGCCCGACTTCGCCTTTTCGAAGACACCGTCAGCGAACTCCAAAAAGACCGCCAATGGCTGGCTCCAAAGCTCCCCTGACCCCCAAGCAACAGGCCCTCCACGACCTCGCGCTCGCACGCACGGCTCTCGTCCCCCAATGGCAGAGCGCTACCGCCGTCATGCGACCTGCCGCCCTGATCCAATCCAGCATCCAAAAAAACCGCATCGCCTGGGCCGCTGGCGCTCTCATCACAGGCTTCATCGCCGTGCGTCTGCTACTTCCTTCCTCCCGCCGCAAAAATGAGCGTGACTCTCAACCCAAATCCGATAAAAAATCAGGTTTAATTGCCTTGCTCACCACGCCCCTCTTCGGGTTGGCCAGCAAGGCCGTTTTGTCATTCGTCACCACCCAAGTCCAAAACATCATCGCCAACAACTCTCCTTCAAAAAAACCCCCTTCCTTCTGATCCTCTTCCTTCGATCTCGACCCGACCTCCCCCCTTTTCATTCATGTCAGATTCCACCCCCACCGCTACCGTTGTTGCCGAAGACACCATCGCCACCCTAGGCTCAGTCGATGACTACCTCCGCTTCTGCCAGGAATACGACGCCTCCGACCTCCACCTCGCCACCGCTTCCCAGCCCATCTGGCGTCGCTATGGCAACCTCCAGCCCATCTGGAACAACGCCGCCGTCCTCACCGCCGAAGACTGCCGCCGACTCGCTTACCAGTTCCTGACCGAGGCCCAAATCAATCAACTCGAAACCAAGGGCGATGTCGACTTCGCCTACTCGCCCCCCTACGGCCGCTTCCGCGCCTCCGTCGTCCAGCAACGCCTCGGCATCGACATGACCTTCCGCGTCATCTCCGGCCGCATCCGCTCCGTTGACGAACTCGGCCTCCCCGACACCGTCCGCACCCTCATCCGCTACCACAACGGCCTCGTCCTCGTCACCGGCCCCGTCGGTTGCGGCAAATCCACCACCCTCGCCGCCCTCGTCGACGAGATCAACAAAGAGCGCCAGGACCACATCATCACCCTCGAAGACCCCATCGAATTCGTCTTCGAACCCAAAGGCTGCCACATCAACCAGCGCGAAGTCCACACCCATACCGAATCCTTCGCCTCCGCCCTTCGCGGCTCCCTCCGGGAAGATCCCGACATCATCATGGTCGGTGAAATGCGCGACCTCGAAACCATCTCGCTCGCCATCACCGCTGCCGAAACCGGTCACTTGGTCCTCGGCACCCTCCACACCGGCAACGCCGCCCGCACCCTGGACCGCGTCCTCGACGTGTTCCCCATCGATCAGCGCGAGCAAATCCGCATCATGGTCTCCGAATCCCTCCGCGGCATCGTCTCCCAGCAACTTGTTCCCCGCACCGACGGCAACGGACGCGCCATGGCGCTCGAAGTCCTCGTCAACAACGCCGCCGTCTCCAACTGCATTCGCGAAGGCAAAACCTTCATGCTCAACGGCGTCATGCAAACCGGCAAAAACCTCGGCATGATCACCATGGACGACTCCCTCCGAAACCTCTTCTCCTCCGGCCAAATCAGTCAGGAGGAATGCATGTCCCGCGCCGAAGACAAAATCCTCATGCGCGCCTTCTTCAAGGGCGCCTGATCCCCCATCCCCACCCACCTCTTTCCCAGTCATCACATCATGCCTGTCATCGACCAATACTTCCATCAACTGATTGAACTCGGAGGCTCCGACCTCCACCTCACCGAAGGCCAGCCCCCCAAAGTCCGCGTTCACGGTTCCGTCAAAGCCATCTCAGATGTCGTCCTCACCCATGAACACATGGAAACCATGATGCGCGAAATCTGCGAACCCCGCGCCTGGGAACGCTACGTTCAAAAAGGCGACCTCGACTTCGCTTACGAAATGGACGCCGACAACCGCTTCCGTTGCAACTTCCTCCGCCAGCAGTTCGGCTACGGCGCCGTCTTCCGGATCATCCCCACCAAAATCATGTCCCTCGACCAGTTGGGCATCCCGCCCATCGTCAAGGAATTCGGCCACCTCCGCTCCGGTCTCGTCCTCGTCACCGGCCCTACCGGCTCCGGCAAGTCCACCACGCTCGCCGCCCTGCTCGACTACATCAATACCAACTTCCGCCGCCACATCATCACGGTCGAAGAACCCATCGAATTCGTTCACCGCAACAAAAAGAGCATCATCACCCAGCGCGAAGTCCCCATCCAAACCCCCTCCTTCGCCACCGGTCTCAGCGCCGCCCTCCGTCAGGACGCCGACATCGTTCTCGTCGGCGAAATGCGCGACCTCGAAACCATCTCCCTCGCCCTCACCGCCGCCGAAACCGGCCTGCTCGTCTTCGGCACCCTCCACACCAACAACGCCCGCAAAACCGTTGACCGGATCATTGACGTTTTCCCATCCAACCAGCAAAGCCAGGTCCGCACCATGCTCGCCGCCTCCCTCAAAGGCGTCGTCGCCCAGCTCCTCATGAAAAAAGCCGACGGCAAAGGCCGCGTCGCTGTGAACGAAATCCTCGTCTCCAACGCCGCCGTCGGCGCCATCATCCGCGAAGGTGCCACCCAAAAACTCTACGACGTCATCATCGGCGGCAAAGCCGAGGGCATGCAGTTCATGGACGAAGCCATCTGGAAAAACCTCCGCGACGGCAACGTCACCCCCATGGAAGCCTACATGAAAGCCATCGACAAAAACCGCTTCAAAGCCTTCCTCCCACCCGAAGACGCCGCCGTCGGCATCGCCTCCGGTGGCGACGAAAAGGCCGGGAAAAAGTAATCCCTCACTCATCAAACAAAAAAGCCCCGGTGAATCCCACCGGGGCTTTTTTTATGACCCTACAAGCACCCGCATCAATGCGACGTCCCCGCCGCCAACCGCGCCGCATCATGCCCAAAGAACGTCTCCATCCGCTGCCGCAGATCCGCGTAAAACTTCGCCGCCATCTCCTCGATCGCCACCGCCCGCTGACTGTCCCCACGCCCCTCCTTCGCCAGCAAATCCCGCTCCACCCGCACCCGCTCCTCAAACACCCGCTCCAACTCCATCAAACTCTCCAAAAACTCCTTCGCCGCCCGCGACCGATCCACCCCCTCAATCATCGCCTGCTCCAACGGCTTGTTCCGCGTCAAATGCAGCAGCCTCCCTCCCGCCAACTCATCCATGTAACGCGTGAAACTCTTCAAAAACGTCTGCCGCTCCTTGTCAAACCGCACCTCATCCTGATCCACCAGCGTGTCATACGGACCCGGCTTCGAGAAGAACTTCACCACCAGCGGAATCGTGTCCACCAGCATGAACAGCAGCGTCAAAACCACATATGCCGCAAATGCAAACGCCCCACCCTGAGCTCCATCCTCAAACAGCTTATGCAGCGCCAGCGTCTTCGTCAGAATATCCCGCCGAGGCTCCGCCCGGATCGCCGCCACCCGCGCCTGCTCGTCCTCGCTCAACTTCGCCAACTCCCCCCGCGTCACATTCGCCTGCTCGCGCAACGCATCCATCTGCTGCTTTAGCGAGTCCCTCAATTGATTCTGCTGCGCCACAAACGAATCCGCCTGCTGCTGCTGCACCTGCTGCT
>JARXAL010000129.1 GCA_029865835.1 Verrucomicrobiaceae bacterium
TTTTCGGTGTCGTGCGGATGCAGGCCGGTGGTGGTTTGGTAGCAGCCGAGGATGAAGGCTGAGCGGGAGGAGCTGCAAACGGGGGCGGTGGAGTAGGCGCGGGTGTAGCGTCGGCCCTCGGCGGCGAGGCGGTCGAGATGCGGGGTTTTGACTTGGGCGAGGCCGTAGGCGCCGGTGTCTGGCGACATGTCATCGGCGATGATCCAGACGATGTTTGGCGGCGCGGCGTGGCACGTCACGGCGATGAGGAGGCAGCAGAGGAGGCGAAGCATTTGCCTTGAACGAGGTTTGCCTCGGCATGTTGCGGTGGATTCGGCAGGCCTTTGATTCCGGTGCCTTAGTTGGTAGTCGAAGCTACGCCATGATTCCGTTCACCACCTCACCATAGACATCGGTGAGGCGGAAATCGCGACCGGCGTAGCGGTAGGTGAGGCGGAGGTGGTCGATGCCGAGGAGGTGGAGGATAGTGGCGTGGAGGTCGTGCATGTGGACCTTGTCTTTGACTGCGTAATAGCCGAATTCGTCGGTTTCGCCATAGGCAAAGCCGGGCTTCACGCCGCCACCGGCGAGCCACATGGTGAAGCCCTGGGGGTTGTGGTCGCGACCGTTGGCGCCTTGAACGATAGGGGTTCGGCCGAACTCGCCGCCCCAGACGACGAGGGTGTCCTCGAGCAGGCCGCGTTGTTTCAGGTCGGCGAGCAGGCCGGCGATGGGGCGGTCGACGGCGGCTGCATTGGCGGTGTGGGCTTTGACGAGATTGGAGTGCTGGTCCCAGACGTTGGGAGTGCTGACCTGGATGAAGCGGACGCCAGATTCGGCGAAGCGACGGGCGAGCAGGCACTGGCGGCCGTAGTTGTCGGTGACGGAATCGCCGATGCCGTAGAGGGCCTTGATATGGGCGGGCTCGTTTTCGATGTCCATGACGCCGGGGGCCTCGCGCTGCATGCGGAAGGCGAGTTCCATGCTTTGGATCATGCCTTCGATGGGGGCGTGGCGGGTGCGGTCGAAGTGCTCGCGATTCATCGCCTGAAGGAGATCGAGTTTGCGGAGCTGGCCTTGGGAGTCGCCGCTGGCGTCGAGGAAGCGGAAGGTGGCGTCCTTGCCGAGTTTGCCGGCGCGGCCGACGGTGGTGCCCTGGTGGGCGGCGGGGAGGAAGGCGGAGCCGTAGTTGCGGGGGCCGCCGTGGGTGGCGGGCGGGCTGATGCTGACGAAGGCGGGCAGGTCGGCGTTTTCGGTGCCGAGGCCATAGCTGATCCAGGAGCCGATGGAGGGGCGCACGAAGTTGTCTGCGCCGGTGTGAATCATGCAGACGGCTTGGCCATGGGACTGGCCCTTGCTTTGCATGGAGCGGATGACGCAGAGGTCGTCGAGGTGTTTGGAGACTTCGGGGAACAAGTCGCTGCCCCAGAGGCCGGACTGGCCGTATTGGTGGAACTTCCAGGGGGAGCCAAAGAGTTTGGCTTGGCTGGTGGAGGAGGGATCGAGGTTTTTGGCGGGGGCGAAGGGCAGCTTTTGGCCGTCCATCTGCTGGAGCTTCGGTTTGAAGTCGAAGGTGTCGACCTGGGAGGGGCCGCCGTGCATGAAGAGGAAGATGACGCGCTTCGCCCGGGGCGCGTGATGCAGCCCGCGCGGCAAGCTCGCTGCGCTGGCGATGCTATTGAGCGCCAGGGAGCCGAAGCCGCAGGCGGCGGTCTGGAGGGCGTGGCGGCGGGTGATGAGCGGTGGCGGGTTCATGGGGTCATTCGATGAAGAGGAACTCGGTAGAAGCGAGGAGGACGTGGGCGAGGTCGGCGAGGGCTTTTTCGCGATCGTCGGGGGAGGAGGTGATGAAGGCGTTGGCGCGTTGGGCGGCGGTGGGGCTGGGGGAGTGGCCGAGGATGGTTTGGTGCAGCCAGGTGACGGCGTCGGGTTGGGCGTAGGCTTTTTGGGCGAGGGTGGCGGCGTGTTTTTGCAGGGAGGTGCTGTTGAGCAGGTAGAGGGCCTGGGTGGGGACGGTGGTGAGGGGGCGGTCGCCGGAGACCATCTCGGGGTTGGCGGCGTCGAAGATTTCGAGTTCGGGGGCGAGGTTGTTGCGGGCGACGGGGAGGTAGATGCTGCGGCGTGATTCGGTGTCGAAGGACATGGGTTTGTCGAGGTCTTCACCGTAGGTGAGTGCAGTGGCGGAGGCTTGTTCGAGTTTGAGGTCACCGGTGAGAAACAGGAGGCTGTCGCGGATTTCCTCGGCGGTGAGGCGGCGATAGGAGCGGCGGCCGAAGAGGCGGTTTTCGGGGTCGGCGAGGGTGCGGGGGGAGGTGGCTTCGGCGGCGAGTTGGTAGGTTCGGCTGAGGACGATTTCGCGGATGAGGGATTTGATGGAGCCGCCACTGGCGCGAAATTTGGTGGCGAGGTGGTCGAGCAGGGCGGGATGGGTGGGTTTCTCACCTTGAGCGCCGAAGTTGTCGACGGTGCTGACGAGGCCGCGGCCGAAGAGTTGGGCCCAGAGGCGGTTGACGATGACGCGGTCGAGCAGGGCGTTGTTGGGGCTGGTGATCCAGTCGGCGAGTTGGAGGCGGCCGCTGGAGCCGGCGGGGATGGCGGGCGCGGGGCCGGTGTGGAGGACGCTGGGGAAGCTGCGCGGGACTTTGGGGCCGAGTTGGTTCACCTCGCCACGGACGCGGAGGTGGATGTCGCCGGCGTCGCGGGCGTCGCGGGGGGCCATGGCGAGTTCGGCGTCTTTGAGGGCGTTGATTTGTTTGTTGAGTTCCTTTTCGAGGTCCTCGCTTTGCATGGTGAGCAGCGGGTCGCCACTGCGAGTGCCGTTGGCCATGGCGAGGGCGGTGGCCTCGCGTTCGATGTCGCGTTCGGAGATGAACTGGACGGCGTCGACGATGACGTAGTCGCTGGTGCCGGCGGTGCGGATGATGATGTTGGCGCGGCCGCCTTTTTCAAAGTGGAAGCGACCGATGGATTCGAACAAGCCGCCGATGGCGGGCTTTCGGGTCTGGTCGAAGAGGACTTCGTGGGTGCCGTCGAAGGCTTCGACGGTGATGGGAACTTGTTTGTCGCAATTGGCTTTGGCGGGATAGGCGAGGCGCACTTCGTAGATGCCGGTTTCGGGGAGGCTGCCGCGGAAGATGGCTTGTTTCTCGCCCTTTTGGCGTCTGTCGTCGTGGATGTAGTGATCGCCGAAGCGGTTTTTGGAGAGGTTGGATTGTTTCCAGTCGCCGATGAGTTCGGCGTCGGCTTCGTCGTAGATGACGCCGGCGAGGGGCAGCTTTTCGAGGGACATTTTGCCGCCGACTTTTTTCATGAAGTCGCGTTCGACTTTGAGGCGCATGGCGAGTTCGAGGCGCTGGACTTTGCTGGTGAGTTCGCTCATGGCAGGCTCTGGCTGAGGCAGAGCCTGCTCGACCCAACTGGCGACGTTGACGCAGCCGTTGCGGGTGCCCATGACGACTTCGGTGGAGCGGAAGAAGCCGGCCATGGCGTAGTAGTCCTGCTGGCTGAAGGGGTCGAATTTGTGATCGTGGCAGCGGGCGCAGCCGATGGTGAGGCCGAGGAAGGCTCGGCCGATGGTGTCGATCTGCTCGTCGACGGTGTCGAGATGGAGTTTTTCTTTGTCACGCTCGGTGAGCATTTTGGGGCCGAGGGCGAGGAAGGTGGAGGCGATCATTTGGTCGCGTCGCTGATGAGGAGTGGAGGCGGGCAGGAGGTCGCCGGCGAGCTGCTCGCGAAGGAACTCGTAGTAGGGTTTGTCGCGGTTGAAGGCATCGATGACGTAGTTCCGGTAACGCCAGGCTTGGTAGAAGGTGTAGTTGCGGTCGCCGCCGTTGGAGTCGGCGTAGCGGGCGAGGTCGAGCCAGTAGCGGCCCCATTTTTCGCCGAATTGCGGGCTGCTGAGGAGATGGTCCACATAGGCGGACGGGTCGGAGGTTTCGGACAGGTCAGGCGAGGGTGGCAGGCCGGTGAGATCGTAGCTGAGGCGGCGCAGGAGGGTGATGCGGTCGGCGTCGGGCGCGGGCTTGAGGTTCTTCGCTTCGAGTTCGGCGAGGATGAAGGCGTCGAGATCGTTGCGCGGCCAGTCTGACTGTTTGATGGCGGGTGGAGCGGATTTTTGCAGGGGGCGGAAGGCCCAGCTGTGGCGGGCGGCGGTGAAATCGATGGTCTTCTTTGAGGTGGCGGAGGCGAGGGACTCGATGCGGGGGTCCGGGGCGCCCATGGCGATCCATTGTTCGAGGATTTGGATGGCTTCGGGGGGGAGTTTGGACTTGGGGGGCATTTGCAGGTCCTCGTCCTCGTAGCGGATGCTGTGGATGAGCAGGCTTTTTGCGGGCTGGCCTGGAAGCAGGGCGGGGCCTGCGTCACCGCCTTTGGTCCAGCCTTCTTTGCGGTCCAGGAGGAGGCCGCCTTTTTGTTTGCCGGATTCCTGGGAGTGGCATTCGTAGCAGTGTTTGACCAGCAGGGGGCGCACCTTGGTCTCGAAAAACGCCAGGTCATCGGCGGCTGGAGAAGCCGCGGCTGAAAGGGCGATGAGGGAGATGGTAAAAGTGCGGCGCACGGTAACAGAAGGTGGAATGGGAGGGCTCTTGGACAAGGAAAGAGCGGTCGGAAAGCGGTGTGTCTTTCCGAGGGGAGTGGAATCAGGCTTCGATTGCCAATCGAAGTTAGCCTGAATGATTCATGAGCCATCTACTGCAACCGCTCAAAAGTCCGGATCTGCCGCGTTGGGCTTGTTTTAAAAGGCATCGAGCATTTACCAATGCACTCAGCCTTTCAAAACAGCGCCCGCCTTGCAGCTTCAAACTTTTGAACGGTTTCGCCACGATGTTCATGAATCATCCAGGCTATGCGAAGAGGCCGTTGAGGGTGCCGGTGCTGACGTTGTTGAAGGACTCGATTTCGGCGCCGAATTGTTGGGCGAGGGTGAGGTGGAGGTTGGCTAGGGGGGTGCCGGGAGCGAAGGCGAGGTGTTGACCGGTTTTGGCGTGGCCCTGGGATTTGCCGATGAGGACGAGGGGGAGGTCTTCTTTGATGTGGCCGTTGCCGTCTTTCATTTCGCTGCCGTAGAGGACGAGGCTGTTGTCGAGGAGGGAGCCGTTGCCTTCTTCGATGCGGCGCATTTGGGAGAGGAGGTATTCGACCTGCTGGGCATACCAGCGGCTGACGGTGGTGTATTCTTTGACGAGGGCTTCCTGATTTTTGTGATGGCTCATGCCGTGGTGGTCGTTTTTGACGCCGTCGAGGAAGGTGAAGTTTTGGCGGCTGAAGCCGTGGGCGCTCATGAAGGTGGCGACGCGGGTGGTGTCGGTTTGGAGGGCGAGGACGATGAGGTCGAGCATGAGGCGCATGTGCTCGTCTTTGTTGAGGGGGAGGCCTGCGGGTGGGCGGCGCATGTCCGGGGGAGACAACGGGGTCCACTCGGGGGTGGGGGGATTGAGGGTGCGCTCGATCTGCTGTTCGACGCCGCGGACGCCGGCGAGGTATTCGTCGATTTTTTGTTTGTCGCGGCCGCTGGCGATGCGTTGGAGGTTTTTGGCGTCCTCGAGGACGAGGTCGACGACGCTGCGGCGGTTTTCGGCGGCGCGGCGGGCTTCGGGGGAGGAGGGGTCGCGGAAGAGGCGGTCGAAGGCGGCTCGGGGGCTGATTTCGGGGGAGATGCGCTGGGTGGGGCTGCTCCACGAGACGGTGTTGGCGAGGGCGATGGGGTCGTCGCCGGCCAGGCCTTGGCGGGGAGGTTCGGTGCCGAGTTCGATGCTGGCGAAGCGGGTGGGTTGGCCGATTTGACGGGCGATGACTTGATCGACGGAGATGCCGTTGACGTTGTTTTCGATGGCGGTGCCGGTCAGGAAGGCGCCGGTGAGTTTGACGTGGCCTTTGCCGCAACTGTCGAGTCCGCTGAGGACAAGCATGTCGTTTTTGAAGGCGGCGAGGGGCTCAAGGATGGGAGAGAGGGCAAAGTCTTTGCCGACGCCGGTGACATCCCAGGCTTTGGGGAAAACGCCGTTGGGCTGGAAGAAGGTGACGAATCGGCGGGGGGGGAGTTGTCTTTGCGCGGCTCGGGCGGCGGGGGTCATGATTTCGAGCCATGGGAGAGCGAGGGTGGCTCCGACTCCGCGGAGGAAGGTGCGGCGTTCGATGCGAGGGTTCATGAGGATGTGCTG
>JARXAL010000172.1 GCA_029865835.1 Verrucomicrobiaceae bacterium
CGAGGAACTCATGCAGCGACATCGCCCCACCGGTCCGCGTGTGGCCTTTCTCACCGGTTGTTTGATGGAGGCCATGTTCCGCGAGATCAACTTCGCCACGGTGCGCGTGCTCATCGAGAACAACGTGCAAGTCATCACTCCTGAGGGCCAGGGCTGCTGCGGCGCGTTTCAGGAACACACTGGACTAGATGGTGTTGAAGCCCTTCGCGAGCAGAACCGGCGAGCTTTTGGCCCGCTCGATGTCGATGCCATCGTCAGCAACTCGTCCGGCTGCGGTTACGCTTTGGGCAAGACATTGCAGCCCGACAAACAAGTGCGTGATGTGCTCGGCTTCCTCGGCGAACTCGGCCCCGTGCGCCGCCAGCGTGCCAGCGATGATGGCACGCGAGTCTATGTGGATCTGCCCTGCCATCTCGTGCATGGACAGAAGGCCGCTGGCATTCCCGCGAATGTGCTCGATGCCACTGGCTACCGCTGGGAGCTCGCTCCCAAGGCCAAGGACTGCTGCGGCTCCGGAGGCGTTTACAACATCCAGAAGCCCGAGAACGCACAGCAGATCCTCGCTGACAAATCCGCCTTCCTCAACGAAGCCGAAGGCGCGCCCGTCATCCTCGGCACCTCCAACCACGTCTGCATGATGCAATGGCACAGCGCCGGAGCCACCGGACTTGTCACCCTCCCCTACGAGGTGAAGCACATCATCCAACTTCTCGATCCAGGAGAAAAGTTCCGCATTCCTTCAATCTCACCACAGCCATGAAACCCAACAACGACCTCGCCCTGAGTCACGACAAAAAGATGAAGAACAGAAACCCATTTTTCTGTCTCACATCTTTTTGTCTTTTCATCGTCACGCTCCACGCCGCCGAGCCGGTCGATCCCGCTCGTTTTGAAAAGGAAATCCTCGTGCCGGCGGCGCGTGATGCGATCCAGATGGAAGTGCTGCCGGGTGGCGATGTCATCTTTGCCGAGTTCTGGGGCACGATGAAACGTTGGGACGCGAAGTCCGGCGGCGTGAGCATTCTCGGCTCGGTGCCGACTTATGCGAAGGGCGAGATCGGCCTGCTCGGCATGGCGGTGGCGCGAGACTTTGAGCAGAGCGGGCATGTTTATGCCTTGTTCGCACCGACGGCGAAACTCGGCACCGTGCGGGTGAGCCGCTTCACGGTGAAGGACGGCAGGATGGCGGCGGAATCGGAGTTTGAGCTGCTTTCATGGCCTTATGATACCGAGCATGTCTTCCACATGGGCGGCGCGATGTGGATGGATGGAAAAGGCGATCTCTACATCGGCAATGGCGACAACTGTCACTATGATCCGGGCTTGCCCCAGGACACGCGGCCGGACCGCAAAAACTGGGACGCCTTCCGCTCCGCCGCCAACTCGCGTGACCTGCGCGGTAAGGTGCTGCGCATTCATCCGAAGCCGGAGGGCGGCTACTCCATCCCCGAGGGCAATCTTTTTGCCGATGGCAAGGACGGCAGGCCGGAGGTCTTCGCCATGGGCGTGCGCAATCCCTTCCGCCTCTCCGTGGATGACAAGACGGGCACGCTCTACTTTGCCGATGTCGGCCCGAACATCATGCCGGTGCTCGGCGTGAAGCCGGATGGCTACGAGGAACTCAATGCCACACAGACCGCAGGGAACTTCGGCTGGCCGCTCTTTGTCGGGCCCAATGAAGCGCTGCCGCTCTATGATTTCGCCGCGAACAAGGAGGGCAAACGTTACGACCCGCAGTCGCCGGAAAATCTCTCACCGCGCAACACCGGCATCCAAAAACTGCCGCCAGCCAAACCCGCGCTCATCTGGTATTCGAGCCTGCCTTCGAAAGACTTCCCCACCGTCGGCAGCGGCGGACGCACCATCATGGCCGGACCGGTGTATCGCTACGACGCGGCGAATCCTTCTCCCGTCAAGCTTCCCGAAGCGCTCGATGGCCGCCTCTTCATCTACGAGTGGATGCGCAACTGGATTCAGACCGTGAAACTCGGCACCCCTGGGCCGGAGATTGAGCCCTTTGTGCCGACTTGGAATCTGCGCCGCCCCATCGACATGAAGATCGGCTCCGATGGCGCGCTTTACATGATCGAGTATGGCGACCAGTGGTGGGAGAACAACGACAGCCGCATCGTGCGAGTCGTGTATCGTCGCGGCAATCGCGCACCGGTGGCACGGATCAGCGCGAGCGAAACAGCGGGCAAACAACCGCTCGCGCTCACCTTTGATGCTTCCACCTCCACCGATGCCGATGGCGATGCACTGAAGTTTCTTTGGAGCATCGCGGGCAAAGAACAGACCGGCGGCGAAGCGAAGTTCGCGCACACGTTTGATCAACCCGGCAGCTATGAAGTCAGCGTGACTGCGCTCGATGCCAGCGGCGCGAAGAGCACGGCGAAGGAAATGATTCACGTCGGCAATGGTCGGCCCGTCGTGCGCTTCGAGTCGCCTGCGCATGGTTCGTTCTTTGATTGGGATTCCAAGATTCCTTACAAGGTGTCCGTCATCGAAACCGATGGCGACGCGGTGCAAACGAATCTCGCCACCGTGCAGGGCGAGTTTCGCGGACGCCGTTTTGCCAGCGAGGGGGACAAGGATGTGTTCGATCCCGGACTCGCCATGATGCGCGCCAGTACCTGCTTCGCCTGCCACATGGCCGACACACCATCGGCCGGTCCGCCTTACAAAACCGTCGCCTTGAAATACAAGGACGACCCCGCCGCTGCCGAACGTCTCGCGCAGAAAGTCCTCAGCGGCGGCACGGGCGTGTGGGGGCAGCTTCCCATGCCGCCACATCCGCAGCACAGCATCGAGCAACTCCGGCGCATGGTCGCCTGGGTGCTCTCGCTCAAGGACGATCCCGCCAGCCCGCCGCAGTCCGGAGCCAGCGGCACCTTCACCGCGCCGAAGAAGCCCGAGAAAGGCACACGCGTGGATGAGGGCGTGCTCATCCTCACCGCCGCTTATACCGATGATGGCAAGCAAGCCACCCTGCCGCGCTTGCGTGGTGAAGGCACCGTGGTGCTGCATTCCCGCCGCAAAAAAGCCGCACTCTATGATGAGAACCACGGCATGGCCTACGTCGAGCACGCCTACGGGGAGAAGGCCATCGTCGGCCACTTCAAAGACGGCACCCACATCCTCTGGCGCGACCTGAACCTCACCGGCATCTCGCACATCACCGTCCGCGCCGGTTGCTTCGATACCAAGGGCGGCACCCTCGAACTCCGCAGCGGCTCACCCACCGGCCCCGTGCTGGCCAGCGTCGAAGTGAAGCCCTCCGGCCAAGCCGACTCAGGCGAGTTCCTCTCCATCCCCGCCACGCTCACGAACGCCACCGGCCTCACCGACGTCTGCGTCGTCGCCCGCTGCGCCGACAAGAACACCGAACTCGGCCTGAACTGGATCGAGTTTCAACCGTGATGCGATTTGCCATGAAACACACCCTCACCCATCGAGACGACAAAAAGATTTGGGACAGAAACAGGAAGGTCCGAGTCCTATTTTTCTGTTTCCAATCTTTTTGTCTTTTAATCACCGCACTCCCCGCCGAGCCCATCACCAACTCCCTCGGCATGAAGCTCGTGCGCATCGAGCCGGGCAGCTTCACGATGGGCCAGGACGGGCCGCCGTTGGAGGATTATCTGCGGCAGAAACGGTTTGGAGAGATGCACAAGGACATCGACCGGATCGACTTTGACGAGAAGCCGGCGCACAGGGTCACCATCACGCAGCCTTTTCACATTGGCGTCACCGAGGTCACCGTGGCGCAGTTTCGGCAGTTCGATCCCGAGTTCAAAAAGAAGGATCCGAAGTCGAAGCCTGCCGATGATGATGCGGCGAGCGGCGTGACTTGGGACAAGGCGGTGGCGTTTTGCGAGTGGCTCTCGGAGAAGGAAGGCAAGATGTATCGCCTGCCGACTGAGGCGGAGTGGGAGTTTGCGTGTCGCGCGGGCACGAAGACGCTGTTCCACACGGGCGACACTTTACCAGATGCCCATCAGAAGTGGTTTGGTGAGGACAACTTCCGAGGTGTGTATTTCAAGTCGGGGCCGATGCCGCGTGAGTATGACTGGCGGAATGCCGGGAAGCCTGCGGCTAGCTTGAAGCAGGGGCAGATCATCGGCCTCGATCACCCGGTGGAGGAATCCAAGGCAGGTGGCACGGGTTCCTTCCGTGTGGCGCAAAAGACCCCGAACGCCTGGGGCCTGCATGACATGCATGGCAACTTGGCGGAGTGGTGCAGCGATTGGTATGGGCCGTATGAGAGCGGCGCGCAGACGGACCCGCTCGGTCGCGCCGATGGCGACTGCCGCGTGTTTCGCGGCGGATTTCATTCCTCGATGATCCGCTTCCTGCGCTCGGCGAATCGTGGCTCATGGGTGACGAACTCCTCGAGCGAGCGCATCGGCTTCCGCGTCGTGCAGGGTGAGCTTCCGAAGGGAAAAGCGCTCCCCGTGGCCGCGCTGCCGCTGAACGCACAGAACGTGAGTCAGACGGTGCCGAACCTCACGCCACCCGCAGCGGACGCGCCCTTCTTTGATGGTCCGAAGCCCTTCGTTCGCATCCCCGAGGGCGCGGTCGGCCCCGTGTTCATCAGTCAAAATCACAGCCCGGCCATCACCGAGTGCCCGAATGGCGATTTGCTCGCCGTGTGGTTCTCCACCATGGGCGAAACCGATCTCACCACCGCTAACGCCGGCTCGCGATTGCGTTTGGGTGCCAAGGAATGGGAAGCCGCCTCGCCCTTCTGGGATGCGATGGACGTGAACGACCACGCACCGAAAATCTGGTGGGATGGCGACAAGACGATCTTCCACATCGTCGAAGGCCGACAGCATGGCGATATCGTGATCCGCCGCTCCACCGACAACGGCGTGACCTGGTCGAAAGCCGAAGTGATGCGGGCACATGGAGAGTCAGCCAGCAATCCCATCCGCACGAAGGAAGGCGTCATCGCGATCCCGTTCGACTCCGCTGGCCTGTCCATCAGCCGCGACAACGGTAAGACCTGGAGCGAGACCGGGCGGCATCGGCGTGGCTCGGAAGACATTCAGCCCGGAGGCAAAGGCCCTTTCATCGCGGGCATCCACGCGCCCATCGTCGAACTCGCCGACGGACGCCTCATGGCCTTCGGTCGTCTCTCACCGGAGGAGCCCGCGCAGAAGCGTTTCGACCTCAAGATGCCCGTGAGCTACTCCAGCGACCTCGGCGAGACGTGGCAGTGGGCGATCAGCGAGTTCCCCGTGGTCAGCAACACGCAGCGTCCCGCCATGCTGCGGCTCAAAGAAGGCCCCATCGTGCTTTGTTCCTTCACCGACCAAGCCCGCACACCGAAGAACGAGCGCGGCGGGCTTAGCTTCAAATCCACCGGCGGCGACTACACCGGCATCGGCCTCTACGCCGCCGTCAGCTACGACGAAGGCAAAACCTGGCCCGACCGCTGCCTCATCGCCCCCGAAGGCAAAAGCCTCGCGAACATCAACGGCTACCTCGCCATCACGCAGACCCGCGACGGCCGCATCCAGCTCATCACAAGCAAGGACCACTACGCCTTCAATCTCGCGTGGATCAAAGCGCTGCCGACTGCGCCAAAGAAGTGAATCACAACAAAGCCATGAACCCCATCATCACGCTCCTCACTGTCCTGCTGCTCGCGCCGCTGTCCGCTCCAGCCCAGCAGCCCTCATCAGCTTCTTCCGCGACCGTCCGCGACCGGCTCTGGATCTTTACCGTCATCGAAGGAGGAAACAACAAGTTGAGCCCCGCATCCCCCGGCGGAAATACCAAACATTACATCGATGACTTTGCTCCTGGCGGTTCACGCATGACACCAGCTGAAGGAGCATTCTGGCTGGGCGTCCCGAACCTCCTCTTCATCCGGAGCAACAACCGGCCCGCGCTCCCCTCGGACGAGATCGGCCAGAGAAAGAGCAGTTATCAAAAATATGCGACATCCTTCCAGCCGCTGGAACGCGTGGTCTGGTCCGTCGTCGGCGGCGGAGGCACGGGCGGCATGAGCGAGCTCCCCGCCACGCTATCCCTCGCGCAGGAGTTTCCCAATATCCGCGGCATCTTCCTCGACGATTTCGTGCGCCCCATTCCCAGGAAAAAAGCGACGGACCCCGACACCGGCCGCCCAGCCATGCCCCTCGCAGACCTCCGCCAATTGCGTGATCAAATCAAGGCCAGCGGCAAACCCCTCGACATCTGGGTCACGCTCTACACCCACGAGATCAATCCGGAGCGCAAGAATTCAAAGATCCCATTCAGGTCGTGCGAACCGCCTCTCGAGAACTTCCTCGGCGAGTTTGACGTCCTGACCCTCTGGACCTGGGACTCTACGGAAATCCCCGAGCTGGAGGCCAATCTCACCGCGCTCGAGAAAATCGCCCCAAAGAAAGCCCGCATCGCCCTCGGGCTCTACCTCTGGGACTTTCAAAACAAGAAACCGGTCCCGGTGGAGCTAATGAAGCATCAGTGCGACTTGGGCCTGAAATGGCTCAGGGAAGGCCGCATCACCGACATGATCTTCCTCGCCAACACCATGCTAGACGTAGGCATGCCCAGCGCGGAGTTCTCGCGCGAATGGGTGAAGAAGAACGGCGGCGCGAAACTGAACCGATAGGCCAGCACCATGAAACCCACCCTCGCCATCCTCACCACCCTGTTGCTCGCCCCGCTCGTGGTAAACGCCCAGCAAACAATATCGCCCGCCACCGTCCGTGACCGTCTCTGGCTTTTCGGAGTGCCGGCCGACGGGCCGCGCCTTTTCTACGAGGGCGCGGGCTACCGGGGCGGCTCGCGGATGACGCCGGCCGAGGGCGCTTTCTGGCTCGGCGTGCCGAACCTCATGTTCATCACGCAGCCGTGGAATCAGCCGCCTGCCATGTCGCGGGAAAAAGCCTGGAAGACGGTGACCACCAAGGAGCAGTATGCCATTTCCTTCGAGCCTCTGAAACGAGTCCAGTGGGCCGCCGTCGGCTCCGGCGGGCTTGGCGGCTTGGCGGAGGTTCCCGACATCGTCACTCTGGCGAAGAGCTACCCCAACTTCACCGGCATCTACCTCGACGATTTCGTCACCAGACCTTACACCAAGCGTGCCGACGGAACGACGGTCGGAACGCCGGCGATGACCGAAGCGCAATTGAAATCCATGCGCGACCAGCTCGGCAAAGTAGGTCGTCCGATGGAGGTTTGGACAACCATCTACACCCAAGAATTCGACCGCAAGCATCCCGACTTCAAAGACTGCGAACCGCCGCTGATGGACCAGATGAAGCACTTTGACGTGGTCGTGCTCTGGACGGCAAAGAGCGCGGATCTGCGCGACCTGGAGAAGAACATGGCCTTGCTGGAATCCCTCAAGCCGAAGACCTGCCGCATCGCGCTGGGCATCTATCTCTGGGGTTACTGGGACAAGGATCCAGCAAAGGCCGATGACAAGACCTATGTGATGGGGCAGCCCGTGCCGCTGGATCTCATGGAACACCAGTGCAGCCTCGGCCTGAAGTGGCTCAAGGAAGGCCGCGTTTCCGACCTCGTCATCCTCGGCCTCGCCGGGATCGACCAAGGCATCCCCAGCGCCCCGTGGATGCGCGATTGGATCAAGCAGCACGGGGACGAGAAGCTGAACCGCTGAACGAAAGCAACAATTGTGAAACACACCCTCACACTCCTCATCGCCCTGCTGCTCGCGCCGCTGTCCGCCCACGCGGACCTCGTCGCGCATTTCCGCTTCGATGACGACCTGAAGGACGTCACCGGTCAACACGATGGCCGCCCGGTCGATCCGAAGCTCGCGCCTTCCTTTGCCCCCGGACGCGTCGGCAACGCGGTGGTGATCGAAAAGGTCAACGCAGGCATCGAGCTGGCGAACCCTTCGGCGATCGATTTCAGCCGCGACTTCACCATCGCGACCTGGGTCAACGTGGGGAACTACTACGCGGAGATGCCGGTGCTCTTTAAAGGCCGCGCCGAACTGACCGCCGCGCCCGACAAGTTCTTCGGAGTCTTCGGCATCGAGGGCCTGCAAGTGCATGGCGAGGGCCAGGGCGAGTGGATCACGAACTACCGCGCCTCGAACGGCCTCGTGCCGAACGACGGAGGATGGCATCACATCGCGGTGACGTATCGCGCGGCGGAGGCTCCGCATTTCACGCTCTATGTGGACGGTCAGGGCAAGACTCCGGCGGACAAAGGCACGTTCCGGGGCGGTGATTTCACGCTGAAGCCCGATGCACCGGGCAGCGTGCTGCGGATCGGCTGCCGCGCCGATGGCGACACGTGGCGCTATGTGCGCTCGCATTTGCGTGGGCTCCTCGATGAACTGCAAATCTACGACGAGGCGCTGAAGGCAGGAGACATCCTCCATCTCTTCGAGCAACCCGGCAGCGTGGCCGGACAGCGCGAGGTCGTGACCTCCGCGACGAGCTTTCAATTCGATCCGGGGCATCCCTGGCGTCCGCCCTTCGGCGTGGAGCGCGTAGGCCTGACTCCGGTGACCGTGCAATTCGCCAGCGACACTCGACCGGCCCCGGAACACTGGCTGGCGGCGTATCGCGAAGGCAAGGAGGTGGAGCGGAAAGCACTTGATCTCTCCGGTAACTCCCCCTTCACCGCACGCGTGACCTTCGCCACCTCGCCCGCGCCGGAGGAGCTGGTGCTGCTCGCCAAAGACAAGGACGGCAAGGCCATCGAGCGAGCCCGCTGGAAGGTCGAGCGCCCAGCGTTCGAGGCGGACGCGGAAGCCGCAGCCGATCCAGTGATCAATCCCGTCGATCTCGGTGCGATTTTGCCGCCTGCTGACTGGCTGGTGCTTGGCCCGAAGCAGCAGGCTCGCGTGACCCTCGCCGCGTTTTCCAGCAAGGAGGAGGTTCGCGGCGCAGAGGTGCTCGCGTGGTTCGAATCTTCGCCGGATCGGCCAACCAAAGCCGCAGTGGAGTTGCCAAAAGGCATCCGCACCGAATTGAAGATCGCTTTGCCGCCTCCGGCTTTCACGAAGCATCGCGACACGCTGCATGTGGCACTCCGCGATGCCAAGGGGCGCGAGCTCTGGCACAAAGCCATCCCGACGATGCTGATGCTTGATACGCCGAAGCTGCCCACCTTCGGAGCCATCGAGACGAAGCTGCGCTACGACTACCCGCTGCTCTCCTATTCCGGCCCGGATGAGGTGACGGAGATGCCTTATGACAAAGCCTGGGCGCCGGAGCGGAAGGATGTCGTGGTCTCGCTGCCGAACGGTTCGCGCTTCGTCTTCTGGCGCGGCGCGGCCTACACACCCTTCTGGGCCGGGAAGCACAACACCGCGCTGAACTTCGAGTTCGCCGAAGCTCCGCGCAGACCGGATGGCCTCGACTGCATCGACGCCGCCTCCGACAAGGAACTGCGCCGCAGCCGCGTCGAGATCATCGAATCCACCGCCGCCCGCGTCCACGTCCGCTGGACCGCACAGCCCTGCGACCTCAACTACAAAGTCTGGGGCGAAACCGCGACGGAGGATTTTTACTTTTACCCCGATGGCTTCGGTTCGCGCACCGTCACGCTGCAAAGCGAGCCCAAGGCCGAATACGAGATCGAGGAACTGCTCATCCTCACGCCGCCCGCCGGCTACCCGCTCCGCGTGCTGCCGGAAAACCTCGTGGACGTGCTCTTCCGCGATGGCACCAAGCGCGAGCTGAAGTTCCCCATTCTCGACCAGGAGCGCGATTACGAGAAGCTGCTCTCCGGCGAACTCCCGCCACTCTACCGCATCCGCTTTGGCACCCGCGAACCCCTCGCAGCGATCTACTTCAACCCCGGCTGGAAGCGACTGCCCTCCACCGCCTACCGCCCCTTCTACAGCCAGGGGCAAATGGTCACGCCGTTCTATTGGGGCAATCATCTGCCGCTCGCCCGACGCAAACCCACCGGCATCAACATCGACGACCTCGCTGCGATGACCCCCGCGCACAACGCCATGATGTCCTGGGGCCACCGCCGCCCGCAGCCCCTCGAAAGCCGCAAAGCCGACATGCCCGACGCCCTCGGCGTCACGCGCAAGATGCAGGTCGAGAAATGGGCCTGGCTCATCGGCCTCAGCGACGTCGATGACACACGCCTCCTCGAATGGTCCCTCAGTTTCACCACCCCACCGCAGATCCAGGCCGAAGGCGCACGCTTGCAAAGCCCATCCTACAGCACCGAACGCCGCGCCATGCTCCTCAACGTCGAAAAGCCCATCGTCTCGCTCACGATCACCCCATTCACGCCCTGCTTGCATCCCGTCATCGAGCTTCAAAACGCCCCGAAGACACTCTCACGCGTGGAACTGAACGGACGCGAACTCGCCGCCACCGACTACGCTTGGGACGGCCGGGTTTTCTGGCTCAACGCAACGCTCCGAAACGACGCGACGCTTCGGTTGAAGTTCGGAGGTCTCCCTTACTAACCTCGTCCTCAAAGAGAAGAGCGCGATGAATGGAAACCATGAAACTTGCCTTTACACTCCTCACCTCCCTGCTGCTCGCGCCGCTGGCTGTCTTCGCCCAAGCCAAACCCGAAGTCGCCAACGCGACCAAAGCCGCGAAACGTGCCTGGGAATCCGCGCCTGCCGAAAAGAAGGCGGAGTGGCAGCAGCAGCGCGAGGCATTGACCCACATCGACCTCTCCGATGACACGCAGCGGCAGGTCATCATCGCGCGCGGTTCGCCGAAGCCCGACGAGTATCACGCGCATCCGACGACGGCGATGTTGGCGGACAACAAGACGATGTTTTGCGTCTGGAACCTCGGCCACGGCGGACACGCGGGGCCGATGGCTCGCAGCGAGGACGCGGGGTTGACGTGGACGCGCATCGACGACGCACTGCCGCCGAACTACGTCAACTTCAAGAACTGCCCCAGCATCTATCGAATCACCGACCCCCAGGGCAAGGAGCGCTTGTGGGTCTTCGCCGCACGCACCTTGACCAACAAGGAGAACCCCAAACTCATTGAAGGCCGCCACGAAGGATTCATGCCGCGCATCGTCAGCGAGGACGATGGCAAAACGTGGCGTGAACTGCCTCCCATCGGCGGTCGCATTGCCAAGGACGATGCCTTTCGCAACATCATGACCTTCTCCAGCATCGTGCGGCTGAAGGACGATTCGCATCTCGGCATGTTTCATCGTGGCAGCGGCATCGGCGAGGAAGGCACCCTGCAAGTGCTGCAATCCATCACCCGCGACGGCGGCTTCACGTGGTCGGAGCCCGTGATGGCCAGCGATGGCACGGCGCTCGACGGCAAGCACCCCTGCGAGCCGTATGTCTTCCGTTCGCCCGATGGCAATGAACTCTGCTGCCTCATGCGCGAGAACAAACGCAGCGGCACGAGCCTCGTCATGTTCAGCAGCGACGAAGGCAAAACATGGAGCCAAGCCGTGGACGCTCCATGGGGCCTCACGGGAGATCGTCACCACGGCATCACTTTGCCCGATGGCCGCATGGTCATCGTCTTCCGCAACGCCACACCGCAATCGAAAGACAAAGGCGGCTTCATCGCCTGGGTCGGCACTTATGACGACATCAAGCAAAGCAAGCCCGGCCAGTATCGCGTGAGCCTGCTGAAGACCTTCAAAGACGGCTTCTACCCCGGCCTTCACTTGCTCCCCGACGGCACCATCATCGCCACGACGTATGCGAACTACCGGAAAGAAGACATCGGCTGCTCCATCGTCAGCGTGCGCTTCAAAATGAGTGAGGTGGATGCGATGGCGAAGACGATGAAGTGACCACCTTTGATGAAACACCGCGCCAATTACTCCTCTATGAACGACAAAAACAAATCCGGCAAAAATTTGAAGACCCGGAGCCCATTTTTCTGCCACGCATCTTTTTGTCGTCTCCTGCTCACCGCCTTGCTGCTCGCACCGCTCACCGCGCTCCACGCAGCCGACGCCCCGGACCTTAGGCCTAACATCCTCCCCGAAGGTTGGGATGCGCTTCAGGCCGCCAACCGCGTCATGGAGCGACTGGTCAATGTGACCGGACCGCAGGTGAAAGGCTCACACGATGCGGAGTTTGTCTGCGTGGGCGAGCGCGCTTTCGTGGTCGCCGAAGCAAACGACGTGCAGCCGGGTGAGAGCGCGGAATGGCCGTTCCAATACGTAACGATGTCCGTTGTGAACCTGAAGTCGCTGAGCGTGGAGAAGGTCATCGATTTCGCGAGGGGCGAGCAGACGTTCGACAACCAGAGATTGCCCGCAGGTGCCTGCGTCGCGCCACGCATCATCCAAAAAGATCCTAGCACGCTGCGCTGTTACTTCGACAGCAACGATCCCGGCAAACGGCAGTCACAGGTCTGGTATCGTGACTTCGATCTGAAGCGCGGCGATTTTGCCCCGACCCTCCACAAGGCGAAGCTCAAAACCGCGGCGGGCACCTTTGATTTCCAGCCGCAGTTTCTTCATGCGGACGCTGCTGCCCGCGGCTTCACGAACAAGCCCTGCGACTCCACGATGCATATCTTCGACTCATTCAAGCGCATCGACGGCAAGACCTACGTTGCGTTGAACAATTTTAAGGGGACGCAGAATGCGCTCGCACTGGTGCATGATGATTGGGAAACCTTTGAAGTGATCGGCCACTTCAACGAGCCGGAGAGCGCGGCGCTGAGCGAATCCGCCGTCAACCGCCTGCCCGACGGCACTTGGATGGCTATCTGCCGCAGCCAAAAGGGAAACTACCATTTCACCACCAGTCAGGACGGCAAGACGTGGACTACCGCCCGTGAGCTGCCGCATGTTCCTGATGGTGCCAGCTCGAAGCCGACCTTCGACAAGTTCGGCGACGTGTATTACCTCGGCTGGCAGGTTCGGGGTGCAGGCCGCAGCGTTTTCAACGTGGACGTCTCCCGCGATGGCAAGACGTGGGAGCGGAAGTATCGCTTTGAGACGCCGGGGTCATCCTTTCAATACCCCACTTTCCATGAGCACGAAGGCGCGATCTGGCTCTGTGTGACGCAAGGCCGCAAGGAGCGCATCATGTTCGGTAAACTGGAGTCCTTAATACCATGAAACGCACTCTCAAACTCATCACCGCCCTGCTGTTAGCATCGCTCACCGCGTTGCACGCTGCCGATGCGCCGAAGCTCGAACCCATCCTCAGCAAACGCGGCGACGTGATCTTCAGCGACAGCTTCGACGGCCCGATGAAGCCGGAATGGCAGCCGGGGATGAAGACCCGTTTTGCCATCGCCGACGGCACGCTCAACGGCCAGCCCGCCACGGCGGAAGATCAAGCCAAGGCGCACGACAAAAAACACGACGGCAAAAGCCCCGCCATCCAGCTCAATATGCCGACGAGCGATTGCATCGTGCAATATGCCTTCAAGATCAGCGACAAGATCACCGCACAGCATCTGGTCTTCAACGACGGCACCTCCGTCACCGGCACCGGCCACATCAGCAGCCTGCAACTGCACTTTCGCACCGGCGCCTCGCTCTCGAAAAAGAAGAACACCAAGAAGCTGGGCGACGCCGATGAAGTGCTCGCCAGCAACGAATGGAAGCCCAAGCCCGGTCAGTGGTATCACGTCTTGCAGGAGATGCGCGGCGACGAAGTCGTCGTGCAGATCGAAGGCGGACCTACGCTCATCGCGAAGCACCCCAGATTCGCCACCGCAAAGACCTGGCTCAGCCTCAGCACCTGGGGCAGCGGCGGCACCGTGAGCTACGACGACGTGCAGATCTGGAAAGCCGATCCCAACCCACAATGGGAGACGACCCGCGCGAAACTGATGCCCTCATCCAAAAAGCGAATATGAAATCCACCCTCACACTCCTCACCGCCCTGACTTATGTTGGGGCGATGCTCTGGCCTGCCACCGTGGCAGCTGAACTTCCGGAACATACAGCTCGCTTGGCCAGCGTGAGAGCTTGGCTGGAGGAGGAGACTGAACGGGCTGAGAAGTGCGGACGCGCCGCATGGATCGAGGAAAGCCGGGAGAATCTGAGGGCTTGGAAAACCAGCAAGTGGGAGGAAACGCCAACACCTCCTCCCTCGGATCTCCTGCCGCCGATCCGGTTTTACGAGAACAATCCGGTGGTGAAGCGTTTCTTCAATGATCTCGAACACAAAGTGCTAAAGCCAGACCGCCGCTTCCCCGAGGATCCGCAGAGCGGCCAGGTCCGCAGCGAGTTTCTCATCAAAGAAGGATGGACTTTCCCCGTTGTTGCCGAGGAACTGCTTGAACTCACCCAGGCCTTCTGCCACCCGCAAAGCCCCATGGCCGGAAAACCCGAACTGGTCGTTCCCATTCTCCGAAGGGCGGCCTTTTTTGCCGAACGTGCATCAATTGGCGGTCCTGTTCTGGGCGACTTCGGTTGTTGCGCCCCGCTGGCGGATGCTTGGCTGATACTGACCACTTGCCGTCCCGAGATTCTCCCTCTGGCACTTCGGGGTGCGATGGACCAGGGCATCCGCAACATCGCCACCGATAGCATTTCCAAACGCCCTGAATGGAGCCGCCCGAGTCTCGCCGTGCCGATCGCTCTCAATGCCGACGTGAATTTCATTCAGGCCATTGCCATAGCCAACCGCCTGTTCCCGAATCCAGCCTACTCGGAAGCATTGCAGCAGGCGCTAAGCTATGTGGAGAAGCAAGTGCTTCCCGATGGAGCCACCCACTACTACGGCAAACAGAATGAGTGCGCCTCCTATCATGGCATTTCGGTGAGGGCCATCTTTCGCACGGCTCAGCTCACGGATGATCCCAAGCTACTGGAAATGGTGAAGAAGATGCGATGGTATTACCCTCTCAGTGTGTCCCCCAGTGGCGTGATGGAATACTCCAGCGCTCCCAGTTGGCATCACTACTGGAACACCTACAACGGGGCCGCTGCGGCTGCGATCCTCTCTGAACTGCACAACTGCGCCCACAATCAGCGCGTGGCTAACCTCGGTTTCGACGGCGATCTCTGGCAAGCGGCCTTCTGGAACCCGAAACGCACCGCCGCACCGTGGCCTGACAACTACGTCACCTACGATCAGAATGTCGAGGGGCCTCGCGCCCGGTATGGCACCTGGTCCTACGTCGGCACAACCCGGCAAACCCTCGAAAACCGGGGCAAATCGAGCTATGTAGGCTGCGTGGTGGAGACAGGTGAAGCCGGTCTCTGGCAGCTCGATTCCGCACTTCAGGACGTCGGCATGGAGATTCGCCCCGACACCGCGCCTGATCAAAATTCGGAACATCGCGGACGCATCACCCTGGCCAACACGGAGTCCGTCACCACATGTGCCGTGAGTGATAAGGCAGCGGCACTCGGTGCTGTTTCACAGTTGGGCCAATACCGCAAAGCCGCCACCGACTGGATTCAGCGTCAGGTCTGGTTGTTCACCCCCGATCGTATGGTGGGCTTGGTCACTGTGGAGGCGGGGACCGATTTGTCCGCAACCGGGATCATTGGTCGGCTCTATCTGGTGAGTGGACGAAGCCACTGGGGGCAACGGAAAGAGATCAAGGACCTGGGCGGCAGCCTCTTCTCTTATGGCAAGCTGCGTGTCCAGTTCCATGCCCATGACTTTGCTTCCTTCGTTCCTGAATACACCGATGTCATGGCTGGCGGATACAATGCCAGCAGCGCGAAGAAATCCTGCATTATCCAGCTCGTGGATGAGTTCGCACAGCCTGGAGCCAAGAGCCCTTATCCCAAAGGCACCAAGAAATTCTATCTGGTGGAGATCCGCCCCGACGCATCTGCTCCCGCAGCGGTGCAACGCATCGAAAGCGTAGCAGGAGTCCTCGGCTTTACCGTCAAAGATGGCAGCGGCAGCTACCAAGTCTTCTTCAATCCCACGGAAGAAGAGCGGCCTCTCCCTCACGGCCTCGCAGGCACTATGCACAGCAGCGGCGAGAGATTCCGCCCGGACTGGTTGCGGGATGCCGGTGCTGTTGAATCCGTTAGTTCACAGCCAGCTCCCGCAAACGGCTCTCTTCCACCCGGAAAACTCATCTTCACCCATTCGCAATAACCGACTCAAACATGCCAGGACCCAATCCATGACACCCACTCTCACCCTCCTCACCGCGCTGCTGCTCGCGCCGCTGGCCGCGCTGCAAGCCGCCGATGCGCCATCCCTGCAACCACCGCAACATCTCGGCCCGCCACGCGCCGATCACGCGGTGACGAACCGCGCCTTCACCGGCATCCCGAGCATGGCCGTCGCGCCGAAGGGACGGCTCTGGGCCACTTGGTATGCGGGTGTCACACCGGGCGAGGATTTGAACAACTATGTCGTGCTCAGCACCAGCGGCGATGACGGTAAGACATGGAACGAAGTGCTCGTGGTCGATCCCGATGCGGGCGGACCGGTGCGCAGCTTTGATCCTGAGCTGTGGGTGTCGCCGGATGGGCGCTTGTTCTTCTTTTGGGCGCAGATGGAGAAAGGTCGGCGCGATGCCGAACTCGGCGTGTGGTGCATTGAGACAAGTGAGCCCGATGCGGCGCAGCCGAAGTGGTCGCAGCCGCGCCGCATCGGCGATGGCGTGATGATGTGCAAGCCGCTGGCGCTTTCTTCCGGCGAATGGGTGCTGCCGATTTCCAAATGGAAGGAGCACGACAACAGTGCGCAGATGTTTGTCTCGAACGACCAGGGCAAGACGTGGTCTCCACGTGGCGGCTGCAACGTGCCGAAGGACGTGCGACAGTTCGATGAGCACATGTTTGTCGAGCGCAAGGACGGCTCGCTCTGGCTGCTCGTGCGCACCACCTACGGCATCGGCGAAAGCGTCTCCACGGATCACGGCAAGACGTGGCCGGAACTAAAACCATCGAACATTCTGCACACACCTTCGCGCTTCTTCATCAGCCGCCTTGCATCGGGAAATCTGCTGCTGGTCAAACACGGCCCGCTCGATACGCGCACCAGCCGTTCGCATCTCACGGCTTATGTTTCGAAGAACGATGGCACGACATGGGGCGGCGGACTCATGCTCGATGAACGCCTTGGTGTTTCTTATCCCGACGGCCAGCAGACACCTGATGGCCTCATTCGCATCATCTACGACTACAATCGCGTCTCCGACCGAAACATCCTCATGGCCGCGTTCCGCGAGGAAGATGTGGCCGCAGGCAAAGACGTGAGCGGCGCGGTGAAACTCCGCCAACTCGTCAGCAAAGCCACCGGCGGCCAGGAGAAACCAACGCTCTCGACGGCTCCCGTTCATGCCAACGCTGACGGCAAAGCCATGCGCACGGCAAAGCCCGGCACACTCACCAGCGCCGATGCCAAACCGCTGCCGCTCATCCCCGGCGCAAAGCTCTTCACCGACCGCGCCTACATCGCCGCCGAACTTCCCGCCGCGCTCAAGAACGCGCACTTCCTGCCAATCGCCATGAACGGCCAGAAGACGATCAAGTGCGAACGCGCTGGCACCGTCTTCTTCCTCACGCCCATGCTCGAACGCAATCGCGACACCACCGCGCAGCCCTTGATGGACCAAGGCTTCGAGAAAGTCGCCCTGCCCGAAGTCCCGCTCTTCAATCCCTCCTCCACCAAGAACTTCTGCACCCTATTCCAAAAGGACTGCGCCGCCGGCGAAACCCTCCTCATCGGCAAATGGGCCGTCCCACTCTTCTTCCCATGAAACGACGCACCTTCCTCACCACCACCGCACTCGCCGCGCTTGCCTCGCAGGTCGAAGATCTGCGCGCCGCCACAGCAGGCACGAAGATCAAAATAGGAGCCTGTGATTGGACCATGAAGCTCGCCGCGCAACCGGCCTCGCTGGATCTCGCCAAGCGCATTGGGCTGGATGGCGTGCAAGTCGATTTCGGGAGCAAGCCGGATGCCCAGGGATGGCTGCCGCTGTTCGATGAGAAGCTGCAGGACAGCTACCTCGCCAAATCCGCCGAACTCGGGATCGCGGTGCCTTCTTTGGCCTTGGCCACGCTCAACGGTGTGCCGCTCAAAAGCGAGCCCGAGGCCGCAAAGTGGGTGCTGGCGAGCCCCAAGGTCGCTCAACGTCTGAAAGCGCGCTGCGTTCTTCTGGCCTTCTTTGGCAAAGGAAGCCTCGCTGGTGATGAGGCGGGCATCGAGAAGGTCACCGGCATCCTCAAAAAACTTGCGCCGCTCGCCGAGAGCGCAGGTGTCATCTACGGCATCGAGTCCACGCTGAAGGTGCCGGTTTTGGAAAAGATGCTCGGAGCCGTGCGCTCGCCGAACATCCAGGTCTGGTATGACGTGGCCAACATGGACAAAGAGGGCGAGGACTACGGCGAGGCCATCCGCAGGCTTGGCAAAGAGCGCATCTGTGAGTTTCACGCCAAGGACTTCAAGGGTCTCTACGGTCAGGGAAACATCGACTTCGGAAAAATGCGGGACGCCATGCACGCCATCGGCTGGCACGACGCGTGGGTTCACATCGAGGGCACGCAACTCCCGAACGGCGTCGAGCAGGACATCCGCTACGATGCAGACTACCTCCGCAGAACATTCGCACGCTGAGCCGCCGAACCATGACACAGCACCCCATGAAATCCACCTTCACACTCCTCACCAAGCTCCTGCTCGCGCCGCTGACCCCGATTCTATTGCTTTTTGCGCTTTCGACTGTCGAGCACGTCCGCGCTGATGACAAACTTGATTCGAAATCCATCGGGGCATCGGTTCAAGACGGCTGGGTCACGGTCATCCCGCCCGAGTTTCAATGCGCGATCAACAATCCGCTCAAAGGCTTCCGCGAATATAAGAAGGATGGCTACGGACTCGTGGAGCGCCAATACATCAAGTGGAGCGACATTGAGGTCAACGCGGATGATAGCGTGGAGCGCATCATCGCCCACACGAACAAGATCACCAGCACCAAGGGCAAGCGCTTCGAGGAACTGAACGTTAAGCTCGTGCCGCGTGTGTATCTCGACTGGAATGGTGAAACAGAATCGAAGAAAGGCCCGCAGCAGCATTGGCCCGCTGACTTGCACACCTTCGACTACGACAGCACCGCTTTTCAGGCGAGGCTCAAGGCGCTCGTGGCAAAGCTCGGCAAAGCCTGGGACAATGACCCGCGCATCTTTGCCGTGCAGATGGGCCTCATCGGCCACTTTGGCGAGCATCACAGTCCAGCACCCACGGCAGACCAGCGCCGACTACTCACGGAGGCATTCAAAGCGGCGTTCAAGAACAAACCCGTGCTGGTCCGGCATACCGACCCAGAGTTCATGCAGGCCGGATTCGGCATCTACTACGACACCTTTGCCTACATCGACCGCGAACCACCCGAAGGCTCCGAAGACCAGTTCCCCTGGCAGGCGACGCATGTGTATCCCAACATCTGGAAACGTGCTCCCATCGAAGGCGAGGTGGAATACAACTGGCAGGCCCAACGCGACAACGCGAAGCCAAAGCAGACCTTCGGACGCACACCGGACGAGACGATGGAGGAGCCAGCCTACCGTCGCTACATGATCGACAAAATCCGCCGCTACCACGCGAGCTACCTCGGCTGGATCGACAACTACGACGACTCAAACAGCGACGTGCTGGCAGGTGCCGCAGAGGTTCAAAAAGCTTTCGGGTATCGCTTCGTGCTGGATTCCGTCAGCTACCCGCACTCGGCCAAACCCGACGGCAAACTGACCGTGAAGATGACCGTGCGAAACACCGGTAGCGCTCCGTTTTACCTCGACTGGCCTGTGGCGGTCGGGCTGCTCGATCCCGAGACGAAAAAGCCCGTGTGGTCGGCTCCGCTCAGTGGTGTGGACATACGGAAATGGCTGCCGGGCGAGGACTGGGACAGCGCAGCCTTCGCTTATCGTCGTGCCGCAAAACAGAACCTCAGCACGGGCACAGCCACACTGCCCAGTGGCATAAAAGCGGGCCGTTACATCCTTGCGCTTGCCATTCTTGATCGCCAGGGCGGCATGGTGCCGAGCGCACGGTTTGCGACCGCGAACTACTTCCGTGGCGGCTGGCATCCTTTCGGATTCATCGGCATCGGCAATGCTCCGCAGGATGCCGCGTTGACGAACATCGCGTTCGACAGCCCCGCTTTTGACGACAGCCTGAGCTACAAGGTTCCTGAAAAACTTCTGGCCGTGAAGATGCCGCCCGTTCCTGCGGTGAAAGCCGTGCCCCAGTGGACTCCCGATCCGAAACAGGAACTCATCAACCCGTGGCGCTACTGGACTCTCGATGAGGCCACCAAGTCCGTGGAGAAACTAATCCGCATGGACGGCCCAGTGAAAGGGCCAATTGGCGGCCAAGTGGTCCGCGTCACCGGCGGCTTCGGTGACCGCTCCCGCCTCGACTACACCTTCGGCAAGGATTACAAACTCAACAAAGGCCGCTACAGGTTCACCTGCCGCGTGCGGGGAACACCCGGTCTCTCTGCCGAGTTTGAAGTGGGCGACGGATGGCACGGAATGACCAAAGAAACCCCGATTCCGCTCACTTCCGAGTGGCAGGAGCACGTCATTGAGTTCGAGATCAACAACAAGTTCAAAGACGAGACCACCCTGCGCTTCAAGCTTCCCAAGAATGCCAAAGGGACCTTCGACCTCACGGATACCCGGCTCAAAAAGGCGGAATGACGTTCACAACGACTCTTTCAAACAAAAGTCATGAGATACCCACTCATCTGCGTCACCGCCCTGCTGCTCGCACCGCTGGTCACACTTCACGCCGCTGATGATCTTCCTGAGCCGCCTGTAAGTTGGAAATACCCGCCGGAAATGCCGGGGGCGAGTGTGGAGCTTTATCGGGAGGTGAACGGTGTGAAGCTCAATGCCTACATCTTCACGCCGCCGAACCATCGTGCCTCGGATCGATGCCCCGCAGTGTTGTTCTTCTTTGGTGGCGGATGGAAAGGCGGATCGCCGGGGCAATTCCTGCCGCAGTCGCTTTACCTCGCGCAGCGCGGCATGATCGCGATCCCGTGCGACTACCGGGTGCTGAGCCGCCATGGGGTCATCCCGCAGGATTGCCTGCGCGATGCGAAGGCGGCGATTCGTTGGGCTCGTGCCAATGCCGCCCGTCTCGGCATCGACCCCGACCGCATCGTGGCCGGCGGTGAATCCGCTGGTGGTCATCTCGCCGCTGCGGTGGCGCTGGTGCCGGGTTTCGAGGACGGAGATCACACCGAGGTCATCTCCATGCCGAATGCCCTCGCGTTGTTCAATCCCGCTGTGGTGCTCTCGCCGGTGGAAGGCCATCCTGGGCTGCTTTCCGACGAAAAAATCGCCGACATCCGCGCACGCGCCGATGAGAGACCACAGGAAATTTCGCCTTATCATTTCGTCCGCGCTGGCTTGCCGCCGAGCATCCTCTTCCACGGCACGAAGGATGAGGCGGTGCCATTCCCCACGGTGGAACTCTTTGCCAAGGCCATGACTGCCGCGGGCAATCGCTGCGAACTGAAAGCCTACGAAGGTCAGCCGCACGGTTTCTTCAATCCCGGTCGTGGCAAGGGCGAGCCGCGAGAGGAAGCCACTCGATGCTTCCACCGCACCATTCGCGAGCTAGACGCCTTCTTCGTGTCGCTGGGCTATCTCAAGCCGTTGGACAAGCTGCCAATACCAGCCGCCAAGAAGCTGTCCGATTTCCAGCCACTCGTCCGCACCGAAACCTGGACCGAGAAATGGCCGGACGTTTCCGGCAAAGCCGAAGCACGCAACGTCACCGCCGAAGTGTGGACGCAGGCCATGCAAGCGACACTAGACGCACAGGGAACGCTGCACATTGCCGCGCGAGCGCAGCCCTATTACTTGGACGGCCCGCTCGTCGTGAAATCCGGTCAAAAACTCAGCGCTGATCCGACCGCCGAGATTCGCCTCAAATCCGGCAGCAACACCTGCATGGTGCGCAACGAGCACGTCGTCACCTTGAACACCAAGCCCGTGCCCGCCGATTTGCCGCTCGATGCGGACATCACCATTGAGGGCGGCATCTGGACGACACTGGCCGTGTCCCGAGCTGAATCCAACGGCAATCTGCGTGGCCACTCAGCGAAGGAGAATCCGGCTTTCGGCACGCACGGCGTCATCCTGCTGCAAAACGTCCGCCGCGTCTCGGTGAAAAACGTCACCATTCGCCAGAGTCGGCCCTTCGGCGTGCATCTGGCGAATGCGCATGAGTTCAGCATCGAGAACATCACGCTTCAAGACCATTACCGCGACGGCGTGCATGTGAATGGTCCTTCAAGCGATGGCGTCATTCGTGGCGTGCGTGGTGATTCGCACGATGACAACGTGGCGCTCAATGCCTGGGAATGGAAAAACTACGCGCCCAGCTTTGGCCCCATCGAGCGCATCGTGATCGAAGACGTCACCGGAGCGCCCGAAGGTCTGCCTGCGGCCAATTCCATCCGCATCCTGCCCGGAGTGAAACGCTTCGATGACGGCACCACGCTCGACTGCCCCATCAGCGACATCACGCTGCGCCGCATCATGGACATTCGTGAGTTCAAGCTCTATGACCAACCGAACCTCGAACTCGGTCGCGGCAACGACTTCAGCATCGGAGTTGGCACCGTGAAAAACCTCCGCCTCGAAGACCTCACCTTCAATCACCCAGGCAAGATTGAACTCCACGCAAACACCGACGGCCTCTCGATCCACAACGTCCGCGTGAATCACCCCATCACTCCTGAATGGCACCTCCTCGCGATCGGCCCGAAGTCGATGACCTACCAGAGCGGGGGTCCGAGCAAGCCAGAGAAGTGGACCGAGATCTTCTCCCCCGACCTCGATTGCACCGTGCGCAACGTCAGCATTTCCGGCGTCCGCACCCGTGACTCACAGACCGACTTGCCCATCGAGCAAGTCGTCAAAGTGATCGAGCAAAAGCTCAACCCCGACTACCCCAATACCACACCGAAAGGCGGCACGGGGAAAGGGATTTGGATTCGATGATGTATGTCTTCCACCGCACTCTTTTTTCATGACTAGTCCCCCTCCCTCTCAAGCACGCCGCGTCGTGCTCTTATTCGCCGTCACCTTGGCGATCATCACTTATGTGGACCGCGTCTGCATTTCACAGGCGGCTCCGACGATGCAGGAGGATCTGGGGCTGACGAAAATCCAGATGGGCTATGCCTTCACTGCGTTTGGTTGGGCTTATGCGTTGTTTGAAATCCCCGGCGGCTGGCTCGGGGATCGCATTGGGCCGCGCAAGGTGCTGATGCGGGTGGTGGGCATGTGGTCCATCTTCACGGTTACGACGGGTTGGGCATGGAACCTCGGATCGCTGGTGATCAGCCGGTTCTTTTTTGGCATGGGCGAGGCGGGATGCTTTCCCAACATAACGAAGGCTTTTGCCAATTGGTTTCCGGCCACCGAGCGCGTCAAAGCGCAGGGCATTCTGTGGCTGAGCGCCCGCTGGGGTGGTGCCTTCACACCGGTCATTGTCGGCTGGATGCTGGCGAGCGGTGGCGAGGGCAAGTTCGGGCTTGGCCTGCATTACCGCTGGGTGTTTCTGATCTTCGGTTTGCTGGGCGTGGTGTGGGCGCTGATGTTCTACCGCTGGTTCCGCGATCATCCGAAGGATCATCCCAGCGTCAGTGCCGCCGAGCTGGCTGTCATAGGGGAAACCGAGCAAAGCGGTGATCATTCCATGCCTTGGGGCAAGCTGCTGGCCTCCCGCACGGTCTGGATGCTCTGGGCGCAGTATTTCTTTATGTCTTACGCCTGGTATTTTTACATCACCTGGTTCCCCACTTATCTGAAGGAACAATTCACCGGCATGGGCGACCTGCAGCGGGCCTTGCTGGCCTGTGTGCCGCTGTTTTTCGGCGGCATAGGCTCTATTCTCGCGGGTCTGCTTTCGGCGCGGTTGGATGTGTGGCTCGGCAGCATCGCCCGCACGCGCCGGTGGCTGGGAGTACTAGGCATGGGCGCTGCGGGCATCATGCTGCTCGTCTCGATGCAACTTCAGACACCCGTGGCCTCCGTGCTCGCCATTGGTCTCGCGGCTTTGTGCAGCGATCTCGCCATGCCTGGTGCCTGGGGAGCGTGCATGGACGTTGGCGGACGCCACACCGGCGCACTCTCCGGCAGCATGAACATGATGGGCCAAGTCGGTGGAGCCATTGCTCCCATGGCCGTGCCGCTCGTGCTCGCCGCCACGAACAACAACTGGAGCATCAACATGGGCCTTTTCGCCCTAAGCTACTTCCTCGGCGCCATCTGCTGGGCCTTCATCAATTCCGACGAACGTCTGCACGAATAACCCACCACTCCACAACTCCATGACTCCACCCACCACCACTCGTCGTTCCTTCCTCGGCAGTCTCGGCTCGCTGGCTGCCGCTCCGCTGCTCGCCCGCGACTTCGGTCCTGGTGCTGCGCCCGTCCGTTATCCCGAGCCCGATGTCATCGGGCTGGACAAGGCCTTTGAGAAATACAAGATCGCCATGTCGCCCATCGAGCGTCTGCACACTGGCATGTATTGGGCGGAAGGCCCAGCATGGAGCGGTTGGGGAAACTACCTCGTGTGGAGCGACATTCCCAATGACGTGCAACTCCGTTGGCTGCAAGACGACAACGAAGTCACCACAGTGCGCAAGCCCGCCAATCACAGCAACGGCAACACCTTCGACCGCGAAGGCCGCCTGATCTCCTTCGAGCACGGCACCCGCCGCGTGGTGCGCTACGAACCTGACAACAGCGTCACCGTCCTCGCCAAGAAGTTCGACGGCAAACCCTTCAACGCACCCAACGACGGCGCGGTGCATCCCGATGGCAGCGTGTGGTTCACGGATCCCGGCTACGGTAGCCTCGGTAACTTCGAGGGACATAAAGGCGAACTGCTCCTCAAAGAAGCCGTCTATCGTATCGATCCCAGTGGCAGAATCGATAAGCTCACCGACGAAATCTTTAAGCCCAACGGCCTCTGCTTCTCGGCTGATTACAAAAAGGTCTATGTCGCTGACACCGGTGCCACGCATTACCCCGACGCACCGAAGCACATCAAAGTGTGGGACATCGACAGCGCAAAGCTGAAGAACGGCCGCGAGTTTGCCCCCATGAAAATGGATCTCAACGGCAAGGAGGTCGCCGGCCTCGCCGATGGCATCCGCTGCGATAAGGACGGCAACATCTGGGCAGGCATGGGCTGGGTGGGCGAAGGCTACGACGGCGTCCACATTTTCTCTCCTGAAGGCCAACGCATTGGCCAGATCCTGCTACCAGAAATCTGCGCCAACCTCTGCTTCGGCGGCCCACGCCGTAATCGCCTCTTCATGGCCGCCAGCCGCAGCCTCTACGCCGTCCATACCGAGGCCATCGGTGCGCATTGGTGCTAAAAAGAATCGCGTGCTCGAAAGAATCCAAAAAACAGCCTCGTTTAGTCACTGGTATGACCTCCTACCACAAACCTCTTCCATGAATCAAATCGACCTTCAAAACCGCATCGCTATCATTACCGGCGGCGCTCGGGGCATTGGCCGTGCCATTGCCGAACGCCTCCTTGCCTCGGGGGCGCGTGTCTCGCTTTGGGATGTGGATGCAGCGGCGCTCGCGCAGGCTTCGTCCGAGATGGGCACGCCGAACACCGTGCACACCGCGACCGTCGATCTCGCGGACCTCGCCTCCGTCCAGGCCGCCACCGCAGCCACCGTGGCCGCGTTTGGAAAGATCGATATCCTCGTAAACAACGCAGGCATCACTGGTGGCAATGCGAAGACGTGGGAACTTGATCCAGCCGACTGGCGGCGGGTGATGGAGATCAATCTCAATGGACCCTTCTACTGCTGTCACAGCGTGGTCCCGCACCTTATCACCAACGGCTACGGCCGAATCGTGAACATCGCCTCCATCGCAGGCAAGGAAGGCAATCCCAATGCCGCCCACTACAGCGCTTCCAAGGCTGCTGTCATCGCCTTGACCAAGTCTCTCGGCAAAGAACTCGCCACGGCGAATATCACTGTCAATGCCGTCACGCCCGCCGTCATCGCCACGGACATCCTCCTGCAGATGCAGCAGTCGCACATCGACTACATGCTCTCGAAGATCCCGATGGGACGCTTTGGCAAAAAGGAAGAGGCCGCCGCTCTCGTGGCCTGGCTTTGCTCAGAAGACTGCTCCTTCACCACCGCCGCCGTCTTCGACCT
>JARXAL010000143.1 GCA_029865835.1 Verrucomicrobiaceae bacterium
GGCGGATCAGGTCATGCTATGGAATGGGACTGGGTACGACACCTATTTCTATCAAAATGGCGGATTGGGGGGGCAGGGATGGCGGAAAATTGGGGCCCAATCGGTGGATGCCAGCAGCACCAAGATCCAACCCGGTGCCAGTATGATCCTAAAGCGTCAGATCGCCGAAGGCTTCACCTGGACCATTCCTCAGCACTAACCACGAGTTCTTTTATGAAATTTTGGCTTTATTTTTTGATCGGGGCTGCGGCGGTCGGCACGAGACTCCAGGCGACAACAGTGAATTGGTCTGCGGGCATTCATCATGGCTTCAGTCTTGAAAATGGCGACGAGCTTCCTGTAGGCTGTTTGGTTCGACTTGGCTGGTTCCGCAATCCGGAAACGGGAGCGCAATTGACGGATCTCGAGATCCAGGCGATGAAGACCTCATTGACGGATCTGGATGCGGCCTTTGTTGAAGCCGGGCGTTCTTCCATCGGGAGTGGTTTTGCTCCAGCATTACCGGGGCATTTTGCTGCGGTTGATGTGGTGGACGGCGAAATCAATTTGCTGGGAAAGCAAATGTATATGTGGGTGCTGAACGCGCCGACGTTGGAGGAGGCGGACGAACAAGCGATTCTTTACTGGGCGACAAGCGATACGACGACCAATCCAGACGCGACAGCCGACACACCTGGGGTGCGCTGGCGGTTCCCAGAGACGGTGATTTTCCCGGGTAGTACAACCATTGACTTGACTGATTTGACGGTCGGAACCGGTTCGCTTGCCGCTGGCGCCCGGCTTTTGGTTGGGACCTATCCGACCGGCACTTCAGATGCGTCGGGGTTTGCCAATTTTGGGTTGTCCAATCTTTACCAACCTCCGGTGGTAGTCACGCCAATGGTAATGGCGGGTGGATCGGTGGGGGTTGAATATTTGCAGACACTGACCGCCGCTGAAGGTACGCCCTCCTTTAGCTGGGAAATTACTGGGGGGGAACTCCCGAACGGGCTGGTAATGAATTCTGCCGGCGTCATCAAAGGGAGGCCGACATTTCCAGGGGTGTTTCGATTTATTGTCCGGGCTACCGATGCTGTCGGCAGCATGGTGAGTCGCGAGCTATCCATCACCATCGCCAGGGTGCCCTTGGAAATCACAAGCCCATCCAGTTTGCCCGAAGTGGGTCTCAATGACTTGTATGCCTTGAATCTGGCGGCCAAGGGGGGCACGGCGCCATATCGCTGGGAAATTCAATCCGGGGCGCTTCCAAACGGGCTGGAAATTTCAAGGGAAGGATTGTTGTTTGGCACACCAACCGACCCGGGCGCAGCTCAGTTCGTGGTGAAATGTGTGGATGCGGGTTCACTGGAGACGACCAAAGTCTTGTCTTTGAATGTCTTGGAGTTGGTGATTGCGACCAGGGCTTCCTTGAAAAATGGTATTTTGGGGGCGCCTTATTTTCTGGAGCTTACTGCATTGGGAGGAAAACCACCCTACACGTGGAGTTTGATCGGAGGTGCTCTGCCGCCAGGGCAGTTACCGGGTAGTATTCTCAATCCGAATGGGACCATAGCCTTTACTCCATCGGAAGAGGGGACATCGGTATTTACCCTTGAGGCTCGCGACGCCTCCAATCTAACAACGACCCAGCAGTTCACACTTAAAGTGTTGTTGGCTGAAGTGGTGCCATCGGTTGATCGGCCCATATTTCCTGAGGTCATCATCGGGGCGCGCTATGTCTATCGTTTGACTGGATCAAGCAATGCCACGCGTTTTAGCGCTAAAGGTTTGCCGCTTGGACTCGAACTCAATGCTACCACCGGCGAAATCACGGGTCGCCCAATCGTTTCAGGAAGATTCTCCGTCTCAGTATCAACATCGAACGTGGCTGGCAAGAGCGCGTCAGTAGCTGCGGTGCTTGCGGTCAGGCCCTTCTCTGGTGGGCGCTACATCGGAAGTATTGCGCACGATGAGCAGATTAATGGCAATCTCGGGGGCCGGTTTGACCTGAGCACCACGCCTGCCGGTAGTTATTCGCTGAAACTGACTCATGGCGGAACGGTTAAAAGCTTTCGGGGAAGGCTAAACGGGGACGATGGCGGAATTCCGTTGATTCAGTTTACAACGGGCACGGACCTTGTGTCCTTAAAATTAGATCAATTGTTGGCGAGTGGGACCATTTCAAGGAGCGGAGAGGGCGGGTCGAAAGTTGCGCTTTACGGATGGCGCTCGGTTTGGAATGTGGACAAAAATCCTGCCATCCAATACCGTGGATTCTATAGCGCGGGAATAGAGGTGCAGAGTGTTCCCTTGGCAGAGACCAGGGCGCTGCCAGAAGGAACAGGATATGCCTATTTTGAGGTCCTGCGTGACGGCTCCCTAACAGTTTATGGCCGGGTTGCTGATGGCAATGCGATTGTGACCAAAGGGTTCTTGGGGCCGGATGGCGAAGTTTTGGTTCACCAGGCTTTGTATGGTTTGCGCGGATCAGTCACAGGACGGTTGAAGGTGCGTCCAGATGCCGGTGGCGACCTGCTAAAAAATGAGCTTGAGGGGGCTGTAACCTGGTTAAAACCCGCTGTTGTATCACGAAATTATCCCGCCGGCTTTGGCCCATTGAGCCTGTCCCTCGTGGGCAAGTACCTGGCTAGAGGGGCCACGGGCTTTACCGTTTCGGGATTGCCGGCGCCGAATCTGCCCGCAATGCTAAACTTTGCGGGTGGTGGTGTTGAGAGTTCTTTAGTTGATCCAACGGTGGCATTTCAAGTTACGGATCAACGACGAGTGGTGTTGCCGGTGGCGGGCAGCGCGGAAAATCCTGCGCGAACAACACTGAAGATGCCTTTTGTGAACATCGGGGGGGTTGGGGTGAACGGTCAGATTTCAGGGACGTTCCGCTTGGTGGACGACACTCTGATCCGCAGCGTGAAATTTCAGGGTATGATCATCCGTGGGCTTGATAGTACAACCAAGGCCTACGGCTATTTCCTGCTGCCACAACTTACCACAGGATCAGAGAGCCTGCTGACAACACCCATCTTGTCGGGGCAAGTCACCCTTTCACAATGAAACGGCTCTCTTCTGAATGCTGCTCCCATACCCTAGCCGGTCACACGATCGTCACTCGTTCCGCTTAACCCGTTTTATGACTCGCTTCCTTGCCGCCAACGCTTTTCATTGGGAAATCCAGCGGGTCTCGGCTCGCTGGTTCAGGTTTTGCCTCTGCCTCCTGACGCTGATAGGGTACACGCTTCCGCGCGATGGCCGTGCGGCGGGAGGCGCATTTGGTCCGCCCGATGGGCTTGGAGTGTTTGACGTGATGACCACAGTGCCGCCAGGCCATGGGCTGGGTGTCTTTGAATTGTCGGTTGATCCAGACTTTGGGTGGGACGTGAAAACAGCGGCGGGTTTGGGCGAGACCGCTGGGAATTCGGATGGCAACGTTGCCGATGCCCGCTTTGACAACCCGGGTGGCGTGGCCCGTGACAATCTCGGGAATGTGTTCGTGGTCGATAGTGGGAACAGCCGTATCCGGATGATAAGCCCGGGCGGGGCGGTGACGACCATCGCGGGGTCTAGCTATGGTTTTGTGGATGGCCAGGGGCCGGCGGCAAAGTTTGCCTTCCCGACGGGAATTGCTGTTGGACCAACCGACCAAAATGTGTACGTGGCGGACACTTACAATCATCGCATCCGCAAGTTAACCCGTCCGGCGGTGGTGGGGCAGGCTTGGGTGGTCACCACGTTGGCTGGAGCCTCCTCTCCAGGTTTTTTGGATGCGAGTGGCACTTCGGCACGATTTAGTTCTCCGCAAGGTCTGACAGTGGACGCAGCTAACAATGTCTATGTGGCGGATTCAGGCACGCATCGGATTCGGAGAATCTCGCCTTTAGGCGCGGTGACGACCCTAGCAGGAAACGGAAATGACGGTTTCGTGGATGGCGCGGCAGCAGTCGCAGAGTTTTCTTTTCCCGGCGGTGTTGCCATCGACTCGGCCGGCACTATCTTCGTGGCGGACCGAGGCAATGATTGCATCCGCCAAGTCCTGCCAACCGGAGTGGTGAGTACCCACGCGGGAACTGGAGCGGCAGGTAGAAACGATGGCGCGTTGGCGTCGGCGACCTTCAATGCGCCCGCTGCCATTGCAATCGATCCTTATGACACGTTGTATGTTTCAGAAGAGGGCACCCATAAAATCCGGCGGGTGACCCCACTGACGCGCAGTCCTAATGGTGAGGTGCAAACCGTCGCTGGAAGCGGTGCCGTGGGTTATGTGGACGCCCGGGATGTGGCCGCGCAGTTCAATCATCCCGCAGGATTGGTGGTGATGGGAAATGGGGATCTATGGGTGGCAGACAGTGAAAACGACTGTTTGCGTGCTCTAGTGAGTCCAACAACGGTGGTGGCCGTCGGAAATCCGGCCTTGCCGGATGTGAAGGCGACCATCAATCCTATTGCGCTGGATGTTCCCCCTGCGGTCTATCATTTCCGGTGGCGCGCGCAGGATTGGACGGTAGAAGACGATGGTTTGAACCTATTCGTGACCACGGTCAGGCCGATTGCTAAGACCACCACAGCGAGTCAGGTGAATGCGGGAGAGGTGACGCTCAATGGCTTGGTGAATCCTCAGAATTTGCCGGTGACCGGACTAAAGTTCGAGATTTCTTTGAATGAGGCATTTCAACCCTCCATTGAGGTGATCGTCACCCCTGTTCCCGGCGCTGGGGGTGTGGATGTTCCATTTTCATTTGTTTATTCCTACCCCACGAACACCCCTGTTGGGACTGAGTTCTACTATCGAGCGATCGCCATCAATAAATATGGCACTTCGGTCGCACCCGAAGTGATTTCCTTTGTGGTTCCTGTTGCCACTGTAGCGACCGAAGCGGTGACCGATAGGTTGACGACGCGGTATGAAGGGCAATTGAATGCCACGGTTGACCCAGATGGGAGTTCTTTGACGGTGAGTTTTGAATACTCGACAGAGCCAGGGTTGTTTGATTCGTGGTTGGTCAGTTCAGCCGTGCCCGCGCCGGGAGGATCGGGCGCCAGCGGCGCGGCGGTGGATCAATCGGGTGTGGTTTATTTTTCCAAAAGGCTGGACCATCAGGTGTCCCGGACAGTCGGGCCGCCCATCGGGGCCGGTGTGGCTGGTTATGTGGATGGCACCCTGGCCAGCGCCCGCTTTGATCAACCGGCTGGTGTCGCGGTGTATGAAGGACCCGGGGTGAAACTGTTGTATGTGTGCGATGTATTCAACCATTGCATTCGCAAGGTGGATCTGCTTGCCGGGACAGTCAGCACTTTGGCCGGGACCGGAGCATCGGGTTACGTGGATGGTGCTCCAGCGGTAGCGCGGTTTTTGTATCCGGCCGGTGTGGCGGTGGACGGAGCCGGCAATGTGTATGTGGCCGACACGGGCAATCACTGCATCAGACTGATTGCGGTCACGGGAGGTATCGCTACTGGGGTAACAACGGTGGCGGGGACCAATGTGGCCGGCAAGGCGGATGGTCTGGCGGCGGCGGCAAGGTTTCAAGACCCGGGGGCGCTGGTAGTGGGGGCCGGGAACACGGTTTACATCGCCGACACGGGCAACCACCGGATATGCGTTTTGAGTGGAGGGCTAGTGACCACGCTGGCTGGAGGAGACGCGGCTGGGTTTGAAGACGCGCAGGGAGCGAGCGCGAAGTTCTCAATGCCATCTGGATTGACTTTGGATACCGCAGGAAGACTCCTTGTGGCGGACGAAGGCAATCACCGGATTCGGCGGATAGGCTTGGATGGAACGGTGACCACGCTTGCAGGTTCGGGAG
>JARXAL010000241.1 GCA_029865835.1 Verrucomicrobiaceae bacterium
GGCTGGGCCACGGGGGAGTGCAAGCAAGATGCTTGCACCACCTTGTTTGGAGGCGAGCCAGCGGCTCGCTCCACGGGGGGAGCTGGTGAGCTGGGGTGTGGGTCGACCGGCTCGGTCGCCGGGGGGGAGGCGGGCAAGCCAGCGGCTTGCCCCACGGGGCGGGCAAGCTGGAAGCTTGCACTACTTTGGGGGGAGGTGAGGAGGGTGTCGAAGTGGGTGAGGATGGAGGGGAGGCTGAAGTGGGATTCGATGCGGGTGCGGGCTTGGTGGCCGAGGGTTTGGCGTTCGGCGGCGGGGAGGGAGAGGATTTTTAGGGCGGCGGTGGCGAGGGCTTGGGGGTCGCGGGGGGGGACGAGGTTGCCGGTGTCGCCCATGACCCAGGCGGTGTCGCCGATGTCGGTGGCGACGACGGGGACGGCGCAGGCCATGGCTTCGCCGACGACGTTGGGGAAGCCTTCGCCGAAGGCGGAGGAGGAGATGGCGAGGTCGAGGGAGGCGGTGAGGGCGGGGATGTCGGGGTGGTCGCCGTGGAGGTGGACGTGGTTTTGGAGGTGGAGGTCGGCGATGAGCTGGGTGAGGTCGGTGTTGGTGGAGTCGATGCCGGATCCGGCGAGGTGGAACTCGGTGTGGGGGATTTTTTGGGTGATGAGGGCGGCGGCTTGGAGGAAGGTGGGGTAGTCCTTCATGGGGGTGAAGCGGCCGAAGCGGCCGATGCGGAGTTTTTCACCGCAGAGATTGGATGGCCGCAGAGGTTTTTTTGAAGGAGACCATTTGGTGAGGTCGAAGCCGTTGGGGATGAGTTGGGTTTTGGTGGCGGGGTAGCCGATGGCTTCGTGCTGGCGGGCGCTGAGTTGGGAGTTGTAGGTGATGACGCGGGCGAGGGTGGCGAACCAGCGGAGGGATTGGATGACGAGGGCGGAGCCGCGTTTTTCGAGGGCGAGGTCGTAGAGAGATTGGCGGATGTTCCAGATGAGGCGTCCGTTGCCGAGGCGGAAGAGTTTGACGAGGGCGGCGGCGAGGCAGCCGTGGTACATCCAGCCCATGATGACGGCGGGGCGGATTTGCCAGGCGATTTTGAGGAGGCGGAGGAGGGCTCGCGGGGTGGGTTTGCCGGCGGGCATGTCGAGGCTGAGGACGGTGGCGCCGGCTGACTGGAGGGTGGGGATGTGTTTGCCACCGGAGGTGAGGGAGAGGACGGTGTGGCGGTGGTGGGGGAGATTTTGGATGAGCTGGGTGAGCATCATTTCGGCGCCGCCGGAGCCGAGGCCGGTGGTGATCCAGAGGATGGGTGAGGAGTGCAAGCAAGATGCTTGCACCACGTTGGGAAGTGCGGCTGCGCCGGTTTTTGGGGACGCCTCGGAGAGTCGGGGTACTTTGGGGGGAGGCGAGCCAGCGGCTCGCTCCACGGGATCGTGCAAGCTAGAAGCTTGCACTACTTTGGCGGTGCGGGTGTGGAGGTGGGGGAGGGTGAAGTTTTGTTCGATGTGCTGGCGGCAGCGTTGGGGGAGGGTGGTGCGGGTTTCGGGGGGGAGGTCGAGGAATTGGCGGATGGATGCGGCGAGGGCGGCGGGGTCGCGTGGGGGGGCGAGGTAGCCGGTGTCGCCGAGGACGAGGGCGGCGTCGCCGACGTTGGTGGCGATGGCAGGGGTGCCGCAGGCGAGGGCTTCGCCGAGGACGTTGGAGAAGCCTTCACCGTAGGCGGAGGAGGAGATGAGGGCGGTGAGGCGCGGGTAGGTGTTTTCGGGGTCGGTGCAGGCGGGGTGGAAGCTGATGGGGAGGTTTTGGGCCTGGGTTTGGAGCTCTGCGAGGTAGTTGGCGGGGCCGTCGCCGATGATTTGGAAGCGGACGTGGGGGTGGGTTTGATGGACGAGGGCGGCGGCGCGGATGAAGGTGGGGTGGTCCTTCATGGGGTTGAGGCGGCCGATGATGCCGAGCACGGTGTCCTGCGGTGTGAGGTCGGGTTTGGGGATGAAGCGGGCGGTGTCGATGCCGTTGGGGACGACAACGAAGCGGGTGTCGTCGTTGGGGAAGCCGTGGTTTTGGTACCAGCGGCGGCCAGTTTCGGAGTTGGCGATGATTTGGTCGGCGAAGGGGCTGAGGAGGCAGTTGAGGCGGAAGCTGGCTTTGCCGAGCAGACCCCATTGGTGGGCGTCGCTTTCGGAGTCGCGGATGCCCCAGATGACTTTGGGGAAACCGCAAAGGGGCTTCATGAGGAGAGCCATCAGATTCGACTCGGCGAGGAAGCTGTGGATGAAGTCGGGTTTGAGGGAACGGAGGGTGCGGGCGAGGCGGGCGATGAAGCCGAGGAGGTCCCAGCGGTGTTTTTTGCCGATGGAGAGGTGGGGGATGCCGGCGGATGCGAGGTCGGAGGCGAGGGGGCCGCCGTAGAAGGAGACGACGGTGATTTGGAAGTGGGTGAGGTGCAGGCCTTTGGCGAGGGTGACGAGTTGGCGTTGGGCACCGCCGAAGCCGAGGTCGCGGATGAGCAGGATCAGCGATGGAAGTGGAGCGCTCATGACCTGGCGGAGGCTTGGGGTGAGGGGAGGGGGCGGGTGAGGGCCTCGCGGAGGCTGCCGAGGCGGAGGGCGAAGCGGCCGGGGATGAGGACACAGGCGGCGACGGCGAGGCAGAACCAGAATTGTTGGGCATCCAGGAGGATTTGGGAGCAAGGGATGAAGAGCCAGACGGGGATGAGGCAGAAGAGGCCCTGGAAGCGGTTGATAGCGCAGAGGATGGTGAGGCCGAGGAGGGGTCCTGCGAAGAGGAGGAGGCCGGGGAGGCCGATGTCGAGCCAGACGGCGACGAATTGGTTATGGGGCTGCCACCAGGCGGTGCCGGAGCCGGTGCCGTGGCCCCAGATGGGTTTTTGGCCAACGGCTTCCCAACCGTCGGCGAGGTCTTTGGCGCGTTCGGGGGATTTGATTTTTTCGAAGTCGAGTTCGTAGATGGCCTGGAGGCGGGCTTTGGTGTTTTCGTCTTTGATGAGGCCGCCGCCGGTGCGTTGGGCGAGGAGGGCGACGCCGCCGACGGCGAGGGGGATGCAGGCGAGGGCGATGAGGACGAGGCCGGTGAAGTGACGGCGGGCGTTGAGGAGGACGTAGATGCCGACCATGAAGGCGAAGATGGCCATGCCGGAGCGGCTCATGGTGAGGGCGATGGCGGGGGTGGCGAAAGCGATGAGGGCGAGGTTTTTCCAGAAGGAGGGCTGGAGGGTGAAGCAGATGCCGAGCATGAGGCAGGTGGTGATGGGGCCGTCGTTGGGGTCGACGGGGAAGCCGGAGAGTCGGCCGGGGATGCGGGTGTATTGGGCGAAGCCGGCGGCTTCGTAGTAGATGGAGGCGTTGACGAAGAGGACGGTAGCGAGAGCGGTCCAGTAGGCGATTTTGCGCCAGTGGTGGGAGGAGAGGAGGGCGACGCTGGCGAAGGAGACGAGCCAGGCGGAGAGGAGGTTCATGACGAAGACGGAGTGTTCGCCGAGGAGGTTGACATCGAAGCGGCGGAGGAAGGCGGCGTCGAGTACGCGGAGGAGGGGAGGGGTGAGGATGACGAAGCTGGGGAGGCAGAGTTTGGGACGGTTGAGGAGGAGGAGGCCGAACAGGGCGACCAGCAAGACGAGGGTGTAGTCGCGGGGTTTGATGGGGAGTTTGCCCTGTTCGTAGAGCCAGGGGAGAGCGCGGGCCATGGTGGGCACGAGGAGGGCGAGGGCGACGATGAGGAGGAACTTGCCGACGCGGTCGAGGGGCTCGGGAGGGAGGGGTTGGGCTTGGGCGAGGCCGGTGTTCATGAGGAGGCCTCCCTTTTTCGGATTTGAGCGAGGACGTAGAGCGTGACGAGGGCGGAGCTGGCGATGGCGACGAGAACGGTGGCGAGAGCGATGCCGGGGGCACCCATCGTGCGCATGAAGAGCGCGTTGAGCAGGGCGTTGGAGACCATGGATAAGACGCTCATGATGAGGATGAAGCGGGTGGCCTGGAGGGAGACGACGACGCGTGAGCAGAGGGTTCCGAGGATGTAGAAGGGGACTTGGAAGATGGCGATGCGGAGGACTGCGGAGACTCGGGTGGTGTCTTCGGCAGTGAAGGCGCCGCGTTCAAAGAGGGTGCCAACGAGGAGGGGAGCGAGGACGAAGAGGAGAAGGGTGGCGGGGATGGAGAAGCCGCCGACCATGAAGACGGCGCGTTTGAGCTGGTCGCGGAGGCCGGCCCAGTCCTGGCGGGCGACGGTGTCGGCGAAGTAGGGGAAGAGGACCTCGCCAGCGGGCATGGCGGTGAGGGCGAGGAGGATGCCGACGAGTTTGTCGGAGTAGCTGAGGACGGAGACGGCGCCGGAGGGGAGGCCAGCGGCGGCCATGGCTTGATCGATGACGGAGGCGCTGGAGTAGACCATGCCGGCGAGGAGGTAGGGGAGGGCGTCTTTGGCGGCCTTGATGAGTTTTGGCTCCCAAACGGTGAAGAGACGAGCGCGCCAGCGGGGTTCGGTGGGCAGGGTGCGAAACACGGCGTAGCCGAGGATCAGGAGTTGGAGGAGGCTGCCCCAGAGGGTGCCGAGAACGAGATTTTCGATGGATGCGCCTGCGAACATGGCCACCAAGATGGTGACGGGAATGATCATGGGAGCTGCGGCAGGGAGGGCGAAGGATTTGTCTGAACGCAGCCAGATGCTGAGCTGGAAGCTCATGCCGTAGCAGATGAGGAAGGGAATCAATTGACGTAAAAGGCTGGCGGCGGTGGCCTTTTTTTCCGGGGAGAAGCTGCGAGCCGTGATGGCGATGATGGCATCTGCAAACAGCCATAGGATGAGGGCGAAAACGGCGAGGGCGAGGGCCTGACCGAGGACGGCTTGCACGGCGAGTCGAGAGGCGCGGGCGTGGCCGCGGCGCTGTTTGAGTTCGGCGTAATGGGGGAGGAAGGCTTCGGGGAGGCCGCCGCCGAGGACGGAGGCGAGGAAACCGAGGAAGCCGAAGGCGAGGACAAAGGCGTCCATGGTATCGCTGGTGCCGAACCAGCGGGCGAGGGCGGCGTCTTTGACGAAGGAGACGCCTTTGCCGAAGACGGTGAGGAGGGCGACGAGTACGAAGCCTGAGACGAGCCTGGATGCGAACCCACGGGTCATCCAGGCGCGCAATTGAGTCTTGAGAGAGACGGAAGCGGCACGCATCGAAGTATTATTATAGTATCTATAATAATTTGAGCAACTAGTGGATGGTCAATAAGGTTAAAAAATCGATGAATCCGGTGTAAAGGGCATGGGGGAGGGATTTTTCTTTGATTGCGGGGGCGGGGGGAAAACGGCAGACTGGGGGATGGAACGATGGATTTTTGGGTTATTGGGATGGGCTGCCTTGGTGGGCGGGTCGGTGAGTGTGCGGGGTGAGGAAAAGGCGGAGGCCACCGAGGCTGGTGGCAAGTGGCGTATGCCGCCGGCTGAGTTGCCTGCGTGGACTCACAAGGGGACGGCGTTGCGGTTTCCCGTGGTTTTCAATGCGTATGCGATGCGGGGGGTGATGGATTTTGAGGCGGCGCCGGGGGATCAATTGGTGCGCTACGAGAGCGGCGCGGCGCAGGCTCGCGGGGATGTTTTTATTCAGAAGAAGGATCCGGCACCGACGACGAAGGAGGCGATCGCGGGGGCGATTGATGGGGCCTTGATTTCAGCGGTGAACGATTTGGTCAAGATGGCGGAGGCGGGGCGCTATGAGGATCTTCAAATTGAGGAGCCGTTGGAAGGGAAGATTGAGATTTGGAAGGCTGAGGCGATTCCGCTGATGGTGCAGCAGTTGGCGGCGACCCGAGTGGAGAAGAAAGGGGAGAAGGAGGTGAAGGTGGCGCTGAAGATTTGGTATGGAGCGACGGTTTACGATGGGCATGTGATTTTGATTCGGCACATGAGACCGAAGGAAGCGGGGGACAAGGGGCTGGAGGACATGAAGTCGTTTGTGGATTCGATGATGCGTGTGATCAAAGATCCCGCGCTGAGGAAGGAAGTGCTGCCTGCGATGGAGGCGTTTGTGAAGAACCCGCTGACGGAGTCGGGTCAGGAGGCGGCGAAGATTGTGCTGGGGTATTTGGATAAGTCGCCGATGGTGCCGGTGCTGGTGCCCCAACCGCCGTTGACGGTGTGGGCGGATGAGATGGAGAAGGTGGTGCCGAATTCGGGGGCGCAGATGCTGAGGGCGTATGTGATCAGCGGGGCGTATGCGGCGCTGAACGACAAGGACAGTCGCTCGTGTTTGACGCTGGCGTGTCAGCAGGTGGTGCGGGTGTATTTGGAGGTGCAGCGGCTGAAGCCGATCATTGCGCATCCGGCACTGGAAGAGATGACGAAGGCGGTGGAGCGGGGAGAGGTGGCGGTATGGTTTGAGAAGCAGTTGGCGGAAGCGGCGCCTAAGGCTGGGAAGTGAGGTTAGGCGAGCAGGGGGCGGAGGTGCTCGAGGATTTTGGGGACTTCGATGAAGGGGTCGGCTTTGACTTCGTATTCGAGGGTGAACCAGCCTTGGTAGTTGGCTTTGTGGAGGATGTCGAGGAGGCGGGGGATGTCGGCTTCGGAGGGTTCGCCTTTGTCGGGTTTCATCTCCATTTTGAGCTGGACGTTGATGGCGTAGGGGGCGACTTTTTCGAGGTCGGCGTAGGGGTCGGCGGTATGGAAGTTGCCGCTGTCGAAGTTGATGCCAGCCCAGGGGCTGTTGGCGGCCTGGACCATTTTGACGAGGTTCTCGGGTTCGGCGACGATGCCGCCATGGTTTTCGAGGCCGAGGAAGATGCCTTTCTTAGCGGCGTAGTCGAGGCACTCCTGGTAGGCGGTGGTGCAGTTGGCGACGGCTTCTTCGATGCTGATGTCCTTGGGCACGGGACCGGCGAAGACGCGGATGTGCGGGGCATTCATGACGGCAGCGTGGTCGATCCATTTTTTGACCGAGGCGATTTCGGCGTCGAGTTTTTCGCCTTTGCCGAGGGCGAAGTTGTTACCGACAGCGGTGCCGGCGAGTTGGACGCCGCGCAGGTAGGCGTGGCGTTTGACTTCGAGGAGGAAGGCGGTGTCGACGTCGGGTGGGAAGAAGTAGCTGGTGACTTCGGCGCCGGGGACGTTGTGGTCGGCGCACCAGTCGATGAAGTCGAGGATGGACCAGGGTTTGCGGTCGGCCTTGGGTTTTTGCTCTTTGCCACGACTCCACTGGAAGGCCTCGCGGAAGCTGTAGGCGGCGAGGCCGAGCTGCATGCGGCTTTTGCCTGCGCGGTTGATGGGCTCGATGGCGGTCAAGGGCAGGGTGGTGGTGGCGATAGAGCCGAGGGTGGAGGTGAGGAAGTGGCGGCGGTTCATGGTGGTGAGGAGGGCAGTATTAGCAGGATTGGCGAGCGGGGTGCAAGGATGGAAGTGGGAATTGGCTTGTGATCGCGGGATTGGGGATTGGGGTGTCTTGCGGGGGGAATGGGTTCGTTGGTGACAAAATTTGCTTTGTGGTGGAGAGTAGGGATTGCAAATGAACCACCGTCTTTTGATTTTACTGCCTGCCGCGCTGGTTTTGTCTGCGGGTATGACAGGGTGCAATTTGATCGCTCCATTGCTGAATGCGGCGTTGCCGTTGGCTGGGGTCAAATTTGCGTTTTCGTGTTTGCCGGAGCATGTGTGTGTGGACACACCGATGGGACCGAAGCGGGTGGGGTCGGTGACGGCGGGGGATGTGGTGACGGGTTATGGAGGGCAGCCGGTGAGGGTGCTGCAGAAGCACACTTATATGGAGAGTGCTGCGACGAGTTTTTATGTGGTGACGTTTTCAGACGGGGCTGAGGTGGAGGTGTGCGGGATGCACCGGATTGGCGGAGTGAGGGCGAGGCAGTTGAAGGTCGGGGATGAGGTGGCTGGGAGGAAGGTGGTGGGTGTGAGGCAGCACAGCGGGGAGGTGAGGTCGTGTGACTTGCTGACGGAGGATTCGGGATATCGGATTGGAGGGGTTCCGGTGAACAGCATGATTGAGGAGATGCATCGGGCTGCTGTGAAAGGGGTGGATGGGATTCGTGATTGAGAGGGCTGCGGGGCTTGATCGTTGAGATGTAGCGAAAGAAACTTTGGTGGGCGCCGTCTTTGACCTTCCATGAAATTCGTTATCCTGTTCCTCGCTTTATGTTTTGCCTGCCAGATCGAAGCTGTCGAAACGCCCAATGCGGCGGGGTTGCAGCTCTACAGTTTGCGCAGTCAGTTCAAGCTTAGAGGGGTGGCTTGGACGCTAGACCGAGTGAAAGAGTTTGGGATCAAGGAGGTGGAACTGGCGGGGACTTATGATCTGAGTGCCGAGCAGTTCAGGGTCGAACTGGAGAAGCGTGGTCTGAGGGCGGTCAGTGGACACTTTCCGTATGGAAGGTATCAGAATGATCTCGATAACGTCGTGAAGGAGGCCAAGGCGCTGGGTTTGAAGTATGCCGGTTGCGCGTGGATCGATCATAAGGACGCCTTTGATGAGGCGGAGTGCCGTGAGTCGGCGGCGGTATTCAACAAGGCGGGCGAGGCTTTAGCGAAGGAGGGCATCACGATGTTTTATCACGCGCATGGGTTTGAGTTTGAGCCGCATGGCGATGGGACGTTGTTTGATCTTTTCATGCAGGAGACGAAGCCGGAGTTGGTTTCGGTTCAGATGGACGTGCTTTGGATCGTGTTTCCTGGACAGGATCCGGTGAAGTTGTTGGAGAAGTACAGTGGGCGATGGAAGCTCATGCATATGAAGGATTTGAAGAAGGGGGTGGCCACGGGTTCGCTGAGCGGGAAGACGGATGTGGCGAACGATGTGGTGCTGGGGACCGGGCAGATGGATTGGACGGCGATTTTTGCCGCGGCGCGTCAGCATGGAGTGAAGCATTATTTCATTGAGGATGAGTCGCCGACATCGGTGGATCAGATCCCGGCGAGTTTGAGCTTTTTGCGTTCGAAAGGATTCGAGTGAGGTGAGCGTGGTGAGGTCGAAAGTTTGAGGGTAGGGTGGGCGACATGAATCGTTCGATATCTTTAGGGGAACTGGTCGGGAAGGTGCCGCTGTCGTTGGCGGTAGAGTCGGAGGCGCAGGATCCGAGGGGAGTTGCATGCGGCTTTGTCGGCGCATTATGAGGCGGGGGAGGGAGAGGTGGTGGCGGAACTGGATGCTTAGGCCGGTTCTCGAAATGCTTGTCACCTTGCCCGGCGGCGGAGGGGCCTCATTGGCTGCGTCAGCCGCTTGCGCGTTATCCTAAAAACGGAAATGGCCGAGGGCGAATCTGCCGCCGTCATTGGCCCCACAAGGCTTCCCGCTTCTCGGGTGGCATCATCTTTTCGATGCAACCGCTGCGAACCGGGAAGCCCTGTGGAACCAAGCACGACGCCATCTTCATCCCTTTCCATTCCCGTTTCTAGGGTTATCCTAAAAACGGAAATGGCCGAGGGCGAATCTGCCGCCGTCATTGGCCCCACAAGGCTCCCCGCTTCTCGGGTGGCATCATCTTTTCGATGCAACCGCTGCGAACCGGAAAGCCTTGTGGAACCAAGCACGACGCCATCTTCATCCCTTTCCATTCCCGTTTCTAGGGTTATTGATTGAATAGCGGGCTGCGCGACTTCCTTGCGACTGAGGCCGCTGTGCTCGCCGGATCAAAATGACAATCCGTTCGAGGACCGGTCTAGTCTTGCGCGACGGGGGAGTGAACCAAGTGGACGCCATGGTGTGCTAAGTAGTCGCGGCAGCGGGTTTCGCCCATGTATTTGGCGAGCAGGCGGGGATCGGTCTGGGTAAGGTCAACCAGGATGAGTCCGTCGACGACTGAAGAGAAGGCGGGGTCCACGTTGAAGCTGAGGAGCTTGCCATTGAGGCGAAGGTAGTGTTTCAGCAGGACAGGCAGGCCTTTTTGATCCACTTCGAGGTTTGAGACGAGGGTGGTGCAGTCTTCGAGGCTCTGGATTTGTGCGCTGATGATTTCCCTGAGGATGGGCTGTCTGGAGTCTGGGCGAAAGGGATGGCGTGGACGGACGTGGGGTGACAGTTCGTTGCTGCCGCACTGGCCTCTGAGATATTCGACCATAAGGTGGCGGGATGCGGTGGCATAGTGGTGGCTGATGCTGACGGGTCCGAAGAGTTTGCGGTAGCGGGGGTTGCGTGACATCCAGAGGGAGATGCCCTTCCAGAGGAGGGGTAGGGCTCCGGCGGTGCGTTGGTACTCGGGGGTGATGAAGGAGCGGCCCATTTCGACGGCGTCATGGAGGTGCTGGAGGAAGGGGGCTTTGAATTTGAAGAGGGTGCTGGTGTAGAGGCCATGAGGCCCGTGAAGCCGTAGGATTTCATCTGCCAGTCCGAGACGGTAGGCGCCGACGAGTCGTTGCTGGCTGGTGTCCCAGAGGAAGAGGTGGAGGTAGTAGGAGTCGAAGCTGTCGAGGTCGATCTCCTTGCCTGTGCCCTCACCCACCAGTCGGAAGGTGATTTCCCTCTGGCGACCGATTTCTTGAAGGAGGTGGGGGATATCGGAGGCTCTGGCGACGAGGGCTCTGAGTGATCCTGAGCAGGCAAGTTCGGCGCTGGTTCCGGAGAGCCGATCAACCTCTGCGATCACTTCCTGCGGTGAGGAATGCCGGGGGGCTGGTTTTGACGCGGTGGGGATGGTGGAAGTGAATGCGGTGGAGGGTCGGATTCCGAGCAGGAGGGTGCGCAGGCGCAGATGGCGGGTGAGGGCGTTGACGGAGGTGAACTTTTGCAGGCGAGGGAAAGGGATGATCGACCCGAAGTGAACCTGGGTTTGCTGATGCTGGCGGCAGCAGAATTCACGGGGCATGAGAGTCCTGCGGAGCCGCGAGTTCAGCAGTCCGGCGCCTTGAAAGAGCAGGCTATTTTGTCCCTGAAGAAAGACCGGGAGGATGCTGGCGCGGGTATCGAGGGCGAGCTGGGCGGCGTGATCGCTCCAGGGGCATTCGACGATGCCTTTGCCGGGGTGCCAATGGGCGATGTCAGTGGCCGGGAAAACGAGCAGAGTGCCTCCGGCAAGGAGGTGACGGTGAGCGGAACGGAGTGAGGCGTGGTTTTGATAGGGATTGGTGCTGGCGGTGCGGATTTCGAAGGGCAGCACCCAGGGTGAGAGTTCGGGCGTCTCGGCGAGGGAGGGGGAACCGAGAATGAGCAGTTGGCCGCGAAGCCGGGCGAGTTCACGGCCGATGATGAAAGCGTCGAGCAGGCCGAAGGGCCGATTGGCGACGGCTACGATCGGGCCAGGGTGGAGGGTGGTTTGAGGGTTGGATGGATCGGAGACGAAGGTTTGAATTCCAGAGGCTTGCAAGATGGCATTTAGCCAGGAGTGAAGTTGATTCTCGGAGGAAGAGTTTGAATGGAGGAGTCTGGCCTCGTCGAGGATCGCATTGAAGCTGTGAAGGTGGAGCACCCTCTCGATCAAGGGACGGGCTAAACGGTAGAGGTGCCGGTTGAGGGGAAGGCGAACCTTTGGGGCGACGTCGAAGACCATGGCTGGGAACAGACGGTTGGGTTGTTGCCGGAGGAGACTATGGAAGGAGTCTGGAGAATAGGCTAGCTGCAAGGCAAAGTGAGTGACAAGCATGACACGGGGGCTTGTGCCGCGCCGGTTTCGAGGTATCAGTGGTTTCGATGAGTGTCCGAGTGCGAGGTATTCGAATTTCCGGCTGGAAGGCGGTGCTGGCAGGGTTCGTCTTGCTGGTGGTGGGCGGCGTGATCGTGCTGCTGAGTCTGGCGGCGCTGGCGGTGGGTGTGGTGGTATCGGTGGGGTTGTTGTGTGTGCTTGGTTTGCGCGGGATGTTGGGCGGCGGGGTGAAGCGGAAGCCGATGGTTTTTGAGGAGGCGCCACAGGGTAGCAGCGCCATGGTGGTGCGCGAGATTCAGGTGGATGAAGTGGTGGTGGTGAGGGAAGGGCGGCGAGAGGGTTTGTGACGAGTTTGACATGTGACGCTCTTGTCACGGGGTTTTGCTGTTCAAACGGGTTGAGTTGAGGGAAGGGCTTACCCCATGCCTGCCGCACCTATGCCCGCGCCTGCCCGAACCGCATCCAAGATTGCCCGAGCTGCGCATGATGCGGTGTTCAAGCGGGTGCATGGATCCAACCTGATTTACAATGCGGCTTGGGAAGATCCGAGGTTGGACAGGCAGGTGATGGAGATTGATTCGGAGAGTGAGATCGTGATGATCACGAGTGCGGGGTGCAACGTGCTGGACTATCTTTTGGACGGTCCGAAGGCGATTCATACGATCGATATGAATCCGCGGCAGAATGCGT
>JARXAL010000251.1 GCA_029865835.1 Verrucomicrobiaceae bacterium
GGAAGACCCCGACTCCCCCACCCGCCAGCAGGCCGCCCAAGTCGCCGCCCTCAACAAACAGCGCAACGACGAAGCCATCCACCCCCTCCGCGACCTCTACGGCAAGCGAAAAGGCAAACTCCGCGCCGCCACCACTCCCGAAGGCAAAACCGCCCTCGAAACCTGGCTCCCCGAATTCCAAAAACTCCAAGCCGACCTCGAAGCCAAAGCCAAAACCTTCGAAGACCAAATCTACCAAGCCAACCAGCCCAAATCCATTCGCGTCGAAATCAAACCCGCCGCCCTCAAAGCCCCGCAGCCCAAAAAGGTCGCTCCCTAGCCGACCCACAAAATCCGACACTCCAAACTCACCCAAACCAGTTGCCGCCCCCCGCCTCATCGTCTAGCCTCCCATCCCAAGCAGCCGCCGATGTGGCGAAATGGTAAACGCAGCAGACTTAAAATCTGCCGGAGAGCAATCTCCTTGCCGGTTCGAGTCCGGCCATCGGCACCAGCGGTTCACGCCTCAACCCCAGCGACCATCCAATGGAAGCTCCCCCTACCGCCCCTCCCCCCAGCCACTTCGAAAACTGGTACTACAACCAAGACGGCGTCGCCCTCGGCCCCTTCTCCTCCGAAGCCATTGAGTCCGAGTTTGAAAAAGGTACGTTCGCTCCTGACACCCTCCTCTGGCACCCCGATCAAACCCATTGGCAACCCCTGATCGACTGCCACCCATCATGGACCCAGCCGAACTCCGGAACCATCCTCCGCCCCGGCCCCCTCCGCATCCCGATTCCCTCCCAAAACACCACTCAACCTCACACACCTCCCGCCCTTCCCGAAGCCGCTCCCTCCTCCCCGCGCGCCACGCTCAAACCCATCGCCCATTCCACAACCTCAGCCGCCCCGCCGCCCTCAAAAAACGGAATCCTCAGTCGCTTCTTCGGCCGCAAATCCTAGACCGTTTCTCGAAAGGATTGTCATTTTGATCCGGCGAGCGCAGTGGCCTCAGTGGCAAGGAAGTCGCGCAGCCTGCTATTAAATCAATAGCTGGCAAGCGGCTGACGCAGCCAATGAGGCCGCTCCGCCGCTGGGCAAGGTGACAAGCATTTCGAGAACCGGTCTAATCGGGAAACACCGAAGTCAGAGTTGAATGATTCGCGATTCGGTGTCCAACCTGCCCCCCTCAGACAACGCTTTAAGGCACCCCAAGCCTTCCCCTGCCCCGCGATGGCCACCCATCCCTCTGAACACTCCCCCTAGTTTGACGTATTTCGCCCTTGTCGGCATGGAGCTTGCTGTCTAACCTGCACCCATGAACCGACGCCTCCTTCTTCCTTGCGCCTCTGCCTTCGTCCTCCTGACATCCTTCACCGGCTGCGGCAAGAATGGCGACGGTGGCATCGTCATCGGTGAATTCGCTTCCCTCACCGGAAAAGAGGCCACTTTCGGCATCTCCTCCCACGAAGGCACTCTGTTAGCCATCGAGACGCTCAACGCGGCCGGCGGTGTCCTCGGCAAGAAAGTCGAATTGCTCACCGAAGACAATCAATCCAAAGCCGGTGAAACCTCCAACGTCGTCAACAAACTGATCTCCAAAGACGGCGCCGTCGCAGTCCTTGGCGAGGTCGCCTCCAGCCGCTCCCTCGAAGCCGCTCCCATCTGCCAGCAAAACGGCATCCCCATGGTCTCCCCGGCCTCAACCAACCCCAAGGTCACCGAAACCGGCGACTGCATCTTCCGCGTCTGTTTCATCGACCCCTTCCAGGGCACCGTGATGGCCAATTTCGTCACCAAGACACTCAAAGCAACTAAGGTGGCCGTCTTCACCGACGTGAAGAGTGACTACAGCAAAGGACTGGCCAAATTCTTCAAGGAGGGTTTCATCAAAAATGGCGGCCAAATCGTGGCGGAACTCGATTTCAATGGAGGCGACAAAGACTTCAAAGCCCAACTCACCGCCATCAAAAGCGCAGCACCCGAAGCTGTCTTCGTCCCTGGCTACTACACCGACGTTGCCTTGATCGCCATCCAGGCCAAGCAACTCGGCCTGACCATCCCCCTCTGCGGTGGCGACGGCTGGGAAAGCCAAACCCTGCTCGATATCGGCAAAGACGCCGTCGAAGGCCACTACTTCTCCACTCACTACGCCTCCGATGCCGCCTCACCCGGCGTCGTCGCCTTTGTGTCCGACTACAAAAAACGCTTCAATGGCAAAGTGCCGGACGCCATGGCCGCCCTCGGCTATGACTCCGCTATGTTCCTCGCCGACGCCATCAAGCGTGCCGGCAGCACCGATAGCGTGGCCATCCGCGATGCCCTCGCCGCCACGAAAGACTTCGAAGCCGTGACCGGCAAAATCGCCATCAATGCTCAGCGCGACGCCGTGAAGTCCGCTGTCATCCTTCAAGTCAAGGACGGCAAATTCAAGTATTTGGAGACTGTCGCCCCCTGAGTCCCTCCGAGCACCCGGCATTGAAGCAAAACTAGGACCGTCTCCCGCATGGATTGGCTGCTGCAACAACTCATCAACGGCCTCGCGCTCGGTTCCATTTACGCGCTGATTGCCCTCGGTTACACGATGGTCTATGGCGTTCTTCGCTTCATCAACTTCGCCCATGCCGATGTCCTCATGCTTGGTGCCTATGCCGCGTATTTTTTAGCCCCCGCCGTCTGCACCGTCTTCCCGTTGCCCTCCCTGACAGGTGCCCTGATCGTCACGCTGCTCTCCGTCATGATCTGCACTGGCATTGGCATTCTGATCGAGTTCCTCGCTTATCGTCCCCTCCGCCAGCGGCCCCGCCTTACGGTGTTGATCACAGCCATCGGTGTCTCACTTTTCATCGAGTTCACCTGCCAGCACAAAGCCGTCTTCGGGGCAGACACCAAACCCTTCCCTCAACTCTTGCCAGTCCATGATTTCAACCTCGGTGGTCTCGTCATCGGGAGCAATGACCTCGTCGTGGTCGTCACCACCCTCGTCATGCTCGCAGCGCTCTGGTTCATCGTGCAACGAACCAAAATGGGCACCGCCATGCGTGCCGTCTCCTTCAATCAGCAAGCCGCCGCGCTGATGGGCATCAACATCAACCGCATCATCTCCTTTACCTTCGGTCTCGGCTCCGCACTCGCCGCCATCGCCGGCATCCTCTACGCCCTGAAAGCCCCTGGCATCGACCCGCTCATGGGCGTTCAACCAGGCCTTCGAGCCTTCATCGCCGCTGTCCTCGGCGGCATCGGCAACCTTCCGGGTGCCGCCCTCGGCGGCCTGTTGCTCGGCTTGCTCGAAACCTTCGCCGGCGGCATTTCCGGCCTCTCCAATTATCGGGATGGCATCGCCTTCGCCATCCTCATCCTCATCCTGTTGTTCAAACCAGCCGGCCTGCTCGGTAAAGCCACCGTTGAGAAAGTCTGATCATGTCTTCCAGCCTCAACCCATCCTCCATCACGGGCGCCAAACGCTGGCTGATCGCGGGCGTCTTGCTCGCCGTCGTGGTGTCGATGTTCAGCACCCAATTCAATCGCTACTATCTCGGCATTCTCGTCGATATCGGAATCAACATCATCCTCGCCGTCAGCCTGAATCTCATCAACGGCCACACCGGCCAGTTCAGCCTCGGCCACGCCGGCTTCATGGCTGTGGGCGGTTATACCGCCGCCAAAATCTCCCTTGTCATTTCCCCCATGCTGCCACCCGCGCTGCAGCCCGTCATCTTCCTTTTCGCCCTCGTCGCGGGCGGTGCTCTGGCCGCCCTCGCCGGACTGGGCGTTGGCGTGCCATCCTTGCGCCTGCGCGGCGATTACCTCGCCATTGTCACTCTCGGCTTTGGCGAGATCATCCGTGTCGTGGTTCAAAACATGGAATCCGTTGGCGCCGCCAGCGGCCTCAAGGGCATCCCCAAATACACCACCCTCGGCTGGACCTTCGGCCTCGCTGCTCTCACCATCTACTTCGTCTCAGCCCTCGTCAACTCCACCTACGGCCGCGGCTTCATCGCTGTGAGTGACGACGAAGTCGCCGCCAGTTCCATGGGCATCAATCCCGTCCGCTACAAAGTCACCGCTTTCGTCACAGGCGCGTTCTTCGCTGGCATCGCCGGCGGTCTCTACGCCCATCACAAGCAGTTCCTCTCGCCTACCGGTTTCGATTTCCTCAAATCCATCGACATCGTCGTCATGGTCATCCTGGGTGGCATGGGACGCACCGCTGGCGTCGTCGTGGCCGCCATCATCCTCACGCTCCTCCCCGAGGTGCTGCGCCAGTTCAGCGAGTATCGCATGATCATCTACTCATTGCTCATCATCGTCCTGATGATGGCTCGCCCCCAGGGCCTCTTCACCTGGACTCGCAAAAAGGGAGGGGCACCCGCATGAGCCAGCCCCTGCTCAAACTCGACAGTGCCACCATCCGTTTCGGCGGCCTCACCGCCGTGTCCAATTTCAGCCTCGAGGTGAATCCTTCCGAGTTGATCGGCCTCATCGGCCCCAATGGCGCCGGCAAAACCACCGCCTTCAACATGATCACCGGTGTCTATCAGCCCACCGAAGGTCACATCCACCTCAACGGTCGCAGCATCGCCGGCGTCAAACCGCATGACCTCACACGCCAAGGCATCGCTCGCACTTTCCAGAATATCCGCCTCTTCGGCTCCCTCAGCGTCATCGACAACGTCCGGGCCGCCATGCAATTGCATTGCAAACACGGCGTCCGCGCCTCCCTCTGGCGTGGCTCGCGTTTCAAATCCCTCGAAAAAGAGGTCGAGACCCGCGCCCTGGAATTGCTCGACATCTTCAAACTCGGTTCCTTGCGCGATGAGGATGCCAAAAGCCTTCCTTATGGCGATCAACGGCGCCTCGAAATCGTTCGCGCCCTCGCCACCCGCCCAAAGTTGCTCCTTCTCGACGAACCCGCCGCCGGCATGAATCCCACGGAAAAGGAGGAACTCATGCACCTCATCCGGTTCATCAAGGACAAGTTCCAAATCGCCGTCATGCTCGTCGAACATGACATGACCGTCGTCATGGGCATTTGCGAGCGCATCGCCGTGCTCGAATACGGCATCAAAATCGCCGAAGGCGCACCGCAGCAAATCCAACGCGACCCCAAAGTCATCGCGGCTTATCTTGGCACCGAAACAGACAAGGAGGAGCCGGGCGATGCTTGAAATTCAAAATCTCGAAGTCAGCTACGGCTCGATCAAAGCCCTCCACGGCGTCTCACTCAACGTCCCCGAAAAAAGCATCGTCACACTCATCGGAGCCAATGGCGCCGGCAAATCCACCACGTTGCGAGCCATCAGCGGCCTCATCAAAGCGCAATCAGGCACCGTGACCTACAAGGGCGAAGACATCACCAACCAACCCGCTCACAAGATTGTCGCCCGACACCTCTGCCATGTGCCCGAAGGCCGAATGGTCTTCGCGAACCTGACAGTCGCCGAAAACCTCCGCATGGGCGCTTATCTTCGCAACGACAAGGCCGGCATCGCCGCCGACATGGACTATGCCTTCACCATCTTCCCCCGGTTGAAAGAACGCATCAAACAAGCCGCCGGCACCATGTCAGGCGGCGAGCAACAAATGCTCGCCATCGCCCGCGCCCTCATGAGCCAGCCCCAATGCCTCATGCTCGATGAGCCCTCGCTCGGCATCGCACCAATTCTGGTCCGCTCCATCTTCGATCAGATTGTCGCCATCAATAAGGAGCGCGGCCTGACCATTCTGCTTGTCGAACAAAACGCCAACCTCGCCTTGGGCATCTCCCACCACGGCTACGTTCTCGAATCCGGCCGCGTCATCCTCGAAGACACCGCCGCCGCCCTGCTCAAGAATCCCCAAGTGAGAGCAGCGTACCTAGGCGATTGAGCACGAAGAAATCCCGCGTTTCCACGGCGAATGACGGTGAGCCAACAACCGTGGCAGTTCGGGTTCAAACTGCCAATGGCACTCCTTCCGCCCGAAGCACTCTCGAACTGGTGAGAGTGGCTACCCCGCAAGGACTCGAACCTTGAATAGCTGAACCAAAATCAGCTGTGTTACCATTACACCACGGAGTAAGATCACACCGTGCCAAGCACGGGAAGAGAAAATAGAGAACTTTTTCCCAGATGCAACTCCCTTGCCTGACTTTTTTAGCATCATATCGCCCCCCTTCGAGCGGTTCTCAAAAAGAGGGTCCTTTTGCTCCGCCGCAGGCTCAAGTGAAAAGCATTTCGAGAATAAGTCTATTTCCCGCTCACCCATTTGGCCGCATTGATCAGCAATTGCCGATACCCCGGATGGTCATGCGTCCGCGCATCATGCCCCGGCGCCATCCCCACAACCCTCGCCTTCGGATGCTCCGTGATCCAAACACTCGGATGCGACTTCTGATACTTGTCACTCGGACTCGTTTCCGCCAGCACGTCGATCTTCGCCGTCCCAGCCGGAGTCTTATCCGCCTCCGCATTCACATAATACAACTCATCCTCAATCGTAAAACTCGCCGGCACCCCCTCCATCACCGGATGAGCCTTCACCGTCTTCACCTCAAACGGATGAATCTTGTCATGCCCCCGCGCCCCACCACCCACGATCTGCGCATTCAACTCCGGCCAACCAGCAAAACCATACCACGTCCCCGGATGCAGCATCACAATGCCCTTCCCGGCAGCCGCAAAATCAAACAGCGCCTTGCGATACACCGTCGTATCAAAAAACTTCCGGTTCACACTGATCACAGCCACATCCGCATTCGCCAGTTCCGCCGCCGCCTGATCCCGATCCTCCGTGTAATGCACACTGAACCCGCCCGCCTTCAGCGTGGCCACATCGGTGCTGCCAAAGAAGTCTTTGAAGTTGTGTGAGGATCCCCCGCCAATGACGAGCACACGCGTTTTGCCAGCTTCCCACTGCACCGGAGCCGCAGGAACAAGCGGCCCATCGCCTTTGCCTCCTTCTTTGGGGCCTGTTTCAGGAGTGCTGACGGCTTCGCTTTTGGCTTTGCCCTTTCCTTTGCCTTTCGCAGGCGGCGGCGGCCTTTTGGATACGTCCGCATCAAGCGGTGCCGGTCCCCTACCCTCAATGTCCGCCGTCACCGCCAAGATGACCGGCGGCGTTTTGTTCTCAGCAGGACTTTCCAGAATCAAAGTCTTGGCGACACCTTTCTTCGTGAGTTCCAGCGTGAGCAGGCGCGGCTCCTGACCGTCAGCAAGACCTTCGATGCCTTTGGACCCAGGGACGTCAACGGGGCGGATGTAATCGCTGAAGTGGATGCCGTTGACGAAGGTGAATTCCTCCTTCTCGCCACCTTCATAAACGACCGTTGCCTTGAGCGCAGGCGCTTCATCCTGCACGGCGGGCCAACCCCAACCGGACACCCCACTGAGAATCTGCAAACGCTTCGCAGCGACATTGATAGCCAACTCAGCTTTCGCGGGGAAGGTCTGCGAGTGGTTGTCTTTGCCGGGGCCGCCTTTGAGCACGATCAAATTGCCCCCAGTGGAGCTTTTCGCGGGATCCTGGATGAAGAACGGCACGCCTTCGACCTTCACGTTGCCGAACTTACTGAGCTTCACGCGACCACCTTCGGGTTTCGCACTGGCGAAGACGCCGTCGCGGCTGTCGGCAGTGAATACATCGGCCAGGTGCAGGATCCTGAACTGCTTGGCCGCATCACCCACAATGAACGCGAGGAGGTCTCGAAGTGACTCAGCACCAAGAGCATCGAGACCTTCCGGCATCAGACTCCGCTGGGTGTTCTCCCGCTTCTCAATGTCACTCTTTGCGATCTCGCGCACACCGACCTGGGTGGCAAGCGTGACCGTGGCGCTGTTCTCACTCGTGACCACACCCTGCAGCACTTCGCCCTTTTTCGTGGTCACATTGAATGCCCAAAAACTCGGATCCACTTCCCGGTTCGGGTCCACAATGTGAACCAGCAACTCAGCCGGCCCATGCGCGCCCATGCCATCCAAAGGCGGCCCAACAGCAACACCGATGTCTCCCAGCTTGTGACAAACCGCGCAAGCCGCCGTGAAGAACATTTTCCCTCGCACCGCATCCCCCGCCTTCTCAACTTCCGGCACCAGTTTCGCGATGATCGCGTCTTTGGCGGAGGTATCGACCTTGAACAACTCATTCGCCCGCTTCGCGATCTGCTTGTTCGGATGCGACCTCAGCCGCGCAACATCCCCCGGCGCAAAAATAACGCGATCAATGCTACCAGCCTTCACAGCATCGAGCAGAGCTCCCGTGGCCTCAGGGCGTTTGAGCATGGCCTCGAAGGCCTGCGTTTGTTGTTCACGCTTCAGCGAACCAAAAGCGGGCACAATAGCCTCCACGCCTCCGCTTTCGTCCAAAGCGGCCACGATAGCGGCTTGCAATGCCACAGGAACTTCCGGGCGAGCTAAAGCTCGAACCACAAACTCCTGCGAAGCACCTCCAACGGCCACGAGACCCTTCACCGCATTGACCCGAGCCTCCACCGGAGCGGCGTTATCCGAAAGGGTCGCACTAAGCTTGTCGAGCTGCGCTTTAACCTCCACAGCCAGCACACCCCCTTTGTCCCACTTTGTCACGAGCGGCAACGTCGCCGCAGCCAGCGAAGGCTGACCAAGAAGCTTCTTCAAAGCCTCCGAGAGCGCCGGAGACAATACGGGAGCTTCATTCATGCTCGTGACGATGCCGCGCAGGATAGCGCTTTTCACCGGATCAGCCTTCGCATCAGCTTGGGCGCAGGCGGAGATGAGCTTTTCGGCGTTCGCGGGCAGCGCGGCGGGAAGAAGAGCGCTGACGAAATTGGACAGCGACTCGGGAGACGAGGAAGACAGCGCTGCGGCGATCACTTCAGCAGGTTTTTCGGCTGCTGCGGCGATCAGAGCGCTGCGAGTCCAGTCGTCTTGTGCGGCTGCGAAGTCGTGGAGAAGTTTGTCGGCGTTCGCGCCTTGTTTGGCGGCTTCGTAAGCCCGCAGAGCTTGACTACCTTGACCGCCACTTGACTCCGGCTTGTTTCGATAAGCGGTGGCTGCAGGCGACTTCGCCTCCTTGTGCTGCACTTTCCAAATCCGCCCATAGTAATGATCACGATCAGGACGCACCGCCGCGTTGGCAGGACCATGAATGGGACCACGGGTGTCATTGTGAATCACCGCCTGGTTGCAGAAATCGACGATGTACAGCGCACCATCGGGACCGACGCGATTTTCAATAGGCCGGAACCACAGGTTCTTGCTGCGGATGAACTCAGTCTGCTCCCGGCCGGGCTCGCGCTTCGCTTTGTAGGTCACTCCATCAGGCTCGACCATGAAGTGGCTGACGATGTTCAGCGTGGGCTCGGTGGTGAAGTAGCTGTAGTTCCACTTCGCAGGCCAGGCACCGCCTTCATAAATCGCACAACCCGCAGCAGCTGTGTAGCTGCCAACTTGGTCGATCTGCACATAGGCCTGCTGCTCCCAATGCATGGCAGGATGCGTCGGCTCTTTCGGCAGCATCCCATTCGTGCCCATGACACCAGGCAGCTTGCCTTTCGCCAGCACATACTCCGGCAGCACAACGTGAATGAAATGATTGCCACTCGTCGGCTGCGTGTAGAAAACCTGGCCGTCACTGGTGATGTCGAGACCCCAGGTGTTGCCTCCACGGCTGGCATATTGCTCAAACGCACTGCCGTCCGGCTTGAAGCGCACCACACCAGCTCCGATGGCTCCGAAGCCCTTGCTACCATTGCCAGATTTCACGTCGTCAGTGCTGCTGTAGCCATGCGTCGCATAGACCCAGCCATCCAGACCCCAGCGCATGTTGTTGATGACAGCGTGCGTATCGCGATTGCCCAGATTGGTGTACAACTTGCTGCGTTTGTCCGCTTTGTCGTCTCCGTTCGTGTCCTCAAAATACCAGATGTCTGGCGCGGCGCAGACAATGACGCCATTCTTGTAAAACACACTGCTCGTGGCCAACTCGATCTCGTCTGCAAAGACCTGCTTCTTGTCCATGACGCCGTCACCGTTCGTGTCGGAAAGAATGCTGACCTGATCAAGCGGTTTGCGTTCATATTGTCCGGGCTTAATCGCCCCGCTATCCTTCCACGCATCCACGTTCGACTGCCGCAACCCATTCGGATACTCCGGCGTCTCAACCACCCACAAACGCCCCTTCTCATCCCAGTCGATGTTCATCGGCTTGTTGATGAGCGGCTCAGCAGCCACCAGCGAGAGATTGAACTCCGGATGCACTTCGAGCGCCTTCGGCAGCTCCTGCGGGCTCGGGCAACCGCCCTCAACGTAGCGCAACGCATCACCCAACTCGGCCGGTTTGCACAGCTCGTCGATGTTCTCACGCTTCCCGGCCCAGGCGATGCCGCGCAGGATCATCGTTCTCACGGCGTTGTGGCTGAAGTTCTTGTACCAATGACCAGGGATGCAAGTAAAGGCGCGATACTTCTCCTTTTCATAAGTCCACACCTGCGGCTGGATGTCATAAATGTTCACCGCTTTCTTCTTCGCCACGGCTTCGGCGGCACGTTGCTGCGCCTCTTTGTTTCCACCTTTGACCTGCGGGGTGTTCGGTGTGTAGGCGGCTGCCAGAATTTTGGCCTCGGGCAGCAAATCCATGTCGTAGTAAATCTCGTCGTCGATATCAAAGTTGCTGATGTCCTTGGTGATCGGATTCTCACGATCGGTGAAGTAGAGGCTCATCGGGGCCTCCAGCCACTTCGTGGTGCCTTTCTTCCAAGAGCCGCCGATGACGTTCTTGAACCAGTCATGATCGCTGGAGACCGCTCCCGCGTGAATCGTCACCACACCACCGCCACGGGCCAGGAACTCCATCAAATGCTTCCGCTCTTCGCCAATCTTGATGTTGCCCGCTTCCTGCGCGTGCAGGATGAGCACGTCCGTGCGATCAAGTTGCTCCTTCGTCGGGAATTCGAGGCTGCCCTCGCACTTCGCGCCGCGTTGATTGAGCATCGGCACCCAGTCCTTGAGGAACTGCGGGTAATCATGGGCACCGGGACCGTGTGACTTTTTCCCGGCGCGGATGAAGACGCGGAGCGGTTCAGCAGCACGAATCGTCGTTGTCGGAAGCAAAACGCCCAGCACAGCGGCAACGAATAGAAAGGTTTTTACAGCAGTCATGGTTTGAGGATAGATCAATGAAACGCACCTTGGGAAGCTTGTTGTCGCACGGAAAACTATCGGGAATGCACATCGCGCCCCTCACCCTCCCCCATCCTTCGTTGGGAACGTCCCAAAACTCACCTCAACCCTGGTTGACAGACCCTCGATTTATCGCTCGTTTTATTCATGTTGCCCAATAGATGAATTCTCAATCCACCAGCTTCCCCAAGACCCGGTGGACCCTGATCCAAAAGGTGCGCTCGGGCTCCGATCAGGAGCGGTCCGATGCTCTCCAAGACCTTTGCAAAGCCTACTGGTTCCCCCTCTACGCCTTCGCTCGAAAGGGCGGCCACTCCCAGCAACAAGCCGAAGACGCTGTGCAAGATTTCATGTGCACCATCCTCGATTCCGACCTCTTCGCCAAAGCCGAGCAATCTCGCGGCCACCTCCGCACCCTCCTCCTCACCCATTTCACCGCCAGCCTCAACAATAGCCACAACCACGACGCCCGCCTAAAACGCGGCGGAGCATCCGTTCACATCCCGCTCGACTTGCCCAATCCTGAAGGTCAATACCAACTCGAAATCCAATCGCTGGACTTGCCGCCCGATGTCATCTACCACCGCCAATGGGCCCAAAACCTCATCCAGCGCGCTCTCGACCGCCTCAAACAACTCTTCTCCGAACACGGGCAAACGGAGCGCTTCCAATCCCTCCGCGCCTTCCTCCCTCTCAATGATGACGCCGCCGACGCCGACATGGATGCCGCCGCTTCCGCTGCCGGTCTCTCCCCATCGGCATTCCGCACCGCCCTCCATCGAACTCGCCAGCACTATCGCAAACTCATCATGAACGAAATCGGTCAAACCATCGGCACCAATGACCCCCTTCTGATTCAAGAGGAAATGCGCGCCTTGTTTCAGGTCCTTACGCGATAAAACACTCGTCTCCCGTGTCAGATCACCCCCGCACCCCATCCACTTCCGAACCCGAGACCGTGTCTGTCGGAGAATGGGCAGGCCTTCTCCGCGTGGCCATGACGCCGGGCGATGACACCCTTGATGACGACCTTTTCTCCTCAGACCCATCCGCCTACGCCAATCAACCCGGCCAAACCATCGGCCCTTACACCCTCTGTCAAAAACTCGGTGAAGGTGGCTTTGGCCTCGTCTGGCGGGCCGAACAAACCACCCCCATCCGCCGCCAAGTCGCTCTCAAAGTCATCAAGGTCGGCATGGATACCCTCCAGGTCGTCGCTCGATTTAATGTCGAACGCCAAACGTTGGCACTCATGGATCACCCGGGAATTGCTTCCGTCTATGACGCCGGCACCACCTCCACAGGTCGCCCTTACTTCGTCATGGAGTTGGTCCATGGCCTGCCCATCACCACCTACTGCGAACAACACCAACTCTCCCTACCGGATCGCCTTCGACTCTTTGTCGATGTCTGTAAGGCCGTCCAGCATGCCCACCAAAAAGGCATCCTCCATCGCGATCTCAAACCGCCCAACATCATGGTCATCGATATCGATGGCGCCCCTCAACCGAAAATCATCGACTTCGGCATCGCTAAAGCTCTCGAGTCCGCCTCACTCCCCGAATCCCAGCTCGCCACCCGGGGCGATATCCTGCTCGGCACCCCCGACTACATGAGCCCCGAACAGGCTGTCCCGGGCAATCCAGATCTCGATACCCGCACCGACATCTACGCTCTAGGCGTCGTCCTGCATGAAATACTGACCGGCCAGACACCCCAAAGCATGGCCCACGGAAAAACGTCCACCTTGCTGGGTCGCCTCCAGCACTCGCCCCATACCGACCTCAAACGACCCAGTTCCCTGGCAAAGCACCCTCAAGGAAAGTCAACTGTCCCTGACTTCACTCACCACCTCAAAGGGGACCTCGATTGGATTCTTCTCAAGGCCCTCGCCCACAATCGTTCGGATCGCTACGCATCCGCTGATGCCTTCGCCGCAGACATCCTCAACCTCCTCGCCGATCGCCCCATCACCGCGGGTAAACCATCCTCCCTTCTAACAGCCACCAAATTCATCCGTCGCAACCGAATCGTCGTTCTCGGTGCCAGCGCTCTCTTCCTCATCCTCGCCATCGCGACGGCTCTAACCAGCAACGCCTACATGCGCGAATCCAGGATGCGCCTGCAAGCCGACCAACTGCGGGCCCTCTCCGAAACTCAAACCCAAAAAGCCGAGCAAACTCTGGATTTCTTGACCCAACTCCTGCAGCGCACCGGCGAGCACGTCAAAAACGGTAAGAATCCTGAAGCCTTGCGCCTCGCCCTGGAAGAACTTCAATCCAACGCCGAAAGCTTTTCCTCCGACCCCGAAGTCAATCAAGCCATCGCCGGCCGAACCGCGCTCATCTTCCGAGCCCTTCGTAGCGACTCCATGGCCCACCCATTGATCGCACAGCAACTCCAATCATTGCAAGACACCCGCCCTGCCAATGACCCTGAACTCCTCAACATCCGCGAAGACTACGCCAGAACTCTCTATCTCCAGGGCCATTACTCAGAAAGCCACCGCGAATTTGATGACCTAGTCCACTACTGGCAATCCCAGCTTCACAGGAAAGACGGACCCCGCCGCCTCTTTCTGGTCCGAAGAAAACGAGCCGATGTCTGGGCCAAGTCCGGGCGCCTCAATGAAGCCCTGCTCGAGTTCGACGATATTCGTTCAACAGCCACCGATGAAACCCGAGCACACTCCAGTTGGCCGGTCCTTCTTCGCACTCACGCCGAAGCCCTCATCACTGCCGAAAAATTCGACGATGCCGAACAAACCTACCTGGAGGTTCTTCGTGACCTGCCCATGGAAACACCTGAGCAAAAACACAATGCTTCCACCATTTATCAGAGTCGCAGCACCCTCCTCGTCAAAAAACGGGACATTCCCGCCGCCATCACCTCATTGCAAAAAGCCATCGATCTCCAAACGAGCGCCAAAGGCACAGACTCTCCGTCACTGTCCGATTGGAGGGTCGGCATCTCCCGTCTGTTGACAGCCCAGGATCGAAATGCCGAGGCCATCGCAGTAACCCAGGTCGCCCTCGATGCAGTCTCGCGCACCGCTCAATCCGAACGCATCCACCTCGTTCATCGCGCCCTCGCAGACAACTACGAAGCCGCCGGTCTGCACGCGCAGGCCGCCGCCTCCTTCGACACCTCCGCCAAACTCAAATGGCAAATGAATCCCATCCCCAACGAAGCTTGGCTGGATCGTTCGCGCTTCATTCTCAACTCCACCCTTTGCGGAAATTTCAACAACGCCCACACCGCCTCCCGAACCATGAAAGAGATCCTCTCCACCATGGCAGAGGATCCCGAAATGAACTCGGACCGTTCACAAATCGAAACCGCTCTCGCCTTCATGCAGGCGGCTTCAACCGAAGCTCGCGGTCTCACACAAACCCGCGCCTCCATCCTCAAAACGCATCAGCTTGGAATCCCCCTCATCGAACAATTCCGAATCGAACACGGCCAAAAACCTTCTTCCACGATCCCACACAAGGTCCTCACCGCCTTGGAACGCGCAACCAAGCCAAGAAACAACGGCCCATCCCCCACCTCGGCGGATGTACTCGCCCTTGCTCAGTCCTTAAACGATCGCTGGCTCGGCAGCGACCCACAAGGCGATCTCCTTCAACTCGCCGCTGCCCTACGAGTCACAGGCCAACTCCAGGCCGCCGTCACCCTCTATGAGTTCATCGCCACAATGGACCCCAGCCTTTCACCCGTTCGCAGCCGCCATTTGAACGCACTCATTCTCGCCGCCGAGACCTGGCTTCAACTTGGCGATAAAAAATCCGCCAACGCCATCCTCACTCGCCTTGATGAAAGGCACCGCTCCGGACAGGAAACCATCGCCAATCCCGCCTTGCTCCAGCGAATGACGACCCTCTTGACCACCGGAGATCCCCGCCCTTTCAAACTCGCTCCGCAACAAACGCCTTCACCAATTCAACATCAGCAGCCAAAGGATGCCTCACCAATGCCTTCCCCTTCAGAAGTTCCAAAGCCGGATGAGTCGGCTCTGACCCGGTAGCTTGCATCACGACCTCCGGAAACTTCGCCGGACTCGCTGTCGCCAAAATCACACTCACTCCGTCCTGGGCCATCTCTTTGAAAGCGCAGGCCGTATGCGGATCCACCACGTAGCCGTACTCCGTCCACACTCTCTCAATCGCCCCAGGAATCTCCACATCATCCATGCGCGATGCCGTAAACCCCGTGTCCAACTCACCAAAATCCACCACTTCACCCGCCTTCATCTGTCCCATCACCGCCCTCACTTTCGCCGTGTCCTGCTTCAGCATGAAATACAAGAACCGCTCAAAATTTGATGCCGCCTGAATGTCCATGCTCGGAGCAAAGCTGGGCTTCACCACTCCTTCCTCATACCGTCCCGTCGTAAAAAAACGAAACAAGATGTCATTCTGGTTCGTCGCCACCCGAAAGCCCCCCACCTTCAAACCCATCTGCTTCGCCAGCCAGCCAGCCAACACGTTCCCAAAGTTACCCGTCGGCACCACAAACTCTACCGTCTCACGCACCTCCGAAGGCAACTTCAACCACGCCCAAATGTAGTAAACACTCTGCGCCAAAACACGTGCAATGTTGATCGAATTCACCGCCGACAATCCGCACTTCTCAACGAAAGCCGTATCCGCAAACGCCTCCTTCACCATCCGCTGCGCATCATCAAATGTCCCCGGCACAGGCATCGCAAACACGTTCGCCGCTCCCGTGCAAGCCATCTGCCGCTCCTGCAATGGCGCCACCCGACCATCTGGATACATGATAAAGATCGTGATCCCCTCCTGCCCCATGCACCCATGAATCGCCGCACTTCCTGTATCCCCCGACGTCGCCCCCAAAACTGCAATCGGTCGACCACTCATCCGCACCTGTCGCTTGTAAAGCAGCCCCAACAACTGCAACGCAAAATCCTTGAACGCCAAAGTCGGCCCATGAAACAACTCCAAGACATACGTCCGCTTATCCAACTTCACCAGCGGCGCCACATCGGGCGACTCAAATCTCTCATACGCCGCCCTCGTTAACTCATGCCACTCCACTTTTGAGATCTCTGGCGCAAAGATCGAGAAAAACTCCGCCGCCACCTCCGCATAGCTCAACCCCTCCCATTCCGCCAACTTGTCAGCGATCGACGGCAGCACTTCAGGCAAAAACAAACCCCCATCCGGAGCCAAACCCGCCTCCACCGCCTCCGAAAACGAATGCGCTGGTGTCAATCCTCGTGTTGAAACATACTTCATAGCGAATCCAAACAAACCCAGCCCAAAGGCAACCTCAACCCCGAAATCCAAACCACAACGCCCCCCCAATCGTAGCCTTTTTGTGAGCATTCACACTCTCCATCAAACTCAAACACTCCCCGTCTCCGCTGAAACAGCGTGGACTTTCTTTTCCAATCCTGCTAATCTCGCCCAACTCACCCCTCCAGATCTCGCCATGCGCCGCCCTGGCGGCGACCAAATCGCACCCGTTTTCCCCGGACAAATGCTCTGGTTCCAAATCCAACTCGCCCCGTTCATTTGGAAAACCTGGCTCACCCACATCACCCACGTCGACCCAGGCGTCTCCTTCATCGATGAACAACGCTCAGGTCCCTACAAACTCTGGCGTCATCGCCATCTCATAACCCCCCTCACGAGCTCCACTTGTGAAATCACCGACACCGTCCACTACTCCCTCCCTTTCCAACCCTTCGGTGAACTAGCCCATCCTCTCTTCGTCCGCCCCATGCTGCAAAAAATCTTCGCTTACCGCCGCGAAACACTCAAAAAAATCTTCCACTCTTCGAATCCTGCCTCACCCCCGGTTGCGTAATTTCAAAGAGCAACTCCAATGCACACCGCCGACGTCACCTGCCCCTCTTGTTACGAAGTCTTTTCGGCCCCTTGTCCGCACTTCGACGAACTTCCGTCCGATGTCGACTACGACTGCGAAATCTGCTGCCGCCCGCTCCGCATCTATTTTGACGAATCCGATGGTCACGTCCAGGCCACCGCCTACGGCCTCGGCGATAGCGGCCCTTACGGTTAAATCTCCACATTAACTCTCGCCAACTCATCGTAAGACCAGGCAGAACCTGTCTTCTAAGTGAGTGAGTGATTTGATCCAGTCACCTTTTCAATCGGCAAAAAAGGCATGGAATGGCGAGGAACATGCGCTATCCAAACAGATACATGCCCGACGAAGCCCCTTCAGCGCAGATCTCCGCCCCCCTGCTTTACCGCCCCAACGTTGCCGCCATCCTTGAGCGCCACAATGGCGACATCTTTGTTGCTGAACGCATCAACGTCAAAGGCGCTTGGCAGTTTCCCCAAGGCGGTGTCGACTCAGGTGAAGCTCTCGAAGCCGCTTTCTATCGCGAATTGGAAGAAGAAATTGGCGTCAAATCCGAGCATATCGAAATCATCGAGTCCCGCTCCGGTTACCGCTACGCCTTCCCCAAAGGCCGCCTCAAATATGGCATTTACGGCGGCCAGGAACAAACCTATTACCGCTGCCGCTTCCTCGGCAACGACTCCGACATCTGTCTCGACGCTCACCAGCAAGAATTCAGCAAGTGGCGCTGGATCCCCCCCGGCATCTTCCAACTAGCCTGGGTTCCCAAATTCAAACGCGAGGTCTACCGCCAACTCTTCCACGACTTCTATCAAATCGATCTCATCGACTAAACCGCTCCGGTACGTCAGGCATTCACATGCTTCTGGATCACCCGGACAAACTCCGGCAGATACTCCAAAGCCTTAACCTCGCCCACTCCTCGGATCTTTTTGCCCGCCTCCAAAGTCAGCGGCTTCAGCCGGGTCATGAACTCCAAAGTTTGATTCGAGAAAATCCGATGGGCCGGCACGCCTTCCGCCTTCGCCATTGCTGTTCGATGCCGCTTTAGCTTCTCAAACAAGGCCTCATCAAAGCCCAGTTCCATCACCGACACCTCAGCCGGAACCTGCACAGCCTTTCCAGCCACTGCCCCTCTCACCACACCACCGACTGAGGGCTTCTCAACCATCTGAGCCGGCCACCGCATCACCAAATTCTCCCCCGTCTTCAGGTGCTTGATACCCTTACTTGTCAGTGACACCAGCGGATACTCCCCTCCACTCGTTTCAATCAGTCCCTTCCTCTCCATCTCATTGAAAAGCGGATTCACCGCCGCAGCCCCCAAGTGCTTCAACAATCCGTACGTCGTCAGTTGATCCAACCCCGCATCCACCACCTCCTTCGACCTCCCTCCCACCAGCATCTGCACGATCCGTCCCTTCCCATATTTCCCCATCAATCGCCCATCCGCCGCCCTCTCACTCATCCGCGCCACCGACTGAGGGCTTCTCAACCATCTGAGCCGGCCACCGCATCACCAAATTCTCCCCCGTCTTCAGG
>JARXAL010000039.1 GCA_029865835.1 Verrucomicrobiaceae bacterium
CCTCGGCAAGCCCTTCGGCTCCGGCGGCCTCTGGAACAACAAAAACCCCGAAGGCAAAAACCCCCTCAAGCTCGTCGACAAACCCATCGGCGAGTGGAACACCTTCCACATCAAAATGATCGGTGAACGCGTCACCGTCACCCTCAACGGTGAAGTCGTCGTGAAAAACGCCGTCCTCGAGAACTTCTTCGCCAACAAAAAAGCCGGCTACCTCGCCTACGGCAAAAAAGCCTCCAAAGACCCCAAAGCCGAATCCCCACCTCCCGGTTGGATCTCCGACCCCGTCTACGCCAAAGGCCCCATCCAACTCCAAACCCACGGCAGCGAAATCCGCTGGCGCAACGTCTTCATCCGCGAAATCAGCGCCGATGAAGCCAATCAAACCCTCGCCGCCGGTGAAGAAAGCTTCACCCGCATCGACAACGGCAAAGACCTCTCCAACTGGCAGGGCGCCGTCGAAAACTACGAAGTCGTCGATGGCAACATCGTCTGCAAACAAGGCAAAGGCGGCGACCTCCTCACCAAGGAAGAGTATGGCGACATGACCCTCCGCTTCGAATTCAAACTCCCGCCTGCCGGCAACAACGGCATCGCCCTCCGCACCCCCCTCGGCGGCCACTCCGCCAAAGACGGCCTCGAACTCCAAGTCATCGACACCGACGGCTACGAAGCCAAAACCGGCAAACCCCTCGCCCCCTACCAAGTCCACGGTTCCCTCTACCACGTCCTCGGCGCCAAGCGCGGCTTCCTCCGCCCCACCGGCGAATGGAACACCCAGGAAGTCGAAGTCCGCGGCAATCAAATCAAAGTCACCCTCAACGGCACCAAAATCCTCGATGCCGACCTCGACACCCTCGACTACTCCGGCGTCAAAACCAAACCCGCCGGCATCGACCGCAAAACCGGCCACATCGGCTTCGCCGGCCACAACGACCCCGTCGCCTTCCGCAACTTCCGCGTCAAACGCCTGTAGCCCCCTTAGCCGCATTCGTCAGAATGCGGCCCCCATCCCCTCATCGTTTCAGTCGCATTCCGGCTCGCGCGGGTTAGCATGCACCCATAGCAATGCCCCCCCGCGTCCTCATCGTCGAAGAAAGCCTCCCCTACCGCCGCGTGATCCGGGAGGCCCTCATCTCCTTCCGGCACTGCGAAGTCGATGACACCCCAAACGCCGAAAGCGCCTTCGAAATGTGCCTCCGGCGCGAATACGCGCTCCTCCTCATCGCCCTCCCCCTGCAACCCTTCTCCGGCATCGTTCTCGACCGCCTCCTCGCCAAGGCCTACCCCTACGCCCACCCCGGCACCCACACCGCCCCCCCCATCATCTACCTCCTCCGTCCCACCGAGGTCTCCCAAATCTACGACCTCCAACGCGATGCCCGTGTCCGCGGTCACCTCACCATTCCCCCAAAGCTCGACAGCCTTCTCTCCCTCACCCAAAACCTCCTCCCACCCCTGCCCTAAAGCAGCCCCATGCCCGCCTTTCCTCCACCTGATCGTCTCGGCATCAAAATCTGCGGCCTCACCAGCCTCGATCAAACCAAAACCGTCATCGCCACCGGAGCCGATGCCATCGGCTTCAACTTCTGGCCCCACTCCAAACGCTACCTGCCCCTCGACGCCGCCCGCTCCTGGCTCCCCACCCTCACCGCCGGCCCAGCCCTCATCGCCGTCGTCGTCAATCCCGACGCAGAACTTCTCGACTCCCTCATCACCAGCCGCCTCTTCCACAGCATCCAACTCCACGGTGACGAATCGCCACAAGACGTCGCCAAACTCATGGCCCGCGGCGTCCACATCGTCAAAGCCCTTCAGGTGCGCGACGAATCCAGCCTCCTCGCCATCTCCGACTATCCCTGCCCAGACATCCTTCTCGATGCGTTCAACCCCGGCCTCTATGGCGGCGTCGGCGAACCCTTCCCCTGGCACCTCTTCGAACTCGCCCGCCAGCGCTTCCCCCAAAAACGCCTCATCCTCTCCGGCGGACTCACCCCAGAAAACATTGCCCAAGCCGTCACCCAGACCCGCCCCGCCGCCATCGACGTCGCCTCCGGTGTCGAATCTTCCCCCGGCATCAAAGACCTCGACAAAGTCCGCGCCTTCATCACCCAAGCCCGCTCCGTATGACCCTGGAAAACCGCATCCTCCTTGCCCTCATCGCAGTCACGTTTGTCTTCTATTTGATCAAACTCGCCAGTCGAATCACCGCTCCGCAAGTGGCGGAACTCCTCGCCCGCGGCGCGATCATCATCGACGTCCGTTCCCCCCAGGAATTCGACTCCGGCAGCCTCCCCTCCGCAGTGAACCTGCCTCTCGATGATATCACTGACCGCATCAAATCCGTCGCCCCGGACAAAGACAAACCCATCCTGCTTCATTGCCTCAGCGGCACCCGCAGCGGCATGGCCAGAAGCCGCCTCAAAGCGCAAGGCTACACCAACGTCCATAACCTCGGCTCCTTGTCGCGCGCAGCCTTCTTGCTCCAGCCCAGGGACACCTGACCTCGATTGCTCCCTCCTGTGTTGATCTTGTCCCAGAATGATCAACTCACCCACTCGATACGGCAATGTTGCAGATAGCGTGCAACATCTCCCGTTTCACCCTCATGCACCGCCTCGTCCTTCTCATCAGTATCCTCTTGCTTGCCTGCCAAGTCCAGGCATGCGAACCCGCACCGCCACCCCCACCTCAGGTCCCTGTCTCACCTGACCTCATGGGCTCCAAATTGTTCGAGCAAACCTGCGCCGCCTGCCATGGTCCCAAAGGCGAAGGCAAAGACGAACTGCGCACGCCTTCCATCGCCCATCAACCCGCCTACTACATCCGCAATCAACTTGCCAGCTTCCGCGAAAATCGCCGCGGCAACGATCCCTCAGATCCTCAAGGCATCATGATGGCCGCCATCGCCAAAGCCCTCCAAGCCACCCAAGTCGAAAGCGTCGCCGCCCATGTTGAATCCATGCCTCTCGTCATCCCCCGCGTCCTCACCGTCGAGGGCGCAGACATCAAAGAAGGCAGATACCTCTTCGAAATGCGCTGCATGGAATGCCATCGCTACAACGCCAGCGGCGAACTCGCCTTCGGCAGCCCACCCCTCTACGGCCTCCAAGGCTGGTACCTCACCGCCCAACTCACCAAATTCAAAACCGGCCACCGCGGCACCGCCAAAGGCGATCTCAACGGCGCCAAAATGGTCTTCACCTCCAGCTTCATCGAAAACGACCAAATGCTCAAAGACCTCGTCGGCTACATCCTCTCCCTCAACCCCATCCCCGAGAACGACCCCTTCACCCCGGCCACGCCCAACCCCTAGCCTTGAGCCGGCGAAAGGCTCAACTCTACTTCGGCAGCATCCCAAAGTACTGCTCCTCCAATTGCTTCACCTTCACTTTCAGCGGCTCCAGCATCGGCGACAACTTCCCAAGCTCCGCCCGAACTTCCGCCATCGAAGCATCCAACGCTGGCACCTCTTTCGTCGCCGCCGCAATCACCGCCTCCGCATCCGCCCGACGCTTCTTCGTCTCTTCCAGTTGCTTCGTCGCCGCCGCCACCTCGGCCCCCTTCGCATCCAAAACCTTCTGCTCCCCGCCCAGCTTGTCCTGCGCCGCCTTCAACTCAGCCTCGACCGCAACCAACGCCTGCTTTAAAGGCACCAGCGATTCCTGCACCGGCTTAAGCTTTGCCGCAAACGCCTGCTCCAGCACAGGAACCTGCGCCTGCTTCTCAATCAACGCCTTCCCTCGCGCTTCAATTTCTTGATTCAAACTGGCCAGTTGCCCCTTCAGCGGTTCCGCTGCCTTTTCAGCTGCCCCAAGAGCAGCTCGCGCACCCTCCAGTTCCTTGCCCACACTCACCTGCGAGGCCTTCCCTTTCGCAATTTCGCCCGTCACGCCTTGAACCGCCAACTTCGCAGCAGCCAGAGCGCCCTCCACCTCCCCTTTTACCTTGTTCGCCGCCGCAACCTTCTCGCTGGCAGTCTTTTCCAGCGCTGCCGCAGCTGCCAAAGCCTCAGGCGGAGCCTTGGCCGCCGTTGCATCCGCCAGAGCTTTCTTAGCCGCCTCATGCGCTCCCGTTTCGGCGGCGAGTGCCTCCATCACTTTTTTCAACTGCGCCTCTCCCTCAGCCACCGCCTGGGTTTTCCCTCCCAGCGACCCTTCCTGGTTCTTTACCGCTTCTCGTGCCGTCTTCATCGCCGCTTCCAACTGCGCCACTTTCGCCTTGGCATCCTCCACTCCCTTTTGGGGTGCCGCCACTTTCCCCGTCACTTCGATCACCTTTTTCTTCAACTCTTCCAAACTCGTCGCCACATCGCTCGCCGATTTTTTCGCCGCTCCCACATCCGCCTCACGCTGTTTCAGAATCGCCGCCACCTCACCGTCCTTCACAGCCACTTCCTTCCGTTTGGCTTCCACCTTAGACGTCACCGCCTTCGCCACTTCACGACTCGGCGCCATCGCCTGATCCTGAGCCGAATGCTCTGCCTTCAGCTTCTGAAGGGTCGCCTCCTCCTGAGGAGCCGCCGCCGTGGCTGTAGCAAGAATCACTTTGGACTCTTCCAAACGCTTCACCGCCGCCGCTCGCTTGGCTTCAATGTCCGTCACAGCATTCGTGTAGCCCGTCACTTCCCCATCCAATTTCGCCAGCTTCTCCTTCTCACTCAGCACTCCCACATTGAACTGAGCCGCGCGCAACGAGATGGGCAGTTTTTGATAAAAAGCCACCATCGCCTGCTGTTGCTTCACCCCAGCCTCAGACGCTGCCAAAGCAGCCTTGGCATCAGCCACCACTTTATCAGCTGCTTCAATGGCTTTCGGCGCGTCTGCCAACGCCTTGCTCAAATCTCCCAGTTCCTTCTCCCTGGCCGGCTTCACCCCTTGCCCCGCCACCAACGCCTCCTGGTCCTTTTTGACCTCAGCATCAATTCCCGCCAAATCCCCCGGTGCTGTCGCCACACTCTTCTTCAAAGCATCCACTCGCCCCTGTTGTTCGGCGATCTTTTTATCCATCTCAGCCGCCTGAGCCTGCTGCTCTGGAGCCTTCAACGCCTCACGACCTTTTTTGATTTCCCCCAAAGCCACTTCCGCAGCCTTCAGTTGAGTCACCGCCTCACCATGTTTTTTGATCACCTCCGCCTGCGCCGCGCGCTTCGCCTGCGCCTCCTGGATCGCCTTTTCAAACGCGGCAAGTTTGCCCGGCAGCTCTTTCAACTCCGCCTCAACCTGCCCCTTTCTCGCCGTCCAGTCCGCAGCCTGCTTTTTAGCTCCTGCAGCAGCAACCTCAGCCGCCTTCACCGCCTCACCTGCCTTCGCCACCTTCTGTTCCAAGGCGGGAAGAGCCGCCACCAAATCAGCCGCTGTCTTTTCCGCTTCAACAATCCTCTGCGCAATCAACGGCGGGTTGGCCGTGTAGCTCCCCTTCGCCGCAAAATCAGGAATGTTCCACCCCAACACCTCACCGCGCCAATTGCCCGATACCAAGGCCTTGCTGTCATGCAAAGCGACCACCTTCGTAACGAGATCTCCCTGACTCTTTCCCTCGCCCAGCTTGTTGCCATTGATGTCCCACAACCGCACCAATCCATCCTTACCCGATGATGCCAACTTCCCATCCGGCGTGAACGAAACTGACAAAACGCCCCCCCCATGCGCTGCCCACGTCTTGATCTGCTTGCCCTCAGTCATCTCCCAAACTGAGATGCTCCCATCCAGCGAGCACGATGCCAGCACATTCGAATCCGCCCGCCACGCCAAGTCAACACACGCGGCCTTATGCTGCCCCAACTGGAAAAACTCACCGCCATTCGAAGCCTCCCAAACCATCACGTTGCCGTTCCGATCCGCCGTCGCCAAAAGAATTCCATCCGGGCTAAACACCGTGCTCAAGACCCACTCGGTATGCTTGCTTATCAAGTAAAGCTCCTCACCTGTCGCCGTGTCATAGCACTTCACCTTCTTCGACGGACTGCCAATCACGATCATCTTCTGATCCGCGCTAATGTCCGCTGACATCACCGAGTCAAACTCCTTGCCCACCTCCGTCACGCGCCGGCCTGACTTCACATCCCAAACCACCGCATGACCAAACTTCCCACCACGCCCGCCCCCCAAAATCAACAACGATCCATTGCGACTGAACCGCAACGACTGCGCATAGCCCTCCTCATAAGGCAGCACTCCCGCCAGCACTTGCTTGTCCGTGTCATAAAGCAAAATCTGCTTCGGCCCTGCGATCGCCAACAACGGTCCCCACGGACTCGCCGCCATAGCCGTCACCGCTGTCGTCCGCGCCGTCACCCGAACCGGCTCAAGCAATACGTGCTCCGGCATCGCCACCGGCCCTTCCGGCTTCCCACTCGACACAGCAACCGTCAAATCCACCTTCGGCTTGTCAGACTTCCGCGCCAAACTGGACTTCGTTTCAAGCAACCCTCCGTTGATCCACTTCACCATCACCTCAATGTCCGCTGCACTCAAAGGCGAGCCTTCAGGCGGCATGAATGGCTCCTCTTTTTTAGTCGTCGTCGTCCATAGCCGACTCCCTTCCGGATTGCCCGAATCCACCACGATCCCCCCAGCTCCACCGGTCATCGTCCCTGCAAAAGTCGTCAGGTCCAAATCACCCTTCTTCTTGTCCGGGTTGTGACAGGAGAAACACTTGTTCTCCAGCATGGGCCTCACATGGTCCTCATAAGTCACCTTCTCGTCCGCTCCATTGACGAGGCACAATGAACCCGAAAGTGTCAGTACAAATAAAATCCGAATTTTCATAAATGAATGGAAAGTTAAAGCTCACGCTGGCTGTCGAGTCCCAGCACACCCGTTTTTCCTAAAGCGACATTCCGCAGTCAGTCTCAGCTTAGTGGGTGAAGTAAAATTCCTTCGAGTTCAGCAAAGCCCAGAAGAGATCCTCAAGTACTGCCTGCCGACTCTCAGGCGCGTCCGCCACCGCCTGTTGAATGGCCGCCCACTCTTTCTCAATGGGCGGTCGCCCAAACACTCTCAAAAACAAGTCATCCGCGATCTCGCGATCCGTCTTCTTCTCAGAGACTAAACGCGCCACAATCTTCCCGCTCTTGATTCGATCATGCACCGCATCCCCATTCATCAAGTGCAGCGCTTGGGATAACGTCGGCTCCATCTTCACTTCGCAAGAGCAAACCGATTCCCGCTTCGCCCGTCCGAACGTCGTCAGGAAGTAAGTCGAAACCGCTCCGTCCGCGATCTGAACCGCCCGTGCACCCAATGGCAGCCCCTGGAACTTGTTCGGTGTCTCAGTGATTTGCGAGATCCCATCCAACAGCACCTCCGAACGAACCCTCCGCACCTGCGCACGAGAAAAGTTTCTCTTATCCAATGCATTCGTCTCATTCACTTGCGAACTCCGCTGATAGGTCATCGATCCACAGATGTCTTTCACCATGCGGCGCATGTCGAACTTGTAATCCGTCAGACTCTTCGCCAAAGCCGACAACAACTCCGGATTCGACGGCGGATTCGAAACTCTCACATCATCGACCGGCTCAACAATCCCCGCGCCAAAGAAGTGCGCCCACATGATGTTAGCAATGTTACGCGCAAAGTAAGGATTCTCCGGCGACGCGATCCAATGCGCCAGCACCTTCCTCCTGTCCTCCCCAGGCTTGAGCTCAGGCGTTGCCCCACCCAAGAATTTCGGCTTCATCACCGCCTGCGTCAGGAAGTGCTTCGACTCCCCACTCTTGTTGTTATAAATGATCACTTCTTGCGGATCATCGGTGTTCTTGCGGCCAACTTGAGAGAAGAACGCCTTAAACCCATAGTAATCATCCATCGTCCACCGATCAAAAGGATGGTTATGGCACTGCGCGCACTGAATCCGCATCCCCATGAAAACCTGCGCCACGTTTTCCGTCAACTTCAGTTGATCCAACTCCGTCTGGTAAAAGTTCACCGCAGGACTCGATACCGTACCACCCGAAGCAGCCAGCAACTCGATCACAATCTCGTTCAACGGAATATTCTTCGCGATACGTTCCGACAACCAATTGTAGTAAAGCAACGCGTTCTTGTAAAACGGCGGCTGATTGTTGTTACCCGCGATCCCTGAACGAATCTGCAACAGCTCAGCCCACTTCATCACCCACACTTCAGTAAACTCTTTCCGCTGAGTCAGCTCATCAATCAAAACCTCTCTCTTCTTGGGATTGGGATCCGCCAAAAACTTGCGCACATCTTCCGGTTTCGGATACACCCCCGCCACATCAATGAACGCCCGCCGGACATACACTTCATCAGAGCAGACTTCACTCGGCACAATCCGCAGCTTGTGCAGATTCTCGTTCACCAGCGTATCAATATAATTCGCTTCCGCCAGCTTCGGCCTCTCATACTGGATCTTGTCAGGAATGACAATCACCTGCGCCGTCGTACTGTAAACATCAAACCGGGCCAGCGCAAAAGCCGCCCCCCGATCACCCGACTGAATCATGCCATTCTTATCGATGGATGCCACCGGATCATTGTTCGACATATACAAGGCTAGCGATGTCACATCACGATCAGTGCCATCCGAATAGGACGCCCGCACCGTCATCTGCTGCCTGCTACCCGCACCTTCCAGCACCATCTGCTTCGGAAAAACCTCAATCCCGGTTACCTTCGCCACTTCAGGTTTGTCGTTTGGGGCTCCTTTGTTGATCCAGTCCAAAAGCGTCCGATAGTACTCGCTCTTATCATCAAAACACTGGTTCCCCGAATGTGGAACGGCTCCGATAGCCTTCTCAATAATCGTGCTCTCTTCAGGTATCGCCAGATTGATCCGTCGCCCCGGCATCTCCCGTGTCACCCGTTCGTAATCACCTGCCGGATCCATGCCGAACAAGGAAAGCCTGAAGCCATCTTTACCCCGTGCGGCGCCATGACAACCACCCGAGTTGCATGTTCCACGCATGAACACCGGCATCACATCCAACCGCCACGAGATCTCACGATCTTGGTGTCCCTGGACCACTTCCACCACCGCCTTCACCGTCTGACCTCCCAGCGTTGCAACCAACTCCGTCTGCCCCGCATCAGCATTCGGCTTGATCACATCCCGTTCAAGAGACACCAGCTTGGGATCAGCCAACTTCAGCTGGCTAAAGGCCGTTACATCCTGAGTCGTCGCATCTTTGAAGGTGGCCATCACAACCACCTGATGATGATCACGCTTGGTTTCCAATCGATAACGTGAGGGAAGAATTTCAACCCGCTCCAACTGCGGCATCTTCTTCTCAAGAGCGGCGTAAGCCTTCAATTCCTCGGGAGACCGATGCCGTAAGGTGAGCCCCGCAGGCCATGTCGCACCCTCTTGAACCCACTGTTTCAGGACCGTAATCTGATCCGCCGTTAAGGGGGCACCGCTCTTCTTCGGCGGCATGACATCATCATGATCAGCCGGCAAAACCACGCGCTTCACAATCTCACTGGCGTCGGCTTGCCCCACCACAAGACCAGCACCACTATCGCCACCTTTCAGCAGGGATTCCGCCGTATGCATCAGCAAATCCCCTTTAACCTTGTCCGGGTTATGGCACTCCAAGCACTTGGACTCCAACAAGGGCTGGATATCACGCTCAAAGTTGATTGCCACCTTCCCGCCTGGATTAGGAGCCGCAGTAGGCCCAGACGTCACGGCTTCACCTTCTGCGGCGAAGCACGCGAATCCAATTCCGCTCAGGGCAGACACAAACAGAAGACGTAAACTCATTCGATACATAGAGGGGTAAGAAACCTACGCCTGTCAGACCGATATTTTTCAGTTCTGTAACAACTTGCTCATTTTGCCGCCGCCGCTTCCTGCCGAAGCTGCTCAAGGCGTGACAGCACCTTGGGAGCGGCTGGCGCAGCTTCCTTCGGCTTGGCTGCCGCGATCTTTTCTGGCGCGGCTGGTGCCGCTTTTCTCACCGCATCAATTCGCAATGTCGATCCCACAGCAATTCGATGCGTCGTCGTTGTCGAACCATTCACAGGAATCTCCACACTCACAAAAAGGTTAGCCTGCTTGCCAACGGGCGACTTAGCCGTCGTCTTCACCTGGAAGGTCACCTCTTTGCTGTCTTTCGTGATCTTGTTCGGCTCGATCACGATCGTGTCAGGCACCCCAACCACTTGTGCCACCGCCTCACCCTCAAAGGGTTTCAGTGTCTCCAGTTTTGCCACCATCGTCGTCTCCTTGCCTTGCTCAACCACTGCAAGGGACATGGCCGGCGCCGTCACGTAGGCAGGTGCCGTTTCAACTTCATGGAATGGCGATGCGTTGTACACCCTGCCTTTTCCCGTGTCCGCCTCGCCCATCACCGTGAATTTCCACTTGCCCGCTGGCACATCTTTTTTCGCATCTAACACAAAGACCGCTTCATTGGCGTCTGCAGGAATCGTCACCTCACCCAGTGAACTGACACCACTAGGTTTCCAAATCATAAACAACCGTATGGCTGCGTTAAAGCCCTCCTTGCGCTTGGCCACTACCTTCAGATTCATCACCCCGCCCGCAACGAGCGGCACCGGTGGCGTCTGGATTTCCAAAGAAAATGGCACTTCCTCCACCACAGCCACCGGCAGTTTGTCGTGGGTCTCTGTCAGATAGATCACGTTGCCTTCCCTGACCACATCGAACGGCTGCCTCAGCCTCCCCACCACATTTTGAGCAGGATCCACCGACTTCAAAGTCAATGGCACAGTCGCGCTCCCAATAGCCGCGTCAGCTGTGCATTCAAACAGCAGCGGAATGCTCGTGTAATCTTTCGGCAAATTGTCCGTGAGCAACTTCATTCCCGCCGGAAGCCCAGGCGCCTCAAAGGTGAAATCCCCCGATACCCCGGCACGCGTCACATTCACAAGCGTGGCATATCTCCCACCCTTCGGCACAGCGATGAATTGCCGATAGTGCGTGTCGTTAATCGTGAATTGTGGTGACGAGACATACAGCTCTTTCGGCGCCGTGCCCAATTCCACTCGATACACAAAATTGGCCCCACCCCGCTCCAAGTGGTCCGCGACCCGCACGTAGTAATCCCCATCCGCCGGAATATCGACACTAAATCGGCTATCCAGCCTTCGAGTTCCGCCCCCATCATCATTCCCTGTGATATTGCCCCCCTTGGCGTTTTGCACATTCACCACCATATCCAGAGGCGACCCAAGCGCCTGACCAAATCCCTGCACCAACAGTTTCTGCCCCTTTTTGAGCGTCAGCTTGAAGAAGTCCACATCACCTGCTTTTTCAATGATCCCATTCAGAGCAGCCCTGTCACCTGGGCTCACCGCGCTCGCTTGCGCCAAGGCATCGTTTGGTTCGGTCTCCAAAGTGTTCTCCACATCCACCACTCGGAAGAGATTGCCTGACACAGCTGCTTCCTGGCTGGTGGCAAACAGCATGTGAAATTCGGGCGCATCCGCCGGAATCACCGATTCCTCCTCAAATGACGATCCATCTTTCTCAATAAACCTCACCTTCGTTTTCTGCCCAGGCCTACCCCCTGCAGGATAGACCACCTCCGGGCGGCGATACCCCCCCACATGCAACCGGTAAAATGCCGCCCCATTGCCACGATAGGAGGAATCCCTCATCATGATAAAATACTCCCCATCCTCATCCACCGTCCACGAACAGTAGCCATCTTGCCGATGCAGAATCGTGTCGTCTGACGAAACCTTCTCAAATCGATCTTTGTCCAAAATGGCAACGTAGGGATCAAACGTCCCATACCCCAACCGCAGACCCTCAGCCTCAAGCGTCAGCCGCTGCCCCTTTTTGGCGGTCACCTTGAAGTAATCGACATCCTCGCTTTGAATCACTCCCTCCAGCGTCTGATTGATCGTAATCGGCTGAGCAAGAGACAGATCGTTGTTCGGTTCCACCTCATCCCGATTGGGGTAATTCCCCACAAAGAACTGACGCCCATGAGAAATCCCGCTCTTGGTCACCACTCGCACCAAGTGGTTCCCTGTGCGCGCCTCCGGAGCCACCACCACGGTACACTCCACCGCCTTCTCCTCCACCTTATCCACGCTCTTCACCGTGAATCCAGGTGACAAAAACATCAGCGTCTGAAAATCCGCCAACTTGTCACCCGTGACTTTGATCTTCACCTCAGATCCTCGCTGCGCCCCCCGGGGTGCTGTCGCACTCAACACGGGATACCCCGCAAATCCAGAAGACTCCAAAACGGTTAATGCCAGCAAGGTCACCACTCCACCAAGACGGCGGACGGTAGAATGCGAAAATTTTTTGTTCATAGAAACGAGGGTCAGGCTTGGAATCGCCGTCGGCTGACGGGCCAACGCGATTCAGGCCACTCCCATCGATACGCCACTCACTCCACTCGTCTTTCAGAACCCCTGCTATCGACTCTAGACCGATTCTCGAAACGATTGTCCTTTTGATCCGGCGAGCGCAGCGGCCTCAATGGCAAGGAAGTCAAGCAGACTGCTATTGAATCAATAGCTGGCAAGCGGCTGACGCAGCCAATGAGCCCGCTCCGCCGCTGGGCAAGGTGACAAGCATTTGGAGAACTGGTCTAAACACCCGCCGATGGCCCCACTGGCTCAGGCTCCTCCACTGGTTTCGCCTTGGGCTTGTAGTAATAGCTGGCGTAGTTGTAGTAGGTGTACTCTTTCAGATTCGAACTCGAACGATTCAAAATCACCCCCCCAAGATTCACCTGCCTGTCATAAAGCAAATCCATCGCCTTGCCCGAAAGCCGCGCCATCGTCGACGACAAGCGAACAACAAACAGCACCGCATCCAGTTTGGGTGCAAAACTCGCCGTGTCATCCGCCACCAGAACAGGCGCACTGTCAAAAATCACAAAATCATACTCTTCTGACATCTCCCTCAGCATCTCTTGCGCATTCTTTGACAGCAGCATCTCCGAAGTTTGATCGTACACATCACCACGGGCCATCAAGTCCAAATTCCGCGTTCCAGTCTCCTGCACCGTGTCCCGCCAATGCAAATTCCCCCACAAGGCATCACTCAAACCCGGCGAACCCGGCAGTTTGAACAGGTCACTCACCCCCCCACGACGAAGATCACAGTCAGCCAACAGCACCCTTGCCCCCGATAAAGCCATCGTGATCGCCAAATTCGAAGACACAGTAGTCTTGCCTTCGTTCGGCACCGCACTGGTGATCAGAAGCGTCTTGGGTGGCTTGCTCTGCCAGTTCTTGAACAAAATCGAAGATCGTATGTTCCGGAACGCCTCAGCATAAAGATGCCGATCATCGTTCGGCCTCAAAAGCGCCAAATCACCCGCCTGTTTCTGCTCCGGCACCTGCCCAAGCACCGCCTCATTCGGGAACAAAGCCGCAAACTCACTCACCGAGTTCATCCGGTCATCCAATCGATCAAACAAAAGCAATATGACCGCTCCGGCACCAATCCCCATCACCAAACCCATCACCAGCGGCATCACCCAGTCATCAAGCTCCTGAATAGGCGTCGAAGCCGGGTCTTGAATTCCAACATAATCCGTAATGTTTGCCGTGACTTGGTTGAGCTCCGTCGCCCGCTCAAACCACGCTTCATACGCCTGCTGTTTGGCTTCCATATCCGAAGTCAATTTCTGATCTTGCGCGATCAAACTGGCCAACGTCATCGCTTCAGAACGCTTTTCGGTGACACTCGATTCCTTCGCTTGAATTTGCCGCTCCACATCAGCCAGAGACTGCTTGAGCTCAGCCAAAATCTCATCCTCCAAAAGCCTCAGCAAACTCGCCGATTTGGCGATCCTTTCTTCCACTTCAATGACGCCCGGGTACTGTGGCTTGAACTGCTCCAACAGCCTTTCCTTCTCAACCCTTAAACTCAACATCTCATGCTTCGTCGTCACCCACTCCTGCTCGGTTCGGGTCATCCCCGATGTGCTTGAGTTGGTTCGCGCCGGGTCGCCGTTTCCAGCCTCTGGATTAACCTGCCCCTGGTTAGCTCCAGGTCCAGTCCCAGCCGCCGCTACATTGAGCCCTCGCTCCCGCTTTTGCATCGCCGCCCCCACATCCTTGAACGCCAACTCCATCTCCAGTTGCTGGTTCTTCAGTTGATCCTTTTCCGCGTTCAAGCGCGTCAACGTCGCCGCTGCCACATTGTGGCCACTCGTCAGACTAATGATGTCATTCGCTTTCCGGAAGCTCTCCAACTTCTCCGCCGCCTCCTGATACTGCTTCTCCCGCCGCAACACCCCGTCAGCAAATGAAGTCAAAACCTTACCCAACGCTTGCTCACGCACCTGCGCACGCTGGGAAATGAATTCATCAACCAGCGCATTCAAAAACTTCTGCGTGTAGTCTCCCTCCCGTCCAGTCGCAACCACGTTAAAGATCGCTGATCCCTTGTTCTGCAATACTCGAATGGACACATCCGACTCCTTCAAATCGGGATAGAGCGTGCGCATTCGGGTCAGCGCCTTGCTCTTCAATGTCCCCCCTTCCAGAGTCTCAATGATCGTTCCATAGAAGTCCTGCAACTGCTCCTGCCAAACCGCAGGACCACTCTGATCCACCACACGACCACCCGCCACAAGTTTGGCGCCGGACTTAAACTCAATCGGCTTTCCTGTGACCCTCAAAGCTTGAAAACACACCCCAATGCTCGCCGTGAGCAGCAAAAACCACCATCGACGGCGCAGTAGGATCCGATATCGCTGAAACTTGGCCGAAGTCTCATGAATCCGATTCAGTGAGGCGGATTGGCCTGGCAGGATAAGTTGCTGTTCCATGGAAAGAGGGGGTACGAGTCAGTGCTTCGCCTTGTCCGTTGTTTGTGTCATGCGCGTTGTGCAACCAAGATGTCAGAGGTTCATGACTTCTCCAACAGTTTTTGAACCAATGCCCACTGGCTCATTCAGGTCCTAAAAATTGACCTTCTTCTCATCCACAATCACCACATCCCCTGAACGAATGTAGATATCCTTGCTGAGATTCCCCTTCCTCATAATGTCGTCGCAGTCGACGAGGATCGTCTTGTTCTGGCCATCTGGTAACTGCCTCACCACCTTCACTCGTTTCGGGTTTCCAAACTGCGCAAAACCGCCCGCCCGCAGAATGGCTTGGCTGATCGTGACATCCTCATCAGAGGGCAACTCATACTTCCCCTGCCTCAACACCTGGCCAAAGACAGTGAAAAACTCCAGGTCGATGTTATAGACACCTGGGCCACGACTCTCCTCTCGCGTCTGATCAATCGCGACAATCACCGTCGCCTTCTTGAAATAGGATCGCTCCAATTCAACCTTGATCGAATCCGCCAATGATCTCGACGTCCGTCCCGCCGCTTTCACCAGCCCCACATACGGCGCCTGGATTTCTCCAGTCACCCCAACCGTCACCTGCCGTGGTTCTTTTCGATCCTCAATGATCCTGAGACTGACCACATCGCCAGGGCGAATGGGCCGCACATTGTCCAAAACATCCATCGAGTTAAGGCCACTGGCAGCCATGGGGGATCCACCACGGCCTTCCACGGCACTCAGCGTCGACCGCGATTCTGTGACCGGCGGCTGGTATCCTGGATCTTGAGCTCCAACAGGCAGGTAAGAAACAAGCGCCAGAAAGGACAGCAATCCCTTGTGATTCAGGTGATAGAAAGCGTTCATGTGAGTATGCAAAGAAAGAGTTTGGCTCGCAGAGGGTCAAAGGTTCCAGTCATCCACCTCAATCAAGACCCGAGCCGTAGAACCTAAAAGTTGTAGTTCAAGGCCATCACGAACCGGTTTTGCTCAAACGAGAACTCCGGCACCTCTCCTTCGGTGGTGAAGTGTCGATAGCCAAATGATAGCGACGCTTTCCGGGAGAGCATGAAACTCAGGTCAGCACTGTAGGAATACTGTTGAAAATCCCGATCCACGTCTGGTTCAGACTCGATACCTCCCGAATCAGTATTCCCGTAGTGATAACCAATGCCCGCGCGGCACCAAGAATTGATATTATGGCTCAAATAAGCATCAAAACCGTGCTGCGTCAGATCCTCTCCATTCCGTCCACCCGACACTTCCGCATCCTCGTAATACGCACTCACCGACAACCGACTGCCCCGCCAGGCAATGACACCAATACCATAGTTGATGTAATCCGCAGTGACATAGTTAGCCACGTTACTCAGAGCCGATTCATGCCCAAAAGAAAGGACTTGGCTCACTCTTGAAGACAACTGGTTGGTCAAGGTCATGTTGAAATAGTAGTCGCTCAAGTCAGAGGTATCTCCCGTATTGCTCTCAAGTTGCTGTTGTCGTTGACTCGTCAAAGTTTGGGTATTCAAGGCTGCAATCTGAAATTTCTCAGTTGTGCTTTCAATCGCTTGGGTTTGTTCCTCAAACTCGACCGTTCCTGGAGTCATTTGATTCAGTGCTGCAGTTTGAGCAGCCACTTGGTTGCCCAGGCTCACCTGCTGTGCAGTCGCTGCCTCCACATCATTTTCAGTTACTGTAACGTCTGGAGGCGAATCAAAATCAAAACTCTGCACCCCTGCACCCACTCTCAGGAAACTGCTCTTCCCAACGGGCGTCGCAAACACCACCCCCGCATTGGCCAATACACCATCATTGTTGAAGCCCTCAGGATACCGCACCCAACTCATCCCGCCCTCTACCCCAAGACTCCAAGTCCCTGATGGACTCCATGTCAAATTGCCCTGCACACTGTCCATGTCTCGATCAAAATCCGAAAACTCTTCTTCGTATGATCTCGACGTCGAATGCATGTAGTTAAACGATAGGGAGAGAGCCGAATTGATGTCCCAACGCGCCCCCAAGCCGACGTCATTCTGCATCACCCCAAAAATCTGGTTCGCGGCCAACGCAAAATCATTCTGAACCGCAGGCCGCGCCGAGAACCGATCGTAAATCACCACAAAAACCGGCCCGATCTTCATATCGAACGCAATGCTGGACCCTGGCAGCACATTCAAGACAAAGCCATTGTTACCAATTGCAACCTCTGGATGGTTAAAGTAGTGATCGAACCCGAGAGAGGTAGCGAGTGACAGATTATTATTCTTCGTCACTTGGTAGTTGGCATTGATGTTGAAAAGGTTCGAACTGATGATGTCGTCCAGAGGTTCAGTCCCTGACCGGGTAACGTTATCGTTGTACTCGACGCTTCCAAGGAACCCAAAGCCAAGGTTGACCCCTCCCACCTTGATATTCCGCTTGCCACCCATGAAGGGATCCGAAACATACGTTGGTGCAAAAAAGGTGTTCGGACTCGAGTATTGACTGGAATAATAAGTGTAGTCTCCTACCGCTCTTGCAGCGGTCGCCCCCCCTCCATTCCGATAAACCGACTGACCCATTTGACGGGCGGCTTCATTCATTCCAGTGACCGTTTGCGCAGCTCCCATCTCACGCCCTTCAGCTGTGTAGGTGAAAGCTGAATTCTCGCTCTGGTAATCGTAAACCGCCTCGCCCGAGCGCACCCCCGAGCCCAATTTTGACTGCGTAGACCGATTCCTCAAATCGTCAAAAAACAGCCCGCTCTGCGATGGCGATGCTCCGTATTGTGCATGTGTTATGCCCACCGCACACAAAAAACCGCCCGAGATGCAAAGCATCCTGGCGATTTTTAACAGCGTTTCACCACCCTTAGCATTCATGCAGTCAATTTAGCTGTGAGTTGGTCCAACCCACATTAATGGTGTCTGGTTTAACCCAAACCGAGTCGATGTGCAAAATAAAAAAGTGACGAAACTGCCACCGATAGAGGCCTCCTTTAACCCTTTCGTGCGTTGAATGCCAAGCAGTCCTGGTAGCTGACAGCCGTTCCCCCAAACAGATCTAGTGCACTGCCAATGGTGGCATCCACACGCCCCTTGCTTAGGACTTCAATCCCATGCAAAACCTCCAATCGATGCACCCCACCCGCATAAGTTACGGGAATTGGCGAATTCTGCCCTAAAAAAACGACGAGCCTCTCATCGATTCCCTCACATTTCCCTTCAACATCGACGGCATGAACCAGAAACTCCGCACATTGCCCTCCAATCTCTCTCAGATTTTCGGGGCTCAACAGGAGATCGGTCCGCTTTTGCCACCGATCCATGGCGACAACCCAGCCCCCGTCCCCCTCCAGCGCCCGACAACTCAAGTCCACCACCAGTCTCTCGGGTCCAACCAACCTAGCCATGGCCTGAAGCCGTTCTGACAAGAATCGACCTTCATGGTCAAACAAGAAGCTAGTCACAATCACATGACTCGCTCCAGCGTCTAAATACTCCAAGGCATTCTCCAGTCGAATCCCTCCGCCAATTTGCAACCCGCCAGGATAGGCGGACAAAGCTGATTTCGCAGCCTGCTGATTCCCCGCTCCCAATTGAATGACATGTCCCCCCCCCAAACCGTCCTGGGCGTAACGTCGCGCAAACCATTCGGCTGAGTGTTCACTGACAAAATTCGTCTTCAGCCCTTTTCCATCTCCGCTCAAAGAGGAACCGACGATCTGCTTCACTCGGCCCTCATGCAGGTCGATGCATGGGCGAAAACGTGTCATGGCTTCAACTCCGAAACCGGCCGGGGATTGAGATTGGCAACGCCCTCGGGAAACATCCTTCCTCTCGCGGTTAGAATTTCAGGCTCGCCTTCAGTCACCAGCACAACATGTTCATAGTGCGCCGAAGGCTTCCGATCAGTCGCAATCACCGTCCATCCATCCGCCAAAATGCGTGTTTTCTCAGCCCCAAGATTGATCATGGGCTCAATGGCCAAAGTCATACCCGCCTTCAACCGTGGCCGCTCCCCCCGCTTCCCATAGTTGGGCACCTGAGGCTCTTCATGAAGCTTGCGCCCCACACCATGCCCAACAAAATCCCGAACCACGGTGAACCCATACTGCTTAACGTGATTCTCCACACTCCAACACAAGGTGCCTAGCATCTCTCCATCACGCGCATGGCTAGCGGCGACCAGCAGTGATTCCTCCGTGGCAGCTAACAACTTGAGCGTCGCTTGGTCGACATTCCCCACCGGAACGGTAAGAGCGTTATCACCTACCCAACCATCATAATAGACTCCCACGTCAATCTTCACCACGTCCCCATCTTGAATCACCCGTGGACCTCCAATCCCGTGAACAACCTCCTCATTGATTGAAATGCAAATCGTACCGGGAAATCCGCGATAGCCCAAAAAGGCGCTCGTACATCCCGATGCCTTAATTGCTGCAGCTGCAGCCCTGTCCACCTCACCCGTCGTGATGCCCGCTTGCACCAAACCCGCAGCTTCAAGCAAGACATCCCGGGCTTTCTGGCAGGCCCTCCGGATGCCTTGTTGCTGGGCGCCATGACGAATCGGGATTCGATTGCCACTCAATATACCCATACTTAGTGCTCTAAAAAAGATCCGTTAACACCTTGTCTGAGCCAACATTGGCCCAGCTCCAGCAGGCATGGACATCAATCAGCCCTTTGTCTTCATCACGAAGTAAGTGATTCCAATCAGTGTCAAAATGGCAATCACCGCCCATAGCAGGACCACGGTTGAAGAACTCGCCACCTGACCACCCGAAGATTGAATCCGATCAAAACGACCCCGGATCCGCCCTTTGCGAAGGAATCCATCATAGTGGCTTTGCAGCAAATGGGTTTCGATCTGACGCATCACATCAAGCACGACCCCGACCAAGATAAGCAGGCTGGTGCCACCAAAAAACTGCGCCGCTTGTGGAGAAATGCCGACCCACCGACTGATGATGCCAGGCATCACATACAGCAGCGTCAGAAAGATCGCCCCCGCAAAGGTCAGTCGACTCATCGTGAAGTCCAAGAAGTCAGCCGTCGGTTTGCCTGGACGAATCCCAGGAATATAGCCACCACTCTTCTTGAGATCGTCAGAGATTTGTGTCGGTTGGAACATGGTTGCCACCCAAAAGTAGCTGAAGAAGAAAATCAACGCCGCTGAGATGACATAGTAAACCCACCCGGAACTGAGTGTCATCGCCAGCCGATTCACCCAACTCACGTCAGGGAACAGCGAACTCAGAATCTGCGCTGGAAAAAGCAGGATGGCCTGGGCAAAGATGATTGGCATCACACCCGAATAGTTCACCTTCAGCGGCAAGTACTGGGTTTGACCTCCATAAACTTTCCGCCCAACCACACGTTTCGCATACTGAATCACAATCCTCCGCTGCGCCTGCGTCAGGGCAATAATGCCAGCAATGACAGCGATGAACAAAAACAGCAACAGGACCACCATCGCAGCCTTCGTTGGATCGGCCGTGGCACCCCCTACGTAGCTCTGCCAAACCTGCACAAGCGCGCCAGGCAGTGCCGACACAATGTTCACCGAGATCAAAAGTGAGACCCCGTTGCCAATGCCCCGCTCAGTGATCATCTCTCCCAACCACATCATGAGCATCGTTCCTGCAGTGATGGTAATCACCGTCGTGAAGACAAACGCCGGCCCGTATCCGGGCACCAAAGGTCGACCCAACTGATCGATCGTATCTTGAAGACCACCAAGGAATGGGTTTTGTCCCGGGTTATTCAATGACTGGGCCAACAGATACCCCTGAAACAAACAAAGCACGATAGTGAAGAACCGCGTGTATTGCGTGATCTTCTGCCGCCCACCATCTTCGCGAGCCAGTTTGCCAAGCGATGGAACGACCGCCGTCAGCAATTGCATCATGATACTCGCACTAATGTAAGGCATGATACCAAGTGCAAAGATAGCGCAGTTCTCCAGGCCACCTCCGCTAAACACATTCAACAAGGCAGCAACGGCTGCTGCTCCGCTGCTTGCATCGCTTGTGCGGCTATCAATCCATTCCTTGAGGACCGAAGGATCGACACCGGGCAAAGTGACTTGCGCACCAATTCGCACAATCACGATCATGGCGAGGGTGAAGAGAATGCGCGCACGCAACTCTGGGACTTTAAAACTGTCGCGAAATGCTGAAATCATGGGAGGTGTAAATGAAATCGGTGGGCTGGTCCGTCTGTCAACCGAAACGGTTGTCAGGCGAGCAGCCCACCGGAAAGGTTGGTTGGGTGAAGCCTGTTTAAACGGAGGCGACAGTTCCGCCCGCTTTTTCGATCTTCTCGCGAGCCGAACTGCTAACGTGACTGACCTGGACCGTCAGCTTGCGACTGATGTCTCCATTGCCCAAAATCTTCACGGCATCACAGGTGCGGTTAACAAGGCCCTTCTCACGAAGTGTTGCCTCGTCGACAACTGCTCCGTCTTCAAAAGCTTTTTCAAGGCTGCTCAGGTTAACCACCTCAAACTTGGTTTTGAAAGCAGCGTTGCTGAAGCCCTTCTTGGGCAAGCGCCGGAACAAGGGCATTTGACCACCCTCAAAGCCTGGCCGAATGCCACTGCCTGAACGCGCCTTTTGGCCCTTGTTGCCTTTGCAGGACGTCTTGCCGTGGCCGGAACTTTCTCCGCAGCCAATGCGCTTGCGACGCTTCACAGCTCCGCGGTTGGGTTTCAAATCATGCAGTCTCATGGTAGGTATCGATCAAAATTAGAGGTTGAAACTTACAGTGCCTTACGCTCCTTCACGGTCTTTCCGCGCGCCCGAAGAATCTCATCCGGCATGCGAAGAACACCAAGGGCGGCGAGGGTTGCCTTCACCACGTTGGCGTGATTTGAAGAACCAAAGGATTTGCCAATCACATCGCGGACGCCGGCCGCCTCAAGCACAGCACGTGCACCACCGCCAGCGATGATTCCAGTCCCTGGAGCTGCTGGGCGCAAAAGAATTCGACCGCCACCGTGTTCACCGATCACCTCATGAGGAATGGTGCTGCCAAGGATCTTGACGGATTCCATGTTGCGACGGGAAGCCTCGGAACCCTTGCGGATCGCGTCAGCCACTTCGTTGGCTTTTCCGAATCCACAGCCCACTCGGCCCTGCTGATCGCCGGAAACAACGAGCGCACTGAAACTAAAGCGGCGTCCACCTTTCACCACTTTGGCGCAACGGTTGATGTGAACCACCTTCTCAATGGTTTCGGGGCCGCTGTTGGAATCGCCATCACGGGCGGAGCTGTCTTGATATGCTGCCATAAATTCGGTCTGAGGGTTCTGAGATTAAAACTGAAGTCCTTTTTCACGCGCAGCTTCCGCCAACGCTTTGACCTTCCCGTGGAAGGTGAAACCGCCGCGGTCAAACACGACGCTGTTGATGTTTTTAGCCAGGGCGCGCTCCGCTACGGCAAAACCGACCTTTGTGGCCGTTTCAACGTTGGAACCGGCCGTGCCGAAGTCCTTTTCCTTACTCGAAGCCGAGCAGAGGGTGCACCCCTTATCATCATCAATAAGCTGGGCATACACATTCTTATTCGAGAAGAACACTGCAAGGCGAGGACGTGCTGTTGAGCCCCGGAGTTTTTTGCGGATCCGCTTGTGGACCTGCACTCGATTGGTTTTGCGATTTTTAAGAGCCATGTTCGTTTCGTCTCAAAGGTTATTTCACACTCTTGCCAGCCTTACGGCGGATCTTCTCACCGGCATACCTGACTCCCTTACCCTTGTAAGGCTCGGGCGGGTAATATGACCGAATATCGGCAGCCACTTGACCCACCAACTGCTTGTCGATGCCTTCGATGGCGATCTTCGTGTTCTCCGCCACCGTCACCGTGATGCCCGACGGGATCGGGTGCAAGCGCGGGTGGGATTGGCCAAGGTTGAGGTCGAGCTGATCGCCCTTCACTGCAGCGCGGAAGCCGACGCCGTGAATCTCAAGATCCTTCCGGTAACCTTGGCTCACACCTTGAACCATGTTCCCCAGCAGACGCTGAGTGGTGCCATGCATGGCGCGGGTGTGCCGCTCCTCGTTCTCACGAACGATGGTCACGTTACCTTGATCTTGGTCAAGTTTGACGCCTTCTGGAAGCTTCCAAGAAAGTTTGCCCTTGGGGCCCTCTACAAGGATGCTCCGATCTTCGGCCACCTTGATGGTGACTTTATCTGGAATGGAAATGGGTTGTTTGCCGACGCGGGACATGGTTTTGTTCTCCTTTTAATAGACCTGTGCAAGAAGTTCACCGCCCACCTTGGCCTTGCGTGCCTTGAAACCGGTCATCAGACCGCTGGAGGTGGAAAGAATGGTAATGCCAAGGCCACCAAGGACCCGGGGTATTTCGTCAACAGAGACGTACTTGCGCAAACCTGGCTTGCTCACGCGCTGAATGTTCTTCAATACCGGGACACGACCCTGATACTTCAGTTTAACCTTCAGACGGGGATGAGCCTCTGAGGTATCCACCTCATAGCCCCAGATGTAACCCTCTTCTTGGAGGATACGGGAAATCTCAGCTTTCATCTTCGAAAAGGGGGCAAATACCTCCTCCTTACCGGCCATGCAGCCGTTGCGAATGCGGGTGAGAAAATCGGCGATTGGATCAGTCATATTCAGTGTCTCAAAAAAGTTTCAATGATCAAGCGGCCGCCTCAACTGCCTCTGCAGATTCCTGCGCTTTGGGGGTTGTCCGCTGGCGGAAGGGCATGCCAAGCATGGCAAGCAATTCACGGGCGTGGTCGTCATGATTGGTTGAAGTCACAAAAGTGATGTCGAACCCGAGTGTCCGCTTCACCTTGTCCAACTCAACTTCAGGGAAGATGCTTTGGTCCGCAATGCCAAGCGTGTAGTTGCCACGGCCATCAAATGCCTTCGGCGCTACACCCCGAAAGTCACGAATCCGAGGAATCGCGGTCTTAACGAGACGCATCATGAAATCATACATTCTGCGACCACGAAGGGTCACTTTTACCCCTACAGGCTCACCCTCACGCAGCTTAAAATTGGCGATTGCCTTTTTGGAGAAGGTCACCACGCACTTTTGACCCGTGATCAAACCAAGTTCGGCTTGCGCATCTTCCACGGCCTGTTTGCGCTCAGCCTGAGATCCAACAGAGCAATTAATGACGATTTTCTCAAGGACCGGCACTTGGTGCACATTTGAGAGATTCAGCTTTGTCTTCAGCTGATTGCGGACCTGGGTGGTATAAAGCGTTAACAGTTCGGGTTGCATGATGTTTTGTCGGGGATGTGCCGCCTTTCCTTCGAGCGCCTGGCATTTGCCTGACGGATACGGAGGGGGAGGCAATTAATTCAATTACTTCTTCTTCGCAACTTTCTTCTTCGCAGCAGGTGCTTTTGGTGCGTCGGCGCGTTTGATGTTGGAAATGTGGATGGGACCTTCTTTTTCGATGATTCCACCGTTGGGGTTGGCTTGGGACGGGCGAACCGCCTTTTTGATCATTCGGACTCCTTCGACCAAGACGCGGCCCTTGACGGGCTGAACTTCAAGGATCGTTCCTTGGGCACCTTTGTGGGCACCAGCTACGACCTCGACGAGATCTCCTTTGCGGACGTGGGTTTTAATGCGGCTCATAGAACTTCTGGGGCGAGGGAAACGATTTTCATAAAGTTCTTGTCCCGAAGCTCGCGGGCAACGGGTCCGAAAATACGACTTCCTTTGGGGTTGTTATCTTTGTCGATGATCACGATTGCATTGGTGTCGAATCGAAGCACGGAACCATCCGCCCTGCGGATCGGGTAAGCGCTTCTGACGACGACTGCGCGAACAACTTCACCCTTTTTCACCGCTGCGGTAGGTGTCGATTCACGGATGTGTGCGGTAATGATGTCACCTACATACGCGTGACGCGTGTTCTTTTTCCCCAAAACACCAATCATCTTGGCGCTCCGGGCTCCCGTATTGTCTGCCACCACCAGGGCTGATTCCATCTGGACCATGATCGATTCCTCCTAAATTTGTTAGTCTTGTTTGTTTTTAAAATTCAGCCGCAGCCTTTATTAATGGGCTAGGACCTCGATGAGCCGCCAACGCTTGGTCTTGCTCAACGGACGGGTTTCCATGATGCGAACCTTGTCCCCAATTTTCGCCTCTTCCTTCTCGTCGTGAGCGTGGAATGTGCTGGTTCGACGAACAATCTTTTTGAACCGTGGGTGGGGCACGCGGCGTTCAACCTCGACCACAATTGTCTTGTTCATTTTGTCTGATGTCACGACACCGACGCGTGTTTTACGCAGGCTATCGCGATCTTCGACAGATTCCTCTGTAGATGGGGTTGGGGTTGCGGTTTCTTCGCTCATGAGGGGTTTAAAGGGATGGGTAAACTTCGGCCAAAATTTTTAACGGTTAGGCGCTTGCCAGGCGGCGGGCGCTGATAAGGGTTTCGATACGAGCAACCTCTCTGCGTATGATCTTCACACGGGATGGATTCTCGAGCTGACCCACTTGTGACTGGATGCGGAGATTGACGATTTCTTGTTTGAGTTCGTTCCGACGCGCGCTCAGCTCGTCCACGGTCAGTTCTCGGAGTTCCTTGATCTTCATTTCAATTCGTGCGTTGAGGGTTTGGAACTAGGCGTTCGTTGAGGTGCGGGACACAAAACGTGTCCGGATACCTAATTTGTTTGCAGCCAATCGGCAGGCTTCGCGGGCAGTTGCCTCGTTGACGCCAGAAACTTCAAAGAGCATGTGACCAGGAAGGACAACTGCCACCCAGAATTCCGGAGCTCCCTTCCCTTTACCCATCCGGGTCTCAGGTGGGCGAGCCGTTACCGGCTTGTGTGGGAAAATCCGAATGAACACACGGCCTTTACGCTTGAGGAAACGTGTGATCGCCACGCGGCAGGCTTCGATCTGGTTGTTCTTCACCCAACCACGATCAAGCGTTTGGAGGCCGAACTCACCGTAGTCGAGTTTGTTGCCACGTGATGCAGTGCCTTTGCGGCTGCCACGCTGTGACTTACGGAATTTGACGCGACTTGGAAGAAGGGCCATGAGATGAGATAAGTAGGGGTTCTAAATTCGAAAAATTTGAGATGCTTATTCCGCAGCAGTTTCGGATGCGGCCGGGGCAACAGGTGCCGGAGAAACCGATCCTGGAGTGTTGGTACGATCATTGCCACGGCTGTAGGGCTGACGATCACCACCACCAGGCCGAGGCCCACTGCGGCGCTCACGCCGACGATCATTCGGCCGGGCGGATGAACCTTCAGGAGCATTTCCGCGATTCAACCAGACCTTGACGCCAATCAAACCATAAACGGTCCGTGCCTCAGCGAAGCCATAGTCAAGAGGCACACGCAATGTTTGAAGCGGAACTTTACCCTGGCGGTATTGCTCCGCACGGGCGATATCAGCGCCGCCAAGACGACCGGCACAGCGAATACGAATGCCTTCGGCACCCATATCCATAGCGGTTTGCACCGACCGTTTCATGGCACGACGGAATGAAATCCGGCGCTCGAGTTGCACTGCGATGTTCTCAGCAACGAGTTGAGCATCCAATTCGGGCTGCTTGATTTCGAAAATATCAATCTTGACTTGGCGTCCTCCGCACATGCCTGAAATTTTTTGGCTCATCTCTTCAATGGCCTCTCCTTTGCGCCCAATAACGAGACCAGGACGCGCCGTGTGAAGGGTCACACGCACTTGGTTCCATGCACGCTCGATAACAATCTTAGCGACCGCGGCCGTCATAAGTTTGTCCTTCAAGTATTTGCGAATCGCCAAGTCACTATGCAGCGAATCAGCATATTCTTTATCAGGAGCATACCACTTGGAGCGCCAGTCTTTTGTGACTGCCAGACGGAAGCCGATCGGATTTACTTTCTGTCCCATAATAAGTGTTTCGGTTTTCGATTGTGAATGCCTTATGCTTGTTCCGCCTTTTTCGCAGCCGGCCGTTTGCGTGGAGTGGCTTTTTTAACAGCTGCCTTGGTTGTCGAACTACCCTCATCAGACTCTTCTTTGCCAGCTGCGAGCACAACGGTAATGTGGCAAAGCCTCTTTTTAATAGCACCTGCCGATCCCCGTGCACGAGGAGTGATGCGCTTCAGCGTCGGTCCAGGAGTAGCGACTGCGCTTCGAACCACCATATCTTCGGTATCGAGTTCATGGTTGTTTTCAGCGTTTGCAATGGCAGTGCGGAGGACCTTGCCAATCAGCTGTGCAGCCTTCTTGGGCGTAAAGTCCAGCACGTTAAGTGCCTGAGAAACGGGCATTCCAGTAATGGCTCGCGTGACCTGACGGGCCTTTTGCGAAGAGATGCGTGCGTAGCGATGAACAGAGCGAACTTCCATAGTGTGCGATTTTAGAAGGATTGTGAGGCGTCCGCTTGTCCACGGTCACCTATCATGAGCTTATCTGACGGGCTGAAAAGTTCGCGCACGACGGCCCCTGAAACGTTGGGCCGGACATCGGTGACAAACACTCTTGCGATGGGTTTGTCGGCACGAAAAATGTTAAAGGGCATCCCTGGTTTGGCGCCATCTCTGGTGCCTACGTCGAGAACGACGACACCCAGTTCAGGTTTGATGCTAACGACGCTGGCTTCGGTTAGGTCTTTTTTGGTTGAATCCCCGGCTTGGCTTATCGAGGACTTCAATGCAGTCTCGGCACTTTGCATCGCCATTCCAAGCTTCTGGACAGACTCAGGATTTCCTGGGGTAGCAACTTGGCTGTATTCGGTCGAAGCCTCAAGCAAAGCGAAGAGTGCATCAGCCAGTCGCTTTTGCTCCTCTTTGATCAACCGCAGGTCGTTAAGAGCAGCGATCATACGATCTGCTCTTTCATCACCACCGCTCTCGATCGCGCTGATGTCGAGTGCATCCAGTAGCCCTCTCAATTGCAAGTATCGCTCTTTGAGCTCGGCTGCCTCGGCTTGTGCAGTCGCCGTTGACTCTTGGAGAGCCACTGAGGGGGCGCCGCCAGCCTTTCCGGACTTCTCCAGAACTTTGATCTTGGCATACGCTGTCCGGAGCGTGTTCTGCAGTTCCTCGAATTCAAGTGCATCTTGACCCTTTGCAATCACCGCACAGCACAACACCGCACCCACAACGGCGAACCGAAGGGCAATGGGTTTGAGTGCTGTAGCCGGAATGATCATTGGATTGATGTGCTTCTTTCGATACCTTAAATCTACTTGGCTACTTTGACAGTGATACCACCATGGCTCTTGAACACACGAGTCAAAGCAAACTCCCCAAGGCGGTGACCCACCATGTTTTCAGTCACGTAGACGCTGACAAAGTCTTTGCCGTTGTGGACCAGAAAGGTATGGCCCACGAGATCAGGCGTGATCATTGAGCTGCGCGCCCAAGTCTTGATCGGCTTCTTGCTGTTGGTCTCGTTGGCTTTGTCCACCTTTTCGAGCAAGGCTTGTTGGACAAAAGGTCCTTTTTTGAGTGAGCGTCCCATGTTGTAAAGAGGATGAGTGTTTTAGTTGTGTGAGGTCAGACTGAACTATTTCTTGGCGTGCCGGCTTTGAACAATGAGTTTGCCGCTAGCCTTCTTCTTGTTCCGAGTCTTTTGACCCTTCACATGGCCCCAAGGGCTCTTCAGGTGCTGGCGTCCACCACCAGACTTGCTTCGACCTTCACCACCACCATTGGGGTGGTCAATAGGGTTCATACACATACCGCGGACGGTTGGGCGGGTGCCCAGCCAGCGGGTGCGTCCAGCTTTGCCTCCCTGAATGTTCATGTGCTCGCTGTTACCAACCTTGCCAATGGTGGCGTAGCAGTCAGCATGGATCCGGCGAATTTCGCCAGAGGGCATTCGAACCAAGGCATATCCCGCTTCGCGGTTCGATAAGACGGCCTCTTGCCCAGCAGCACGTGCAGCCTTGCCTCCTCGACCTGGAATGAGTTCGATGTTATGAATTGCGGTCCCTAATGGGATCTTGCGCAGGGGTAGAGCGTTTCCAACATCTGGCGCCGCTTTTTCACCTGACATCACCGAGGCGCCAACAACGAGTTGCGCAGGAGCAAGAATGTAGCTGCGCTGTCCCCCGGGGTACTCAATGAGAGCAATCCGCGCGGAGCGATTTGGATCGTACTCAATAGCAATCACCTTCGCGGCTTCGTCGTGGCGGTCACGCTTGAAGTCTACGAGGCGATATCTCCGCTGGGCACCTCCACCAATGTGACGAGTCGTGATGCGTCCGGTGTTATTCCGGCCACCACTGCGGCGTAGTGCTACAGTGAGACTCTTTTGTGGGGTGTCCTTGGTAACATCCTCAAAGGATGACCATTGCTTATACCGGTTGGACGGCGTGTTGGGCTTGAAGGTTTTCAGCGCCATGGCGGTCGAAAAGTGAAGGGTTCGGTTTCCTGGAAAGGGTTAATTAGACAAGGTCGATGCGCTCACCCGCTTTCAAGCGGACAAAAGCCTTCTTCCAATGGTTGGTGCGGCCAGAGTCAGCGCGACGTTCGCGCTTCTTCTTGCCTGCATAGTTTGCGGTACGGACCGCTTCAACAGTTTTGCCAAAGAGACGCTGAACAGCACCCTTGATTTCAAGTTTGTTGGCCTTTGGGTCGACAATGAACACGTATTCATTATTGGTGTCCCCAAGACGGGTCGCTTTCTCGCTTAAACGAATGGTTTTAATGACGGAATACTGATCTTTCATGCTGTCCTCCTTGCAAGGGTTTCAACTGCGTCTGGGGTGAGGAGAACGGTTTCATAACCGAGCAAGTGCTCGGCATTGACGTCCTCGGCGGAAATCAGTTGCACACGGGCGACGTTACGACCGGCGCGGAAGGTAGACTCATCGAAGGCTCCAACTATAAGCACCTTGTTAGCATCAGTGAGTCCGGAAACGTTACCCACAAAGGTCTTGGTCTTGCCATCGGCAACCGTGAAGGTCCCAACACTGTAGACCGCGCCGTCGCGAATTCTAGCCGTCAAAGCTGTGCGCAAAGCCAACCTCTTGACGTTCTTGAGGATTTTCTTGGAGTAGTCACGTGGCCGGGGCCCGAAAACAACGCCACCCCCACGCCAAATCGGAGAACGAACGGATCCCATCCGTGCGCGTCCCGTTCCCTTTTGGCGCCATAATTTCTTGCCGGAACCGGAGACTTCTGAGCGATTTTTTGTACACGCGGTGCCTGAGCGACGATTCGCCCGGTAGGCAACAACAGTTTGGTGAAGCGCTTGGCTGCCCTGCCGCCCCTCGACGAGGTTCAGGTTTGCCTTTTTGGCACTTTCAATGGAGAGCTGAGTAGCGGACATGTGATGGATGCTGCTGAGGTGAATAAAATTCGTTGGTCAATTAGGCTGCCTTGATTGGCTTTTTCTTGGCGGGACGAACGATGACAACGCTGCCCTTAGAGCCAGGAATTGCACCTTTGATAAGGAGTAAACCTTCTTCAGGACGGCTCTGGACAACAACAAGATTTTGTGTCGTGCGACGTACTTGACCGTCGTGACCTGGCATCTTTTGACCCTTCCACACAAGACCTGGTGTTGACCGACAACCAATCGATCCGGTCCGACGGTGCATCATGTGGCCGTGACTCTGCATCTGTCCAGAGAACCCGTGGCGTTTGACCGCGCCCTGAAAGCCCTTACCACGGGTCGTTCCGATTACATCAACATATTGCCCAATAGCGAAGAGATCAGAGGTCAATGCCGTGTCCGCCGAAGGTAGTCTCTCATCGCTTTCGATCCGAAACTCCCTCAAAACCTTCTTGGCGGAAACGCCCGCCTTTTTGAAGTGCCCTTGAAGAGGCTTGTTTAACCGTTGCTCCTTCTGATCGTCAAACCCAACTTGAACCGCTGAGTAGCCATCTTTTCCCGCAGTCGTCTTGACCTGCACGATGGCATTGCCTTGCACGCTAACGACCGTAACTGAAACGGCATCGCCCTTTTCATTATAGACTTGGGTCATGCCCAGTTTTTTTCCAATCAGTCCGAGACTCATATTGATGTCCTCCTAGTGGGGTTGCGGGGTGCGTATAAACTAAATGCGAATGGTGATGTCCACGCCGGAGGGTAGGTTGAGCTTTTTCAACTCATCCACGGTGCGTGAGGTTGGATCAACGATATCAAGAAGACGCTTGTGGGTCCGGATCTCGAACTGCTCCATCGACTTCTTATCGACGTGTGGAGACCGGTTCACGCTGTACTTTTCGATCCGGGTTGGCAATGGGATCGGACCAGCGACTTTAGCGCCAGTGCGTTTCGCGGTTTCCACGATATCGGCAGTGCTTTTGTCAAGCACTCGGTAGTCGTAGGCCCGAAGGCGGATTCTGATTCGTTGATTGTCCATTTGATTGCTCCGTGAGACGGTTGATTAAAGGGTTTGTTACTTAGCTCCACCACGCTGCTCAACAATTGCTTCGACGATCTGTTGAGGCACTTGTTCGAAGTGCGATGGCTGCATCGAATATGAGGCCCGTCCAGACGAGAGGGTTCGAATTGCGGTCGAATAACCAAACATTTCAGCCAATGGAACCTCAGCACGGAGGATGGCGGTTGCACCGCGGGTATCCATACCCTGAATCCGACCCCGACGGCGATTCAAGTCACCCATGATGTCGCCTTGGTAGTCTTCTGGTGTCGACGCTTCGACTGCCATGATTGGCTCAAGCAGAACGCACTTGGCCTTTTTTAGCGCGTCCTTTACCGCAAAGATCGCCGCCATTTTGAAAGCATTCTCGTTGGAGTCCACATCGTGGCTCGATCCATCAATCAAGTCGATGTGAATATCGATGACTGGATAGCCAGCAATGATTCCATTGAGAGTTGCCTCGATACAGCCTGACTTACAAGCGTTGATATATTCCTTGGGGATGGTTCCGCCTACGACCTTGTTCTCGACCGTCACGCCCTTGCCCTTCTCGCCTGGCGCGATCTTCAAAATCACGTGTCCATATTGACCCCGTCCACCGGATTGCTTGACCAATTTCCCTTCCCCATCGGCTGGCATAGTGAGAGTCTCACGGTAGGCAATCTGGGGTTTGCCGGTATTGGTCTCAACCTTATGTTCGCGCTTGAGTCGGTCGCAGAGAATTTCCAAATGCAACTCACCCATTCCGGCAATGATTGTCTGGCCGGTTTCCTCGTCAGTCTTAACAAAGAATGTCGGATCTTCCTCGGACAAACGCTGGAGGGCATTACCCATCTTCTCTTGGTCGCCCTTCGTCTTTGGCTCCACAGCCATAGAAATGACAGGCTCAGGGAAAGTTGGAGGCTCAAGAAGGAGTTCACGACTCTCGTCGCAGAGGGTGTCTCCGGTGCGAACGTCTTTCACACCGACAAGTGCCGCGATATCACCTGAGTAACAGGCATCAATATCCTTGTGCACAGCGGCTTGGATCTGGATCAGACGCCCAACCCGTTCTGATTTCCTTGTGCGAGGGTTATAAATTACATCACCCTTTTTGACGCATCCTGAATAGACGCGGAAAAACACCAACCGGCCAAATTTGTCCGACCAGAGCTTAAAGGCTAGAGCACAAAACTTACCGGAGTCATCAGGCTGAGCCGCAATCCTCACCTCTGGATCATCAACCGAGTGACCTTCCTGCGGCGGAATGTCGAGAGGGCCAGGGAGATAATCAATGACTGCATCCACAAGGTATTGAACCCCCTTGTTCTTGAATGCAGATCCCCCCGCCATCGGTACAATGCGATTTGCAATGACCGCCCGGCGCAATGCCAACTTAACATCCTGAATGCTGATGGGCAATTCTTCAAGAAACATCATCCCAAGCTCATCATCCACATCACAGATCGCGGCTACTAGTTCGTCATATGCCTCCTTGGCCTTCGCAACCTCAGCTCCTTCAAGACTACGAACCGAGTAGGTGGATCCGAACTTGTCGTCATCTGAATAGATCACCGCTTTTTGGTTGATCACATCGATTTGCCCGGAAAGATTATCTTCCGCACCGATTGGGATTAAAACTGGCCAGGCGTTGGCTCCAAGTTTTTCCCGGACGTCCTTCACAACGTTATCAAAGTTTGCACCCGTGCGGTCCATTTTGTTTACGAACGCAATCCGAGGGACGCCATATTTCTCAGCTTGGCGGTAGACCGTCTCGGACTGTGGCTGCACACCCGCAACACCACAAAGAACAAAGATGGCACCATCAAGAACACGCAGGGAACGCTCAACCTCCGCAGTGAAATCCACGTGCCCAGGTGTGTCGATGATATTCACCCGCATGTTTTCACCTTCGCGCAGCTTGAAGACACCCTCTTCTTTCAGCTGCTTCCAGGATGCAGTCACAGCCGCAGAAGTAATCGTGATCCCGCGCTCCTGCTCCTGCTCCATCCAATCTGTCGTCGCAGCACCATCGTGAACCTCGCCAATCTTATGGATCATTCCCGTATAGAACAGGATCCGCTCGGTCAGGGTCGTCTTGCCAGCATCAATATGGGCGCAAATCCCGATGTTACGGGTGCGCTCTAATGGAAATTCGCGATTGGGAGAGTTAGGGTTCGACATTGTCTAAACGAAAAAGTGGGTGATTTTAGAGTCCAGTAGCTTTTCCTACCAGCGGAAGTGAGCAAAGGCGCGGTTTGCTTGCGCTTGCTTGTGAACATCGTCGCGCTTCCGGACCGAGTTCCCTTGCCCTTGGGAAGCATCCTTCAACTCATTGGCCAAGGCACGATGCATCGGAACCCCACGGCGAGTCCGAGCATAGTTGATCAACCAACGCATTGCGAGCGACTCGGAGCGAGCCGGTGCAACCTCGAGAGGAACCTGATAAGTAGCACCACCAACCCGCCGAGCCTTTGTCTCAACGCGAGGCTTCACATTCTCAACAGCCCGGTTAAACAACTCCAGCGGATCAACCGCTTCGGATTTTTCATTCAGCATCTCGATGGCGGAATAGACAATCCGTTCTGCGATCGACTTTTTGCCGCACACCATCACGCGGCTAATGAGGTGCCCGACCAATTCACTATCGTAGCGAGAGTCTTTGACGACCGGTTTTTCGTAAACACGTTTCCTGCGAGCCATGACTTGAAAAGAGAGTTAGAGAGGTTTCGACGAGGGGTGGAAATTATTTCTTCTTCTTGCCGGTATCAGCAGCTTGACCTGGCTTCGGACGCTTTGCGCCATACTTCGAACGACCACGACGACGTTTATCGACCCCAAGGCAGTCAAGCGTCCCACGGACGATGTGGTAGCGAACACCAGGAAGGTCCTTCACCCGGCCACCGCGAACAAGAACAATGGAGTGTTCCTGCAAGTTATGACCCTCTCCGCCAATGTAAGCAATGACTTCAAAGCCATTAGTGAGCCGAACCTTGGCGACCTTACGCAAAGCCGAGTTCGGCTTTTTAGGCGTCCGTGTCATCACTTGCAGGCAGACTCCACGGCGCTGAGGGCACTTTGCGAGAGCCGGCGACTTAGACTTGACCGCTTTGTCTTTGCGACCGTGTCGAACGAGTTGATTGATTGTGGGCATGATAGGAGAGGCGCTACTTTTCCGACCTGCCGGTTCGTCCTGGGGGGGAGTGAAAAACCACTTTGTGAGTGGTTTCCACAGTCTTTTCCGGAACTGCACCGATAGCAAAAGCCTGATAGATCAGGTTATTTCGCTCGGCCTTCAAGGAAGGCCGAGGTCGCGGGGGCCGGGATAATGCCTTCTCCTGGAGATGTCGCAAGGGATTTTTCCTCTTGAACTGATTTTTTTTGCTTCTCGATCCCCATTTTGACACAAGTTCCGTTGTATTTGGCGTTTTCTCTCAGGTTTGCAAGCTTCGAGCTACCTTACGCTGGAACTCGGTCGCCGCTTTCTGACGATTACTCAGCAGCAACTTTGCTCATCAGGTCCTCGGAACGTTCTGACTAGTGGACCATGCTGCCGCGCAGCTTGATTCGGGCTACCTTTGGCAAGTTGCGGAAGAAACTGTTCAAGCTTACTTTAAGGGCAAGTTTGTCGATAACGCAGCAGGAAATGCACTTAGCCACCAAGCACTCTGGGAGCAATCTGCTGTCCCAAACCATCCCGCGCGCCTCGTGCTCGCGCTCAAAACGGGGGCGCCGCGGCGTGCGCAAGCGGTTGCACAGAGCCAATCGGTCCGCCCTTGAAGGTCTATCCACCGGCTGTGAAGTCTTCGCGGGCAACCGAGCTGACGTGACCTCAGTGGAGGACATGGTCGAGATGATGGAAGTCAAGTATGGTCTGGCCAAATGCATCTGGGTCATGGTTCGAGGATGGCCAGCGTGGGCAATCTCGACTTTTTGCGCGCGTCCCACGCCCCGCCGTATCGTCGGCAGTAGGAAGCCGCCATGCTAGTTCTGCTGCGGCAGCGAGCCAGGACTCTGTTGGGAAAGACCGACATCTTTCTGCGCTAGCGCCCTGTCAAAGACGCTTGCCTAGTTGAGCACCGCATTGGCCACTGCCTGGAGCGTTATCCGAGCGCTTAGAAACTCATCGAAGTCCCCGTGGAGCGTGACGACCCAAGGACGCGACTGCAGCCTGGCAATCACCGGGAAAGCGGACGCCAGAGCTGGGCGCAACTCGCGAACGACACCTACCTGCTTCGCACCAACTGCCCCGAGAAAGACTCCGCGTAATTGTGACGCTGGCACATAACTCGGCCATAGGCCGAGGAATGCATCAAAATCAGCAAAAGAGACCTCCAACTGCGGCCTGTCTTCCATCAAAGGCAGCGCCGGGTGGAAGCGCACATTCTGGTGTGCTTTTGACCCTTGCCTTGTGGCGCACATTGGAGATGTGGATGCGGGGCAAGGGGCTGTACGATTGAGCCAGGCAACTACTCAAGGAAGTGGCCACTGTGAGCAGGACGGACGTGGTGGTGCAGGTGAGGGTGGAGAGCCAAGACCAGCCACCGACCTGCGCCTCCGCGCAGTCGCGCGCCTCAACCATCGGGTTGCCGAACTGCTGCAACGGCTGGGCCATCAATTACCGAGAGCGCCAAAAATCGTGCATAATGTAGTCCCAAGAACCACTCTGTGACGCCCCTCAAAATCTTGTTCCTGACTCAATAGTCTCCCTCAACTGACGAACTTGGTTTGAATTCTACCCTTCACTCCAGTCTCAGCAGGAAACTCAAAGTTAAACTGCTGAATGAGCCTATTCAGGAGTCCGACGCTTTTTCCAGCTTTCCGCGCAGAAGCTCCAGTAGCAAACGAACGCACAGGCCATAGCTCAACTCCAAACCTCCGCAGCCCTAACGAGCCACCAGACTAATGCCCCGAAGCACTCGTCCCCGCAACAGGCACTTTTGCCAGTAGCGTTTGCAAAGGTTTGGGGTAGACACCCAACACCGCAATCGTCAATCCAAGCACCATACACACAGCCCTAGCGAGTACTCCCATTCGAAATGGCTCCGTGCTCTCCTCCGGGGTAAACATAGCAAGGATGACTCGGAAATAGTAATAAAAACCTGCAGCAGCCCCAATCACCGCACAGGCCAACGCAAACCACAATTGCTGATCTACTAACCCAAGGATCACCCACATTTTTCCAAAGAAACCCGCTGTCAAAGGCAATCCTGCCAATGAGGCAAACGCCAAGGTAACCAAAAGCGCAAGAGATGGAGACTTCTGGGCTAGTCCCTTGAAGTCATCAAGCTCTTCGCCCCTTCCATTCAATCGCATTTGTATCAACGCCGCAAAGCCTAGCACCGTCATCGGAAGGTAGGTCGCTAGATAGAAGGCCACGGTGCCTCCAGGAGACAAATCCACGCGGACACTATCCCGTGCGGCAAGTGCCAGCAGCAGGAAACCTGCGTGAGAAATACTCGAGTAAGCCAAAAGCCTTTTCACGTTGGTCTGGAACAAGGCAGGCAGAGACCCAACAACCACCGTCACGGCACCCGCAATGCTAAGAACCGTTATGACTTCTTCCCTCACCATTGAGCCAGATACGGTCAATGCCTCAATCACTCGCGTTAACACCACAAAGCCCGCCGCTTTCGAACCAACCGAGAGAAACACCGTCGTAGGCGTCGAAGCACCTTGATAAACGTCAGGCACCCACATCTGAAAAGGAACCGCTGCGACCTTGAATCCAAGCCCAGCAAGCAGAAACGACACTCCAAACAAAAGCGCGGTCTTGTTCCCCTCTCCCCCCTGAACTGCATTCGTAATGCCCTCAAAACTCAACGACCCAGTGGCTCCATAGACCCAAGCCACACCGAACACCAATACCCCGGTAGACAATGCACCCAAAATCAAATATTTCACTCCCGCCTCAAGCGCTAGAGCGCTCTTCCGGGTATAGGCGACGAGCACGTAGAATGAAACGGTCACCAACTCGAGTGACACGAACACTGTCACCAAATCCTTGGCTGATGCCATCCACATCATCCCCACACAGACAAATAGCGGCAAACTAAACATTTCGCCGAGTTTCCCATCAAGTGAGAATTTATTCAGATAGGGCGAAGCCTCGAGTGTTAACCAGAGCACGAAAAATGTAATGACAAGGGCAAATGCCTTGTAGAACATTGCCAGCGAATCCAGTTGATGGTAAGCTCCAACGAATGCAGGCAATGCTTCCTGCCCCCCAGCTACGGTGACCAAAAGCACAAGGACGCCCGCCACACCTGTCATACAGATTCCAGCTAGTGCCTTGCTCGAAACGGATGGCACGAAGGCCTCGAGCAACAGCACAAACAGGCCGAGCAGTGCCAACAGAGCTTCGAGATTAAAAACAGACATGGGTCGGAGAGAGAGAATTAAAGAATCACGGGGTAGCGACAGGGGCCAAGGGAGCCTGAATCAAATCTAGCAAGAGGGATGGAAAACAACCCACCGCCAACAATACTGCTGCCAACAGCACCAGTGGAAGCCACTGACCAGAGCCAGGATCACTCATGAACAAGCCCGTCTGAGGCGTACCCTGAAAAATCGCTCGATACCCCCGAAGCATATAGACCGCCGAAATCACCACTCCCCAAAGAGCCAAAATCACCGTCCAGTGCAGTGAAGTCAGTCCTTGTGCCGGAATGAACGTCGATGACGAATTGCCATTAGCGAAGGCCCCCATGAAAATCATCACTTCACCGGCAAAATTTGCCAACCCTGGCAGCCCGATCGATGCAAAGGCCCCAAACGCAAATACCACCGTCAAAAACGGCGCATGGCTCCCAATTCCACCCAATTTAGCCATCTCAAGTGTCCCCAATTGGTTTCTCATCCTTCCACAGATCGCAAACAGCAGCGCGATCGAAATCCCGTGGGCAAACATCAACAGTATCGAACCCTTTACCGCGATCTCCGTACCCGCAGCCAGCCCAAGAAAAAGATACCCCATATGCATGACGCTCGAATTGGCAAGCATGTCATCCAATCGCTTCTGATGCAAGGTAACCAATCCGACCACCAAAATGTTCCCCAACAACATGATTAGCAAAGACTGCTGCACCCAAGGCACCTGCGCGCCGGCGGGCAACAATGGCAGAGCAATCCGAAACAGTCCATACAACCCGAACTTTTTGAGCACCCCCGAGTGCAACATCGCCACAGGCGTTGGTGCCGTCGCATAGGCTGGCGCAGCCCAGCTATGAAATGGGAAAAGACTCACCAACGTTCCAAACCCCACCAAAAGCAGAAAAAATAGGGGGGCTTGGGCCGTTGCAGGGAGCGGACTCGTTGCCGCTTGGGCGCGCAAAGCAACTAGATCAAACGTCAGTTTGCCACCTCCACTGAACTCAATCACCGCCCAGACCAAACCCGCCAACAGGACAAGGCTCCCTGCGCCCAAATAGATCGTCGTCTTCCAAGCCACCGCGAGTCGCTGATCCTTCTCCGCACGCCCGTGAATCCCAATCATGAGGAAAGTAGGAATCAGAGCTACCTCATGAAACGCGTAAATGAAAAACAAATCCGTGCACAAGAATGCCCCAAGCGCTCCTCCAGAAATCAGAAGTGACGCAATATGATACATTGAAGGCTTATCAACAATTTGCCAAACCGCAGCGAACGTTACCAGCACCGTCAGCAATGCCATGATCATCGACACCCCATCCGCACCCACGGCAAATGCGATCGCTGGGTTGTCCAACACCATATGCTTGTTTACAAACGCTAAATCTGTAGCGCTCTTGAAGGCTGGAAAACGCACCGCCAAAACTAAAACCCACAATAGGTTCACAGTTGAGGCAACTACCGCAGTCAGGCGGGCTGGGGCACCCATCCATATTGCCAAAGCGGCAAGGAAAGGAATGAAAATGATGATTTCGAGCGAGCTCATGCCGGTCTTTTAATGCGTTCCTCCCATCAATGGCCCACACCGGGCAAAACAAAAACGATGACATAGATGGCCAGGAGCACGCCAACCCCCAGTAAGAATGTATAACCCTGAAGTTGTCCGGCCTGCAGCAACCGAGCCTTTTGCCCAACCTTGGCAACCACGGCTGCAGGTAATCGCGCCACCAAGCCGTCGACCACAACATGCTCAACCCCTGTGACCAGCCACGCCAATCCATCCTGGAAAACCTTGATCAGCACCGCATAAATCTCATCGAAATAAAACTTATTGGCGAACAGCTTGATGCTCAATGGATCCTTCTCCCTTCCCCGGTAGATGACAAAAGCTGCGATCACACCGATTAATAGCGCTGCAATCGATATCCCCATGACCATGTAATGCCCTTCACCATGGCCATGCACCGCCATCGCCTTCAACGGAGCCTCCATAAAATGGTAAGCCGAAAAAACTGACAGGAATGCGAGCACTAACAACGGCACCAACATTGGCAACCTGACCTCCATGGCATGACTTGAAGATTCTGACCGGGCCTTCCCCAAAAAGGCCACAATGAAGAGCCGCGTCATGTAAAATGCCGTCAGCATGGCAGTAACCGCTCCAGCAGCAAACAGCCATTTACACTCCTCCCAGGCCACACCCAGAATAGCCTCCTTACTCACGAATCCGCTCAACCCAGGAACCCCGATCAAAGCCGCTGTGCCCACTGCAAAAGTAAAGGTCGTTACGGGCATGTGTTTCGCCAGTCCTCCCATTTTCCAAATGTCCTGTTCATGGTGGCACGAGTAGATCACAGCACCAGCCCCCAGGAACAGCATGGCCTTAAAAAAGGCGTGTGTGTAAAGGTGAAACATTGCTGGATGCCCCGCATTGCCACCCATCGCTTCGCCACTCATCCCAACCAATCCCACGGCCATAACCATGTAGCCCAACTGGGATAGCGTCGAGTAAGCCAGGATCCGCTTGATATCCCCCTGCTGTGTCGCCATCAAAGCCGCCATCAACGCAGTGATGCCACCGATGCCTGCAATCCAAGTTGCTCCCATCTCGGAAGCCGCGACCAAAAAACTGATTCGCACAAGCATGTAGACCCCTGCCGCAACCATCGTCGCCGCATGGATCAAAGCCGATACGGGCGTAGGGCCCTCCATTGCATCCGGCAACCAGACATGCAAAGGCATCTGAGCCGACTTACCCACTGCCCCCATGAATAAGCAAAGCACGACAGCAGTCATCAACCACCCCTGGCCCTCGGAAGTCGCCTTGAGCGGACCCATCAACAAACTTTCTTTCAGCCCCGCAAACGTTACATCCCCGTGATTCACGCCAAACAAAAGCAGAATCCCGATCATGAAACCAAAATCCCCAATCCGATTCGTCAAGAAAGCTTTCTTCGAAGCTTCGGCCGCCGATGGCTTTTGAAACCAGTGTCCGATCAGTAAGAAGGAACTTAGCCCCACCAATTCCCAAAACACAAACATCATCACCAAATTGTCAGCCAGCACAATGCCTGTCATCGAAAACAAAAAGAGTGACAGCGCCCCAAAGTAGCGTGGCTTCGCATCGTCCTCCTCCATGTATTTGACAGAGAAAACCTGAACCAGAAATCCGATCAGCGTCACGATGAACATCATCCCAGCACTCTGTCCATCATGCAAAACGTCGATCCCAATGTTAAGCAACTTGCCTCCATCCAGCATCAAAAAGGGCATCAATCGGATGGTCTCACTCCCCACCACTCCCAAGTTCATGATGGCACACAAAAGGCAAATCGCAGACGAAGCCACCGCCAGGAAGACACAAACATTCACTCCCAACAATTTACGACCCATCAGAATCACCAACGCCACAGCAAGCGGCAGGAACAGCAAAATGTTCATCAGCGGTGCCGATTGAGTGACGATGTCGGGAGCAGGAGGCATAGCGTGTGAAATTCAAAAAAACAGTTCCGTGGGATCCTACCCCCGCATTCGCGTGATGGTATCCACTTCCACCGATTGACGAGTCCGATATAGCGCCACAATGACCGCTAACCCCACCGCCACCTCTGCAGCAGCAACTGTGATGGTAAAAAAGACCAAAGATTGCGCCGCGTAATCCGGCAGCCCATCCGTTACCCGGAATCGGGAGAACCCCACTAAAGCTAGGTTGGCCGCGCTTAGCATCATCTCCAGACACATGAAAATAATGATGATATTTCGTCGAACAACCACGCCGGCAAGACCCAGCGCAAAGAGCGCACCACTGACAAAAAGGTAATGGTTAAGGGTAATCATGGAAGGACGGAAATCTAAGATTTTAAACAACAGGCTTGTTAGGACTTTCGCGCTTGCTAAGCACGACCACACCCACCGTGCCCACCAGCAACAGCAGCCCGATCGCCTGCAGGTGAAACCCGTATTGTTCGAAAAGCGTCATCCCCATCAACTTGGCGTCAGGCAGCGTTCCAGCGGCCAAATCCTTCTGAATGGTCTTCACCTGCGCCACATCCTCCCTTTTCGATGCAATCTCCATTGAAAGCGCCCGTTTTTCAGTCGTTACGGCACCCTCCTTGAACACGCCCAACACCGCAGCCACCTGCAGCGTCAGTACCACCGCCAGGACCACTCCGCCTATCACCGCCGCTGTGTTGGCCCTCTTTGCTTCTTCCTTTTGGATATCTAAAAGCATGATGATGAACAAGAACAACACCATCACCGCGCCCGTGTAGACCAAAATCTGAATGATACCGATGAAGTAAGCATCCAGACTGATAAACAACGCAGCCAAACCAACGAACGAAACCGCTAAAGACAGCGCACTCGTCACCGGATTGCGTGCCAAAATCACATTCAAACCAAAGCCCAGCGTGATCGCAGCGAATAGATAAAACAGAAAGCTAGGCATATCGGCTTAGGTTCAAACTTGACTGATGATTATTTGAGGTCGTTCCACTTGTTCACCAGCCCCGTGCGAACCCCGCCAATCTCATAAAGCTTCTCCTTGTCGTGCACCATCTCAGCCCGACTGGTCCCCGTGATCGCATAGTCTTTACGCAAAAAAATGGCCTGCTCGGGGCACACTTCCTCACACATACCACAATAAATACAGCGAATCATGTCGATTTCGAACTCCCTTGGCCGCTTCTCGACCTTCGCCCATGGATCATCACTGGGTATCTCGCCCGGAATGATCTTGATCGCCTTAGGTGGGCAAATGAACTCGCACAACTGGCAACTCACACAGCGCTCCCGGCCATGCTCATCCGTAACGAGGGTCGGTGCCCCACGATAATGCTCCGGCAAGCTCTCATCCCACTTCTGTTCCGGATACTGCATCGTCACCACGGTCTTGCTGCCACGCAAAGTCTTGAAAGTTCGAATGGCGTGGCCCAGCGTGATCCGCATTCCATTCAAGAATCCGGAAAGAAAAATCTTCTCGTGCCAGGCAAGTTTGGGGCGTTGGACAACAATAGTAGGCATAGCGTGTTCGGTGCGTATTGAGGGTTATTTCAGTGGCACCAACCAAAGCAAAAGCGCGGTCAAAAAGACATTCAGCAGTGCCACCTCGAAGAATACGAGCCAGCCCAGCTTCATGAGTTGATCAAATCGAAACCGTGGCAACGTCCACCGCACCCAAACAAAGAAAATAATGCATCCAACGATCTTCGCAAAAAACGTCCCAATGTGCAGCAACCCCGTGTAAAACGGCGTGTTTCCAGCCTCATAATGGAATTGCAAACCCGTCCATTCGCTCAGTAGCGGCCCAAACGGTATGCTCCAGCCTCCAAAGAAAAGCGTCACCGCCAGCCCAGACCCAATAATCATCGCCGCATACTCACCGAGGAAAAACAGAGCGAATTTCATCGAGCTATACTCGGTATGGTACCCCGCCACCAACTCAGTCTCGCATTCTGGCAGGTCAAACGGCGTCCGGTTCGTCTCCGCAAACAGTGAAATCGAAAAAACCACAAAAGAAATCACAATCGGAATCAGCAATACCCAGCGTGACAGGCTCAAACCTTCACCCCAGAACGGCAACAGCAACCACCCATTCGCATCTTGGTAAGCCGACATTTTACCCAAATTCAACTCCCCGAAAATCATGATCGCTGGAATGATCGACAGCCCCAGCGAGATCTCATAAGAGATCATCTGCGCACTTGCACGCACACCACCCAGAAACGGATACTTAGAATTCGAAGCCCAACCCGCCAGCACAATCCCATAGACCCCCAGGGACGAGATTGCGAACATGTAAAGCGGTCCCACATTCAAGTCCGCGATGACCATCTTGAACGGTGCCCCCAGGCCCGCCCAACTCAAATCCAACTCACTGCCGAATGGCATCACCGCTGCCGTCATGAGCGCCGGCACCATCGTCAAGCAAGGCGCCAGCCAATAGTAAAACGTGTTCACCGACCGCGGGGTGAAATCCTCCTTCAAAATGAACTTCAAGCCATCCGCCATGGGCTGAAGCAACCCGCCGATCCCGAAAATCTGAATGTCTTTCTTGAAGCCTAAAAGCGTCAACGGAATCCCTGTCCGGTTCGGGCCCACTCGATCCTGAATGATCGCCGAAACCCGCCTCTCAGCATAGACCGAGTAGGCCACCATTGGCAAAATCACCAAAAAGACCAAAAAGACGATCTTGATCAAAGAAGCGATCAGGAGCGGGAGATCAAAACTGGCCAGAATAGATTGCATCCAAAAAAGAAGGGACCCGCCACTATCAGAACAGACCGCCGTCCGGCAACCCGAATTTGTGAAAAATTTCACAAAGTCCGCCCCATCGGCCCGTCAGCCCATCCCAGGGTCAAATTTTCATACCCCTTCCAACCTCACCACTCCCTCTCCCGCCCCCAACACCACCCGCCGATAAAAGCAAGTCGCCCGCTTCGTGTGGCAGCAGCCACCCCCACGCTGCTTCACTCGCAGCACCAAGGCATCCTGGTCACAATCCACCAGCATTTCTACCACATCCTGAAACTCCCCGCTAGTCCGCCCCTTGTGCCAAATCTCCTTCCGACTCCGGCTCCAATACACCGCTTGCCGCAAGCCCAGGGTCATCCGCAGACTCTCCTCGTTCATGTAGGCCAACATCAAAGGCTCCCCGGTGTCAGCATCCACTGCCATCGCCGGCATCAATCCATCTGAATCGAACTTCGGCGCAAAACCAAGCCCCTCCTCAATCGCGGACTTACCTTCCCGGGACGCAAACGTTCCCCCAGCAATTTCAACACTCTCTGACATCCCCCACCTTACCCTAACTCGCCCCCACGCCAAAACAAAATGGGTTTTGTTCGACAAATCCGCCCCCATCGCTAGCCTGAAGTGCCCATGTCAGCTCCCGGCATCCTCATTTCTTTCGAAGGCTCAGAAGGCTGTGGCAAATCCACGCAAATCCGTCTCCTTCGCTCCCGCCTCGAACAGGGCGGCCACCCGACCGAACTCATGCGCGAACCCGGAGGCACCCCCATTGGTGAATCCATCCGCCACCTCCTCCAGCACGCCCCGGAAGGCGCCAGCATGTCCTCCGAAACCGAACTCCTCCTCTTCGCCGCCTCCCGCGCCCAGCTCGTCCGCGAAAAAATCCAACCCCTACTCTCCTCCGGCACCATCGTCCTCCTCGACCGCTTCCTCGACTCCACCACCGTCTACCAGGGCATCGCCCGCGGCCTTCCCAAAGAAAGCGTCGCCGCCATCAACGCCTTCGCGGTCGGCGGCACCCTCCCTCACCTCACCTTCCTCCTCGACATGGACGCCGACACCGCCCGCTGTCGCATCCTTCAAGCCGGCCGCGAACTAGACCGCATCGAAAGCCAGCCCCTAGCCTTCTTCCAAAAGGTCCGCCAAGGTTACCTAGACCTCGCCGCCAGCCAGCCAGACCGTATCCACGTTCTCGACGCCACCCTCACCCAAGACACCCTTCACCAGCACATCTGGAGCCTCGTCGCCCCCCGCCTCCATGCCCTTTAAGCCCGAAAACGCCCTCGCCCTCCTCGACCGGGCCAACCAGCAGGGCCGCCTCGGTCACGCCTACCTCATCACCGGCCCGCGCGAAGCCGATCTCAATACTTTCGCCCTCGATCTCCTCCGCCTCGTCACCGCCAAGCCGCGCTACAACATCGAAGACTTCCAAAAGGAAGGCGCCTACGTCCTCTCCCCCGAAGGCAAATCGCGCCGCATCGTCGTCGGAGATCAAACCGGCGCAGCCCCCAACACCATGCGCCACTTCATCCAACACATGCAGATGAGCAACGGCGGCCGCCTCAAACCCGCCCTCATCCAGGACGCCGAGCGCATGAACGACAGCGCCCAAAACGCCTTCCTCCGCACCCTGGAGGAACCCCCCGGCGGTGCGCTCTTCCTCCTCCTCACCCACAACCCTCGCGCCCTCCTTCCCACCACCCGCTCCCGAGTCATCGAAATCGCCCTTCTCCCACCGCCAGGCGCACGCATCTTCACCGCCTACGAAGAACAACTCCTCACCGTTCTCCGCCAACTCAGCACCCGCACCACCGCCGGCATCTCCGGCGCCCTCGCACTCAAAGCGGGCTTCCAGGAAATCCTCGAACAACTCAAAACCGACATCAAGAAAGACCTCGAAGACAAATTCAAAAAGGAGCAGGACCACTACAAGCAAACCACCGACGGCTCCTGGCTGAAACAGCGCGAGGAACAAATCGAGGCCCAGATCGAAGCCAACTACCAGCAACAACGTGACGCCCTCATGGACCTCCTCCTCTCCTGGATGGGCGACGTCGCTCGCCAGCAGGTCGGCGGCGGTCAACTCGACATCCTCCCCTACCAAGACGCCACCGCCGCCATCGCCCAACGCTGGACCCCAGGACAGCTCCACAAGCGCCTCGCCGCCCTCCGCAAACTCGACCAACTCCTCCGCACCAACGTCAACGAAAGCCTCGCCCTCGAAGTCACCTTCATCACCGCCTTTGGCTAACTCCCTCCCAATGCCCTCCCTCCAAGCAATCATTTTCGACTTCGACGGCCTCATCGTCGACACCGAAAGCACTGGCTACCAAACCTGGCGCGAAATCTTCGAAGCCCACGGCCTCGACCTCGCCATCGAAACCTACGCCGCCGTCATCGGCACCGACTTCGGAGCCCACTACGACCCGCGTGTCGATCTCGAAACTCGCACCGGTCGCCAATTCGATTGGGCCGAGCTTGAAGCCCAACGCACCCTCCGCGAAAAGGAACTCCGCAAATCTCTCTCCATCCTCCCTGGCGTCGTCGATCGCCTCACCGAAGCCGCGTCCCTTGGACTTCCCTGCGCCATCGCCTCCAGCAGCCCCCGTTGGTGGGTCGAAGGCTGGCTCAACGACCTCAACCTCATTCATCACTTCCACCACCTCACCACCGTCGACGACACGGGCAAAGTCAAACCCGACCCCAGCCTGTTCCTCCTCGCCGCCCAGCGCCTCAACGTCCGCACCTCCGAAGCCATCATCTTCGAAGACTCCCTCAACGGCCTCATCGCAGCTCAAGCCGCCGGCATCCAGTGCATCGTCGCCCCAGGCCCCATGACTCAGCACCTCCACTTTCCCGGCGCATTGAAAAGAGTCACCTCGCTCGCAGAAATATCACTCAAAGACCTCAACCCGCTCCCTGTCGCATGAGCCTCCTCGTCTTGCCGCTCGCCGACCGCTACGAACGCTTTCGTGATTCGGTCTTCGCAGGTGTCGAAGACTCCCCCACACTCCCCGGCATGGAGCCACCCATGAGCGAACTGGATCTCCAGAGCCTCTGGTTCTCGGGCGCCTTCGGCACCTCCTTCACCACCACCGACAACCGTGCCGTCACCATCGAAGACTTCGGCTCCTGGAACGCCGGCGCCGGCCCGGACTTCACCGGCTGCGCCATCCGCCTAGGCGACCAACTCCTCACCGGCGACATCGAACTCGACCCAGACGTCCGAGATTGGGAGCGCCATCACCACGGCGCCAATCCCGATTATCAAAACGTCATCCTCCACGTGTTCATCGAGGCGCCCGCGGATCAACGCTTCTTCACCCGCACCCACCAGCACACTGAAGTCGCTCAGACCCAGATCTCCCGCTCCATGCTCGCCGCAGACGCGACCCCCAAAAGTCGCCTCGCCGCCGCGCGCCTTGGCCGCTGTGCCGCCCCCCTCCGCGACATGGACCCCATACGCGTTACAGATCTCATCGAAAGCGCCGCCCAACACCGCCTCCGCCTCAAGTCCACTCGCCTTCACGCCCTCGCCTCCTCTCACGGCAGGGAGCAAGCCATCTTCCAAGCCCTCGCCCAAACCCTCGGCTACCGAAACAACCAGCAGCCCTTCACGGTCCTCACCCAGCGCCTCCCCGTCAAACGCCTGCTCAAAGAAGATTCCCTCAATCGCCAAACCCTCCTCTTCGGCACCGCAGGCTTCCTCGAAGACCTCCATCCCGACCGCAACGAAGACGCCACCCGCTCCTATCTCAAGCAACTCTGGTCCCGCTGGTGGAAACTCCGTGACTCCTGCCTGCGCTGGCTCGAACCCCAACACCTCCTCCGCTGGAAATTCAACGCCGTCCGCCCCGGCAATCATCCCCAGCGCCGCCTCGGTGCCCTCACCACCTTGCTCGACCACTGGCCACTCGTCTCCGCCCCACTCATCGACGCCACCCGCTGGAGCCTGCCCGCCTGGCGGGAAAGCCTCCTCTCCTTGCATCACCCCTTTTGGTCCATCCACTATACCCTCGCAGCCGCCCCGTCAGATCACCCCGTCTCCTTGATTGGCGAAACCCGCATCCACGAAATGCTCGCCAATGTCGTCTACCCCCTCCTCGTCCCCGAGCGCACCCGCCTCTGGGCCGAATACCTCGATCTGCCCGCCCTACTCGACAATCAAAAAGTCCGCCGCGCCATGCTGCGTCTGTTCGGCGACTCCACCCTCCAAAAAAGCTTCAATCGCAAACTCTTCCACCACCAAGGCCTCCTCCAAATCTACCAGGACTTCTGCCTCGAAGACCACTCCGCCTGCGCCGACTGCCCCTTTCCCGAGCGCCTCAAAGAATGGTCGTAGCCCTGCTTCGCTTCAATCAAAATGGCGATGCAGCGTGAACTCCAAGTTCCGCTCCACAATCTCCCCCATCGAATTGCACGCATCAAACCGCGTGGTCTGGTGAAACTCCCCCAACTCCTGCCGCAGTTGCACCACCTTATCAAACGGCTCCGCACGATCCTTCTTCATGCAGGTGATCAAATGCCTCAGCCGGTCAATCTCAGACGTGTAACGTCGCGCGATCAAACTCCGCTCCTCTTCCTGATACTGCTTCATCGTCGGATAGTTCAGTAACTTCGCACACAGCCCCACCACTTGATTGTTCTCCTTGAAGAACTGCGGCAAATAAAGCGTCTTCCGCCCCTCATAGCTCTGCTGATCAAAATCAATCGCCCGCACGCGATACTGCACATCCTCAAAATCCGGCGTGATATCGATCACATAATTGTAACTCCGCATGTCCCCGAGCAACCGAATGAAACACCGCTCGCTAAACTTCACAAACTCCTTCGCAATCCGCACCTGATTCGTGTCCTCCCTGTCGAGATAATCCCGAATGAATGCATCCCCTGGAATGCCCGCAATATGCTCCTCAATCAGCGAATTCTCGTGATACAAATAATTGATCCGATTGGGCGAAAGCAAATGCTCCAACTCCAGTCCATAAATCCGTGACGCATCCGCCACCTTCACATAGAAATGGTCGTAGTTGTCATTGTACTGATTCACCACCCGAATCCGAAACGGCTTCGAATTCCCAAACTCACAGTAGTCCACCCGCTCCACAAACAAGTGCGACACCGCCTCCACATCTCCCGTTCGCAGCAACGAATAGATACTCGTTAATCGCGGATACAACTCCTGCTGAATCTCCCCGGGATACAGCACGCTCGACCAATGGGTCGGCCGGTCCTCCTTATCAAACAACGGATAACTCTCCGAGAACCCCTGCAAATCATTGTAAGTGGCTGGCAGCGTATACTGCCGATCCCATCTCACCAAATACTCCCGCATCGCCTCCGAAACCGGAATGAAATGCTTCCTGCGTGAAATCTCGTTCATTGAAATAAACCCCCATCACTCGACACCCTGCACACAGCAGGTGCAATGCCAGATCGGTTCCCTGTGCCGAAAACCTACCGCCTCTCCTTACCCTTCACCTTCGCCTCAAGTTGAGCCTTTCTCTTCAACAGCTGCGCCAACGCCACTTCCCCCTCATTGATCCTCACCTGCAAGGCCGCCGCCGCATGCCGATGCAACGTCGGATCTGAATTTCCACCCAGAATGGCACTCTGCACCAAGTTGTTTTCTTCAGCCAAGGCCCTCTTCATGTTTCCCAATTGCCCGTTCAATCGCACCACTTCGTAATCAGCTTCCTCCAATTGCTCATCAAGCCCCACCCCCTGAGTGATCGGAGCATTCGCCTTGTTGACCGCCATCACCGGCACCGCCTGCTCAAATCCCAATCGTGTCTGCAGACTCGGATTTAACCGATTCAGTGGCACACTCATCGTGCCAGCCTGATGCATGAAAGTCAGATTCGATTCCGTCAGTTCCCGAATTTTCACCCTCTCAAACTTCTTCCCATCAATCTCCACCATCTCCAGTTCCATTCCGGGCGCCCGTTTCCGAATCGACACTTTATACTGCGCCTTGTAATCCGAAAAATCTTTCTTGATCGCCTCCAAAGCCTTCGCCGCCTCGTCCATCTGCGATTGCAACTTGTCCCGCTCCGCCTTGAGCTTGTCTCGTTCGGCCTGCACCGCTTTCATCTGCAATTGCAGCCTCCCCATCTCCGCCTTCGCCTGGGCTTGGATCGTCTCCAACCCACGAATCTGATCTCCCAATGACCGGACCTGCGCCTCATCCTGACAACTGCTCAATCCAAACAATCCAATCACAAAGCCACTCCGCACTGCGTTCTGAATCATCGCCTTATTCATATGGAACCAATCTGCCTCTACTCTTAATGCACAAATGAGTAAGAACAACTCCTGAATCACCTACGCCCCATTTACTTCTCGCCCACCCTTTCTCCAAACGCATCCAACGAAAAACCCGCCTTGCCCCCTCCCCTCCCTCCCTCCAAACTCTCCCCCTCCCTCGTGACCCTCCCCCCACACATCCTCGAAATCATCCACCGCCTCCACCAGGACGGCCACCTCGCCTACCTAGCCGGTGGCTCCGTCCGTGATTTCCTGCTCAATCGCGATTCCAAAGACCACGACATCGCCACCTCCGCAAACCCCACTCAAATCGCCAAACTGTTCCCAGGCAGCCAGCTCGTCGGCGCCCACTTCGGCGTCGTCATCGTCCCCGCCTCCGGCCAACGCTGGGTCGAAGTCGCCACCTTCCGCACCGACGGCTCCTATGGCGATGGCCGCCGCCCCAAATCCGTCTCCTATTCCACTCCAGAACAAGATGCCCAACGCCGCGATTTCACCATCAACGGCCTCTTCTACGACCCCGAAACCAGCACGCTCATCGACCACGTCAACGGCCAGTCCGACCTCAAAGCCCAACTCATCCGCGCCATTGGCCAACCCACCGCCCGATTCCAGGAAGACCACCTCCGCCTCCTCCGCGCCATCCGCTTCGCCACCACCCTCGGCTTCTCCATCGAACCCGCCACCTGGTCCGCCCTCCAACAAGCCGCTCCCCTGATTGCCAAAATCAGCCCCGAACGCATCCGCGACGAACTCGACCGCATCTGGCTCTCCCCCCATCGCCAAACCGGCTTCGACCTCCTCGTCCATTCCGGCCTCATGGCCCAGATCCTCCCAGAAATCCTCAACCTCCAAGGCTGCGAGCAACCCCCTCAATTCCACCCCGAAGGCGACGTCTTTGTCCACACCCGCCTCATGCTCTCCAAACTCCCGCCAGACGCCTCCCTCCCCCTCGTCCTCTCCGTCCTCTTTCACGACATCGCCAAACCCGCCACCCAAACCACCGACCCCGACACCGGCCGCATCCGCTTCAATGGCCACGACAAACTCGGTGCCGAAATGACCGACGCCATCCTTCGCCGCCTCAAATACTCGAACGACATCATCGAAGCCACCACCGCCGCCGTCGCCAATCACATGCACTTCATCGGCGTCCAGCAGATGCGCGCCTCCACCCTCAAACGCTTCCTCGCCCGCCCCTACATCGACGACGAACTCGAACTCCACCGCGTCGACTGCCTCGGCTCCAACGGCCTTCTCGACAACTACGAGTTCCTCCAGCAAAAACGCACCGAATTCGCCAACTCCCCTCAACCCCTCATCCCCCCGCCCCTTCTCACCGGCCGCGACCTCATCGCCCTCGGCTTGCCCCCCGGACCCGCCTTCACCGCCATCCTCCACGAAGCCCAATCCCTCCAACTCGAAGGCACCCTCACCACCAAAGATCAAGCCATCGCGTGGGCCAAAACCCAGCCACCTCAGTGATCCTGCTCCATCAACTTCGCCGTCTCCTTCTTCAAAATCCGCCCCACCCGATGCTTCGCCAGATACACCTGCGCCGCATTCACCCCCAACTCCTTCTTCACCTTCTCAGGACTCCATCCCTTGATCACGTAACACGAGAAAATCTGATACTGCCGCGGTGACACCAGCGCCTTCACCCGGCGCAAAGCAATGTCCATGATCTTCTCCGTCCACTCCTGATCCCACAGCTTCTCCAGCGCCACCCCATTCGGATCCGCACACCGCTCAATCGGCGCCGTCCTCCGCTCCTCATCATCATCAAAGTGCAGGTCCGCCTCCCGGCTCTGCTGCTTCTTCCGCCGCCGAAACTGATCCAAAATCCGCCACCTCGCCTGGTTCAACAAAAAGCTCTTAAAGGACCCCAGACTCGTGTCGAACTTCTTCTTCTGCAGATTCTTCGCCACCCCGATGAATGTCTCCTGCACCACATCGTTCGACTCCTCATTCGTCAGACCCGACTTCCTCGCCACATGCCAGACAAAACTCGAGTAAGTCCGGTAAAACTCATCCCAGCTCGCCCAATCATCCCAGTCATCCAGACGCTCAATCAGCGTCTTCCGCGTCGGCGGTGACCCAGCTTTGATCTGCTCCGCCGCCACCTTCTCGATGTCAGGAAGCGTTTTCCCTTCTGTTGGCATGAATCCGAAGATAAGCCCAGCCCGCCCACCCGCAACCCCATTGTTGCGACTTCACCCCCCGCTACTCCTTCTTCCCTTCCTTTTTCTCAGCCTCCTCCCCGCGCCCACCCATCGCCTTAAATGGCGCCTCCACCACTCCACCTGCCGTCTTCACCGTCGTCTCAGCCAAACTCCCCACCGTCTTCACCGGCACCGTCACCAGCGAACACGCCACGCCCATAACCAAGTATCCCGCGCAACCCAAAGCAAAGATCATTTTCTTCATCCCTCCACTCCTACAACATCTCCTTTCCCCATCAACTCCCATCTCCCCTTGCACCCACCCCGCCCCGCTGCTGTACTCCCCCTCATGTCCTCCACCCCCGACACCACCTGGATCGACCGCTTCCTCCCCAAATTCCGCTGCCCCGACACCCACCAACCCCTCCGCTGGGCCTCCCCCGAAGAATGCGCCCGTGTCGGTATTCCCCCCTCACTCAAGGCCGCCCTCGCCCGCCAAGACGGCTCCCGCATCTTCCCCATCGACGACGGCATCCCCCTCCTCCTCCCAGCCGACACCCAATAAAATGCCACCCTTCCACAGCATCCGCATAGCCGCCCTCCCTCTCCCGCTTATCCTCACCCCCAACCTATGGCTCTCCTCCGACGCCTCCCCTTCCGCTTCCATTGGGCACTCGTCCTTTTGATGGGAGCCGTCATCCCCCTCATCACCGCCAAAACCGACAAACCCGGCGAGTTCTACCCCTTCTCGAACTTCCCCATGTACTCGTCCTTCGAGCCAGACACCTACCTCGTCTACATCACCGACCTCGAAGACAAACCCCTCGCCATCTCCCCTGTCTTCGGCACCTCCGCCTCCGACATCAAAAAAACCTACGACCGCAAGCTCGGCGAACTCAAACCCCGCGCCCCCAAAGGCACGCGCAAGGCCAATCTCCCTCTCCCCCTCAAACAGGAAGCCGCCGCCGAAACCCTCGCCGCCCTGGTCAAACGCATCTCCCCCAGTCCCCATCTCATTGGCAAAACCGGCCTCCGCCTCCATCAAGTCGACATCCACTACGACGGCGACCTCCTCACCCAGCGCAGCACCCCCGTCGGCCAGATCACCCTGCCATGACCGCTTCCACCAGCACCTCCCCGCTCTGGAAACGCCTCTGGCTCAGCCTCTGGCGACTCGAACCCATCCGAATGCCACGTTGGGAAGTCTTCATCGTCCGCCTCGCCTTCGCCCTCCTCGTCTGGGACACTCAAACCGGCTGGATCAGCTTCTGGAATGACCCTCCGCGCGCCGCCCGCGCCATGGTCGAAAACGCCTCCACCTTCGACATCCGTTGGGACACCCAACCCCACCCCAACGGCCTCGGCTACCTCTTCGACTTCACCTTCATCTCCAATGACGCCATCGAAAAACCCGTGCGCTACGCCATGGGCATCTCCCTCATCCTTTACGTCATCGGCATCCCCGGCGCCTTCACCCTCGCCATCCCCGTCTTCATGTGCCTGGCCACCTCCACCCTGGCCAATTCCCAAGGCAGTATCGGCCACACCGCCCAGGGCCTCCACCTCGCCCTCCTCGCCGTCTGGCTCGCCGCCCTCTACGTCTTCATCCAAAAAATCCGCCGCCGCCCGCTCAAATTCGGCTACACCAGCGGCGAATTCGAACTCGACTGGGCGCGCCAGGCCCTCTCCGCCGCCTACGTCGTCTCCGCCATCACCAAACTCATCGTCTCCAAAGGCCTCTGGTTCCTCGACGCCAAATACTTCCCCCTGCACATCCTCAAAAACAACGAGATGCAGTACTTCGACACCCTCGACGAAACCACCCGCCGCCTCGACTGGCTGCCCGACTTCGCCCTCCAACACCCCCACTGGTGCCAGTTCCTCTTCGGCATCGCCCTCCCCCTCGAACTCTTCGTCTTCATCGGCCTCCGCAACCGCCGCGCCGCCGCCCTCTTCGGCCTCGGCCTCATCGGCTTCCATCAAAGCGTCACCGAACTCACCCACCTCGCCTTCATCTTCAACAAACTCCTC
>JARXAL010000209.1 GCA_029865835.1 Verrucomicrobiaceae bacterium
TGCCCCTTCAGCGTGTCCGGCATGTTGTAGCGCTCCTGCCGCTCCGCCGCGTTGTAGAGCAGCATCCCCACATTGCCCCCGCCTAGCAGGTCCGTCAGCCGCAACCGCTTGTTCTTAGCGATCACCCCCGACCACATCCCCGCCCCCGTCAGCGTTCGCGAAAAAATCCGATTCAAATCAGCACTCATAAAAAAGGAAAATCACTTCTTGGATTGATGTTTCGCATGCAGCGGTGGCAGCAGGAATGGCGTCACCGTCAGATGCGCCGTGATCACCCCCTTGCAGGCCACCAACTCATCCGTCAGCGCCTGCAGCGTCCGCGCCGGACCCTGCATCAGGATCACCTCCAGCACATGCTCATCCTCCAGCAGCACGTGCTGGGAAGAGATCACCTCCGCAATGTGCTCGCGAAAAATCCGCGTCAGATTCTTCAGCAGCGAGCTCTTCGACTCGTCATACACCAGCGTCAAAGTCCCCGCCAACACCCCCGTCCCCAGGTCCGCCAGATGGCGCGACTCCTGTTGCCGGATCATCTCCGCAATCGCCTGGGACCGACTGCTAAACCCCCGCTCCGCCGTCATCCGATCCAACGCCTGGAACGTGTCCTCCGGCATCGAAACCGTAATCCGGCGCAAGCTCTCTGTTTCATCCTGATACTTCATACCCCCTCACTTAGCACACCCCATGCCGAGTATGAACAATTTTTTATTTCGTCATACGTGCTCGCCACTCATCTGTCCCATCATCTTCCCCGCTTCACTTCCTCGCCAAACCGCTTCCTCAGCTCCTCCACCGTCCCCAAAGCGATCACCACCTCATACTCCACCACCGTCCCAGGTGTCAGCGCCAACGTCCGAATCGGCGCCAGATACGAGCAATCCGCCTTCGCATTTCCCTCTCTCACCCGATAACAAGTGAGCCGGGTCGTCCCCGGAAACAAGATCCCCAACCCGCGATCCTCCGCGTCCACCCAAGCCGCCCACGGCTCAGACACCGAGACATATTCATTCGGAAACCCAGGCTGCATTCGCTTCAACGCCGCCCCCGTCCACTCCGATGAACCTTCAGGACAGACAACCAACGTCTCTAGCGCCGCATCCACAAACAACGCCGGCAATTCCTGATGCCTCGGCTTAAACCCCTTTTCCCCTGTGTAGCTCATCTTGAATCGCATCCGCGCCAACCCCCTATCCAACCGAATCCATTGCTCCAACACCACCTCTTCCAGCAAGACCCCGCTCGCCCAATGCCTCGGCCTCGTCTTCGCATAGTACTCCCCCCCCTCATGCCTCGACTCCAACAACACCGACGCCTCATTCTTCCACGATCCACCCTGCACCGGATTGTAGGTCCATGGCTTGCCATTCCAGTCCGTCCCGTCCAGATCCCCATAATACGACTGTTGCACATACCGCCCCACATCAAACGTGTTCAACCAATTGCGCTCCGACCCCGACTCCGATAACCACCCAATCGCCGCTCCCGCCCGCTCATTGATCCCCAGTCGTACCACCCCGTCATCCAAATACTCCCACCCCTCTTCCGCCGCACCCAGCCAGGTACTCCACAAAACAACCGCCGTAGTCCAACCCTTCACGCCAACCCTCCCACATCCCCAGCACTCAAATATCCACTCTCCGGCAATGCCGAAACCAGCTTTAATGTCATGCTTGCAAGCCAACCCGATGCCCACACCCTTGTCAACTGCATGACGCGCTCCCTCGCACGCATCCTCACTTCTTTCATCAGCCTAGTCACCGCCCGGTGCCTCGGCTCCGTCCCCCGCCTCCCCCGCTCCCTCGCCACCGACATCCCCAACGCCTGCCGCCAACTCCTCCTCGTCCTCTCTCCCTCCACCGATTCCCCCCGTGCTCAAACCTGGCTACTCGATCGCCCCTGGAATGGCGGCCCCTGGCACCTCCACAAAGGCCCATTCACCACCACCCTCGGCCGCGCCGGCCTCGCCTGGGGCACCGGACTCCATCGCTCCTCCCCACCACCAAACTTCCCCATCAAAACCGAAGGCGACAAACGCAGCCCCGCAGGCCTCTTCCCCATTCCCCAAGCCTTCGGCATCGCACCACAAACCCACGCCTCCCACCTCCGCCTCCCCTACATTCCAATCACCGAACACACCATCGGCGTCGACGATGTCACCTCAAAACACTACAACCAAATCGTCGATGAACGCCAGGTTCTCCGCGACTGGGTCAGTCACGAAGCAATGATCCAGCACGCTAAACTCTATGAGTGGGGCGCCGTCATCGCCCACAATCCCAATTGCATCCCCGGCCTCGGCTCCTGCATCTTCCTCCACCTCGCTCCAGGAGGCGACCAGGCCACCGCTGGCTGCACCGCTCTCAATTCCACGGACCTCCAAACCACCCTCTGCTGGCTAGACCCCGCCAAACACCCCCTACTCCTCCAAGGACTCGCCTCCTGGCAATAGATCGACGCAGTTTTACACTGCTCTTCACATTCCCTGCCAAACTTGGCACGCGTGATGCTCAATAGAAGTATGAAGTTTGAACAAAATGTTCATACTCATCAACAGCAAACTCCCTATTGAATCGCGCCTCATGAAAATCCATTGCCTCCTCTCCGCCATCACCCTGGCTGCCGTGGTCTCCCTCGCCAGCCCCTCCGCCTTCGCCGGCACCCCCACCACCTCCGCTAAGGCTCCAGCCCCAGCGATCGAACCCGTCGATGATCCTCTCGGCCTCAAAGCTACCGTCGGTTACGACATGCGCTACTACGTCCGTGGCTTCTGGTTCTCCAATCACAACGTGTGGACCTCCCTCGCCTACTCCACTCCCCTCACCGACAAACTCAGCCTCGACTTCTTCACTTATTATACTCAAGCTTGGACTCCCGTTGAATACAACGAGGTCGACGCGGGCGTCTACATGACTTACGACGCCGGATTTACCAAAGTGACCTTCGGCTACACCTGGTACTACTACCTCAACGGCTTCTTCGGCGACGGACTAGGAACTCAAGACTACTCCCATGAAGTGGGCTTCAACTCCGTCACACCCCTCGGTCCGGTGAACTTCAACTTCGCCTACTACTACGACCTCTACATCGCCGCCAACTACTTCCAAGCCGGCTTCGACACCACCATCCCCGTCACCGACAAAATCGCGATCATTCCTTCCGCCGTCGTCGGTTACAACGTGGGCGACTACTACTCCCTTGGCACCGCAGACACCAGCTTCAACCATATCGGCCTCCGCATCGATGTCCCCATCACCCTCACCAAAACCGCCACCCTCACTCCTTACATCGCTGCGAACTTCTCCCTCGAAGGCAAGGAAGGCGTCAACACCATCGAAGGCAAAAACGAACTCTGGGGCGGTGTCGCTCTCAGCGTCACTTTCTAAACTCACTCCTCCCTCCAACCCCCTTCAATCATCCTCATGAAAACAAAACGTTTCCTTCCGTTGATGGTGGTGGCAATGCTCGGTCTGGCCTGCGGGCCGGGCCGGGCTGAGCCTCTCAAAATCGGTTACTCCGACTGGCCCGGCTGGGTCGCCTGGGAAATCGGCATCCAAAAAGGCTGGTTCAAAGAGGAAGGCGTCGAAGTTGACTTCCAATGGTTTGACTACGTGCCCTCCATGGACGCCTACGTCTCCGGCAAAATCGACGCCGTCGGCATGACCAACGGCGACGCTCTCGTCACCGGTGCCACCGGCAAACCCTCCGTCGCCTTCCTCCTCAATGACTTTTCCAACGGCAATGACATGGTCGTCGCCGCTCCAGGCATTAAAACCCTGGCCGATCTCAAGGGCAAAAAAGTCGGTCTCGAAGAAGGCTTCGTCCCCCACTTGCTCCTGCTCTCAGGCCTCGAAAAAGCAGGTATCAGCGCGGATTCCGTCACGGTCGTCAATACGCCCACCAACGAGACACCCCAGGTCATGGCCTCCAAAGCCGTCGACGCCATCTCCGCCTGGCAGCCCAGCTCCGGTCAGGCTCTCAAAGCGGTCCCCGGCTCCAAGCCCATCTTCACCTCCGCCGATGCCCCCGGCATCATCTACGACCTGATGTACGTCTCCCCCGAAAGCCTCGAAAAACGCCGCGCTGACTGGATGAAAGTCGTCAAAGTCTGGTACCGCATCGCCGACTACATCCGCGATGAAAAGAACCTCGACGACGTCCTCAAAATCCTCTCCGCTCGCGTCAAGGTCACCCCCGAAGAATACGAGCCCTTCCTCAAAGGCACCTACATCCTCACCCTCGAGGAAGTCATCGAACATTGGGGCCAAAGCGACGACCTCAAAACCATCATCGGCTCGTCCAAAAAGGTCGATGACTTCAACGTCAAATTCGGCGTCTACGACAAACCTCAAGACCTCGCCAAATACCTCGATCCCTCCCTCACGCTAGAACTCGCCAAAGAAAAAGGCATCGCTCCCTGATCACCGCTTCACCCACGGCGCGGTCCCATGACCGCGCCGTTCCTCCGCCAGCCAACCTCTCGCGCCTCCCAACTCCATGCGCCCTCTGGCTTCCCTCTTCAAAGGCTGGTTCCTCATCCGCCGCGACCTCTCCTCCTCACGTCGCCTCTTCCTCTCCGCCGTCTCCTTCGTCCTCCCCCTCGCCCTCTGGTGCCTCGTCTCCTACGTCGACTGGATCTGGCATCCCGACATCAAACTCCAGCTCTCCTCCGAACGCGAAGGCAACAGCACCGTTTTCACCGCTGGCGATCACATCAGCCCCGGCTACTACCAGGAAATGGTCGTCGCCACCCGCGCCGAAAACACCCGCCTCCTCGCCTCTACTCCCCCGCCCAAATCCTCCAAACGCGCCAACCAAAAACTCCTCCGCCAGCTCGCCCCCGTCGCCATCTCCCACGACTGGCTCCCCTACACCGAAGCACAAAACGACGCCGCCATCTACCATCTCTGGCGCGACATCGCCACCGGCACGAAAATCCCAACTGATCCCGCTCTCACCCCGGAGAACCTCGACATCGTCAAAAAGAACTGGGCCCAGCTCGCCCCCCTCACCGCCGACTTCTCCCTCGCCTCCCTGCCCGAGACTCCCCTCCTCAAACTCATCCCCCAGGGCCTCCCCGCCAACCCCGTCTACCTCCCCGCCCCCCACGAAGTCTGGCGCTCCGGCTGGCGCGATTTCAAAGCCGTCCCTCCCGAGGGCGAGCTCAGCATGACCCAGCGCTACCAGCACTCCCTCCGCGTCATCCTCCTCGGCTTCTTCTGGGCCTGCGTGGTCGGTGTCCCCATCGGCATCCTCTGCGGTGTGTTCGACTTCTTCTCCAAACTCTTCGAGCCATTTGTCGATTTCTTCCGCTACATGCCCGCGCCCACCTTCAGCACCCTGCTCGTCGCCGTGCTGCTCGCTGGCGATGCGCCGAAGATCGCGCTCGTTTTCATCGGCACCGTCTTCCAAATGATCCTCGTCGTCTCCAAGACCACCCGCTTGCTCGATCCCTCCCTCCTCGAAGCCGCCCAAACCCTCGGTGCTAGCCCCAAACAAATGCTCACCCGTGTCGTCATTCCCGGCATCCTCCCCAATCTCTACAACGACCTCCGCATCCTCCTCGGCTGGGCCTGGACCTGGCTCGTCATCGCCGAACTCATCGGCGTCAAAAGCGGCCTCACCGAGTTCATCGAAACCCAGGGCCGCTTCCGCAACTTCGACCGCGTCTTCCCCGTCATCATCCTCATCGGCGTCACCGGCTTCGTCACCGATCAAATCCTCTCCTGGCTCCACGGCATCATCTTCCCCTGGACCGGTCGCGGCAACCCCATCGCCCAGACCTTCATCCGCTTCCTCTTCTGGCCCTTCCGCCAAATTTCCAAACTCAGCGACCGCGCAGGCACCCCCACCTGATTCCCCTTTCCCCCGCTCATGGCCGCCGCCCTCCAACTTCCTTCCTACCTCGACCAAAGCCCCGAAGTCGCCGCCCGCTTCGAACGCCTCCGACAGCGTCCAGTGGCCCTCGAAGTCTCCGGCCTCACCAAAACCTTCGAGACTACTCGCGGCACTGTCACCGCCCTCTCCGACGTCTCCTTCTCCGTCCACAAACGCGAGTTCATGTGCGTCATCGGCCCCTCCGGCTGTGGCAAGTCCACCCTCGCCCGCGTCCTCGCCGGCCTTGAGGCCCCCACCTCCGGTGACGTCCGCGTTTACGGCCAGCCCGTCTCCGGCCCCGGCCCGGATCGCGGCATGGTCTTCCAGTCCTACACGCTCTTCCCCTGGCAGACCGTCAAACAGAACGTCATGTTTGGTCCCCTCATGGCCGGCGCCTCCCGCAACTCCGCCGAAAGCGAAGCCCGCCAGTGGATCGAACTCGTCGGCCTCACCAAATTCGAAAACGCCTACCCCCAGCAACTCTCCGGCGGCATGAAACAACGCGTCGCCATCGCCCGCGCTCTTGCCAATCAACCCCGTGTCCTCTTCATGGACGAACCCTTCGGCGCCCTCGATGCCCAAACCCGCTGCCAGATGCAGTCCCACCTCCTCGACATCTGGAAAAATGTCGACATCACCATCGTCTTCATCACCCACGACCTCGATGAAGCCGTCTTCCTCAGCGACCGCATCCTCGTCCTCGATCCCCACCCCGGCCGTGTCCGCGAAATGATCGAAGTCCCCGTCCCGCGCCCCCGGCACAACGACCAATTGTTCGAGCCCTCCTTCATGGCCGTGCGCAAGCACATCGACAACCTGATCCATCCCCCCGGCCAGGAGCACCACAAAGAATCCCCCGTCCTCCGCCTCGTCGCGCGCGATCCGGACATCGTCTAAACCCTCCCGCTCCCGCTCTACAAATTTCCACACCTGCAACTCTTCATACTTTTCACTCAACAAATATGACAACCCCCATCGACATCCCAGCTCTTCGTGACCACTACAAAGCCCAAGGCGTCAAATACTGCATCGGCGCTTTCGTTGACATCCACGGCGTGCCCAAAGGCAAGTTCGTCCCCATCGACCACTTCGAGGACTTCGCCGCAGGCTCCGAACTCTACACCGGCTACGCCCTCGACGGCGTCGGCCAGCGACCCAACGACGACGAAATCAACTCCGTCCCCGACCTCACCCGCGGCTGCATCCTGCCCTGGAACAAAGAAGTCGCCTGGTTCCCCGCCGACAACACCTTCCACGGTCAACCCTACGAAGTCAGCACCCGCGTCGCCCTCAAAAAACAACTCGCCGCCGCTGCTGAACTCGGCTTCGGCTTCAACCTCGGCATCGAGTGCGAACTCTACGTCGTCAAACACACACCCGGCGGCCCGCTCGAAATCCCCAACCCCGATGACGACCTCGCCAAAGCCTGCTACGACGTGAAGCGCTTCCTCGACCGCTACACCTGGCTCGATAAAATGGCCTCCGCCATCAACCACCTCGGCTGGGACCTCTATTCCCTCGACCACGAAGACGCCAACTCCCAATTCGAGTTCGACTTCAAATACGCCGACGGCCTCACCATGTGCGACCGCTTCGTCTTCTTCCGCCTCATGGCCAAGCACTACGCCGCCGAGGAAGGCCTGCTCGCCACCTTCATGCCCAAGCCCTTCCACAACCGCACCGGCAGCGGCGCCCACTTCAACATGTCGCTCTTCGATTTGGAAAGTGGCGACAACCTCTTCAAACGCCCCCACGCCGAAGACCCGCGCGGCCTCGGCGTCAGCGAGACCGCCTACCACTTCATCGCCGGTGTCCTCCGCCACGGCCCCGCCCTCTGCGCCGCCTTCGCCCCCACCGTCAACTCCTACAAACGCCTCGTCCGCCGTGGCCTCATGTCGTACTTCTCCTGGGCGCCCGTCTTCAACAGCTACGGCCGCAACAACCGCACCAACTCCGTCCGCGTCCCCATGGCCGGAGGTCGCTGCGAAAGCCGCAACGCCGATGCCGGATGCAATCCCTACCTCGCCGCCGCCCTCGTCCTCGCCGCCGGTCTCGAAGGCGTCCGCGAAAAACTCGACCCCGGCAATCCCCAGGAAGACAACCTCTACGAACTCACCCCCGAGCAACTCGCCACCCGCGGCATCTGCGAACTCCCCCGCACCCTCGACGAAGCCGTCAAAGCCTTCGCCGCCGACCCCCTCGTCGAGCAAGTCCTAGGCACCGAACTCCGCAGCGAATTCATAACCTACAAAACCGAAGAATGGCGCCAATACCACCAACGCGTCAGCCAGTGGGAAATCGACACCTACGCGCGCCTGTGGTAGCCATGAACACCCACTGATTTTCGGCAACAGAATCATTTCATTCCATTAACGCCATTCGGTACTCGCCGCAAAAACCAGGACCACTTTGTACCAACAAACTACCCATCTCCAGAAGCCTCCTCCAATGTAGTCCAGGTTTTGCCTCCGGCTAACCTGGGTCCCGACAGCTCACCAACGAGTCCCACCAAAAACCTCCAGGTTACGCACAGCCAAATCCTAGACCACTTTGCCCCGCGACTGCCAATGAATTCAAAAGACGAGACCAGACTAGCAACGCTTCCCGAAATGAACAGCTCTGGTCACCTAAGTGCTGAAGCGGGCTTCACTACCGAGATGGAAGCGCGCATCCTCAATGCTTGGGAAGAATCCAAAGACCCCGCCCACCTCGTCGGTCCCTTCGACAGCGCGGAGGCCTTTATCAGCTACCTCAAGAGTTCAAATGAGCCTCATTAAACAAAACAAAACCTTCCATGAAGCACCGACGCAAAAGAACGTTGTTCACGCTTTAGCGTGTCAGTTCTTTGCTGGGATCCATCACAACCAAGTCTATTGACCCTCATGCCCCCGCCAAGCGACACCCCACTCCGCCTCGAGCACCTCGCCTGGCCAGACATCGCCGAACTGCAAAAACTCAACGGCGGCCTGCTCCTCCTCCCCCTCGGCGCGACCGAGCAGCACGGCCCCCATCTCCCCATCGCGATGGACACCCTCCTCGCCGAAGCCGTCTGCAACGCCGTCTCCGCTACCACCCGAGTCCCCGTGCTCAGCGCCCTCCGCTACACCGTCTCTCAAGGTCACACCACCAAATGGCCCGGCACCCTCTCCCTCCGCCACGAAACCTTCATCGCCACGTTGAACGACCTCGCCGCCTGGGCCGCCGCCACCGGCTGGCAGCGCCTCCTCCTAGTCAACGCCCACTTCGGCAATGACGCCCCCGCCCGCGTCGCCGTCGATCAGATCCGCCTCCGCCACCTCGGCACCCTGCAAATCGGCCTCCGCCACGTCTTCCAACTCACCCCCGACATCTGGCGCGCCTACACCGATGACGCCGAGGACCTCCACGCCAATCGCGCCGAGACCAGCCTCATGCTCCATCTCCACCCCGACCTCGTCCACCACGATCGCCTCACTTCTTCAGACGACCCCGACCGCACCACCGGCACCGTTTTTTCCCACCCCGTCTCCCAGACCAGCCGCAACGGCGTCACCGGTTTCCCCAGCCAAGCCACCGCAGAAGAAGGCGCCCAACTCTTCCAGCAAATGGTCGCTGCCCTGACCGACCTCGTCACCCGAGCCACCACCGAGCTCCCCCCGCTGCCACCCGCCGACTGGCTCGGCACCCAGCCGCCCGGCTAACCTAACATCATGCTTCAGCGCCTCTTCGATCAACTCCACGCCGTCTGCGATGTCCCCCTGCCCCAGGCCCGCAGCCTGCCCGCCGCGCTCTATCACGACCCCGAGTTCCATCAATGGGAACGCCAGCATGTCTTCGCCGCCGACTGGCTCCCCGTCGCCCACGTGTCCCAAATCCCCGAGCCCGGCGACTTCATCACCGTCGATCTCCTCGGCGAACCCCTCGTCGCCATTCGCGATGCCGACGGCACCCCGCGCGTCTTCTCCCGCGTCTGCCCGCATCGCTCCATGGACATCCTGCCGCCCGGTCACATGAGCGGCCGCCTCACCAAAACCGCCGCTCGCGCCCCACTGCCTGAGTCGCACGGTCACACCCGCTTCTTGCAATGCCCCTACCACGCCTGGAGCTTCGAGCTGGATGGCCGCCTCGTCGCCTGCCCGGAAATGCAGCACACCTGCGGCTTTGATCGCGCTGACCACAGCCTGCGCAGCTTCGCCACCACCCTTTGGAACGGCTTCCTCTTTATCAACTTCGACGCCACCGCCCAGCCGCTCGCCCCCGACCTCACCGAGCTGCACGACTTCCTCGCCCCCTGGCAGCCCGAGCAAATGGTCGTCGTCCGCGAGCAGGAGTGGGAATGCGACTTCGACTGGAAAGTCATGGTCGAAAACTTCGCCGAAACCTATCATCACCTCGGCGCCCACCACAGCACCTTGCAGCCACTGATGCCCGCCAAACGCAACTGGACCGAGCAAGAACGCCGCCGTTACCTGCACTCCCATTTGCCCTTCACCGATCGCTACGCCGCCACCATCCAAAGCGCACTCGACACCAGCGACACCACCGCCACATTCCCCGTCCAACCCGGCCTCAGCGAAGCCGGCATGACCAACTGGCATATCATCATCGGCTACCCGCTCTTCCTCCTGCTCACAGCGCCAGACAGTTGGGCCTGGTATCGCGTCCACCCCATCGCCCCCGGCAAAGCCCGCCTAACCACCCACCTCATGGTCCCCGCCAGCACCCGCGACCGACCCGATTTCCCCGACCTCCTCGAGCGCGAATACGCCAAACTCGTCAGTTTTCATCTGGAGGACATGGAAGTCTGCGCCGCCGTCCAGCGCGGCCTGCAATCCAGCACCAGCCAGCCCGGCCCGCTCAGCCACCTCGAAATGCCCGTCTGGCTCTTCCACCGCTACCTCGCCGCCCGCACCCGCCAAACCTGGCCCACCGACGACCGCCCCGCCGCCCCCTCCCAATCGCCCACCGCCTGACACGCACTGCGTCTGCCGAATTGACATCCCCTCTCCAGCCCTTAACCTAGCCCCGTGGTGACCTCCACCCAAGCCTATGACGCCCTCCTTCACCCCGCCGACCCGCCGCTTCGTGACCGATCCGAAGAAGCTGCTCGCCGCACGCGTGAATGCGCCAAAGAACTCATCGGCTCAGCTCCAGCAGAAACTTTCGGCTGGCATCGCCGCGAGAAAAGAGAGAGGCTTCTCGATGACCAATTAGTCATCCTCCGCCGTGACGCGAACGACGACACCGCACCGGGCAATCCAATTGGAGCCGGAGGTGAGCACCAAGTCTGGCACCTCGACGGCGACAGCCACGTCTCCAAATTCACCATCAATGACCAATTCGGTTACGTGGTGGATCAGCAGAATGACAACCGCGGCCACAAGCTGCACTTGCGCCCCGCTCTGCCTTCCGAGTACCTGCTGCGTCTTGGCACCCAAAACGCTGTCTTTGGTGATGCCATCACTCTGCAAGGCCTTTGCACCGCCCGAGTCCCCTCCATCATCACAGCTCAACCTGAAGCCGACCAAGGCCGCCCCTCTCAAACCGATGTGAACAGCTTCCTCTGGCAGTCCGGATTCCTCCGCCTGCCCGACGAAATGATGATGGCGCCCTACACCACCAAACCCTTCTGGTGGCGGCCACTCGACGACATCCTGGTGGGCGACTGCAACCCCGAAAACTACAGCCGTATCACCGATGACATCATCGTGCCCATCGACGTCATCTCCCATCCTTTCCCACGCAGTCTGCTCGCCCAAACCGCTTTCAAAAACGGCCCCTCGCTCGATCACTTCATTCATCAGGATCAACAGCTCCGGCAACAGCTCGGCTTCGATTGAAACTCACACTTCTCATGAACTCTCCCTCTCTCACCGGCGGCTGCCTCTGCGGTGCCGCACGCTATCACCTCACCGCCGCGCCCCTGCAAACCACCGTCTGCCACTGCGCCGACTGCCGCCGCGCCAGCGGCGCACCCTTCGTCGTCTGGACCTTCTTCCCAACCGGCACCCTCGTCTGGGAAACCGCCCCGCCCAAACCCCTCCACTTCGCCGATCGCGACCGCACCTTCTGCTCCCATTGCGGCACCCCGCTCACCTTCTTCGATCCCGCCATCCCACACCTCTTCGAAGTCAACACCTCTACCTTCGACGACCCAAGCCCCTTCGCCCCCCTCGACCAATGCTGGCTCGACGACCAACTCCCCTGGACCACCCAAATCCCCGCCCTCCCCGGCACTCCCGAAACCGGACCCCTGCCAGAGTCGCCATCACACTCGGAGTAATCAGCCGCAGGACTCAATCTTTCGGCTCATCCGTCAACCGCTGCGGGTAAGCCTCACCAAACGGGCCCTCTTCCGCCGCGCTGACAATCACCCGGTGCAGCATCCCCGCCAGCTGCTCCGCCTCCTCCGCGCTCAGCACACCCGAAAAGTGCTCCTTCACCAGCGCCCGATACGGCGGCCACGCCGCCTTTAGCGCCTTCTGCCCACGCTTGGTCAGCACCGCAAAAAAGCCACGCCCATCCGTCTCGCAACGCTCCCGCTTCAGCAGCCCCTCGCTCTCCAGCCGCGTCACCGCCCGCGAAATCCCGCTATGACTCAGCAGCGTCAACCGCGCCAGATCACTCATCCGCAATCGACGCCCCTCCGCCTCGTTCAGCGTCAGCAACACATCGTAGTCATCGTAGCTGATGCCCCCCGCCGCCTCCAACCCTTGCGCCACCCGCCGCGTCAGCACCGAGTGCGCCGTCAGCAAAACCCGCCACGCCACCTGATGCGAATCCGGTTGGCCAGCGATTGGAAGTGAAGTTCGGGATGCCATGATCAAAAAAGCAACGCTCCCACTAAGACCCTTTCAACGCGGGTGTCCAGACTTCGCTTCCCAGCTTCATCACCGCCACGCAAAAAAAGCTGCCTCCCCCGCCGCTGGCATTTCTTCCCGACAAAAACCCCTTCGTTCCTAGCATCCCCCCTCCTTTCTCTCATTTATTTGCACACGCAAATACTTTTCCAAACTGGCACCTTTGATGCTCTTGCCAATCACTGAGCCATGACACCCGCTTCCGAGACACCCATGTCCCTCACGTCCCCCGCCGTGAGCGCACCCGTCTCGTCCACTCCCCGCCAACCCTGGTCCCGCTGGTTCGCCTTCCGCGCCCGCCTCCCGCTCACCACCACCTTCTCCCTCGGCCTCTGCGCCTGGCTACTCTTCCTCCTCGGCTGGCACTTCTTCGCCACCGCAGGCATCGCCGAGTCCGCCCTCCTTCCTTCCCCCGCCAAAGTCCTCACCGCACTCTGGGATCTCCTCACCCAGCGCGGCTTCGGCCTCGACATCCTGCAGAGCCTCAAACGCATCGCCTTCAGCTTCGCCCTCGCTCTCGCCATCGCCCTCCCCCTCGGCCTCACCATGGGCACTTTCCCTCCCGTCGAAAGCTTCTTCAACGCCCTTGTCTCCCCCCTCCGCTACCTGCCCGCACCCTCTTTCGTCCCGCTCCTCCTGATGTGGCTCGGCACTGGCGACAGCCAAAAAATCACCCTCCTCCTGCTCGGCGTCGTCTTCTTCCTCATCACCCTCTTCATGGACAACACCAAGTCCGTCGACCCCGCCTGGGTCGAATGCGCCCGCACCCTCGGCGCTCGCCGCTCCAACCTCCTCTGGCGCGTCATCTTCCCCGCCGCGCTCCCCCATTACGTCGACACCGCCCGCCAAATGCTCGCCGTCAGTTGGACCTACCTCGTCATCGCCGAAATCGTCGCCGCCACCGATGGCATCGGCGCCATGATGATGCGCGCCAAACGCTTCGTCAAAGTGGACGAAATCATGGCCGGCATCCTTGTCATCGGCCTCCTCGGCCTCGCGTGCGATCTGCTCATCCGCCTCATCCATCACTGCGCCTTCCGTCACCTGCGCTGACCTCCTTTCCGCCCCATCAAAACCTAACACCCCAAAATCAATGCGCCCACAGACCCACCTCCTCACCGCCCTCAGCCTCCTGCTGCTCGCCGCCTGTTCCCCCAAGGAAGAAACCTCGTCCACCACGCCCACATCGACCCCCGCCGCCGCAACCGCGCCAGAAAAAACCACGGTCAACATCTCCCTCTTCTCCTGGCCCGGCTACGGCTTCTGGTTCATCGCCAAAGAGAAAAACCTCGTCCCCGAGCTCGACCTCAACATCACCATCATCGAGGACCCCTATGAAAGCTTCGGTCAAATGGCCGCTGGTAAGCTCGACGTCACCTCCTCCACCGTCGAATACGGCCCCATCGCCGCCGACCAAAAAGTCCCCGTCAAACTCGTCACCTACACCAACCCCTCCTACGGCACGGATAAGATCATCCTCGGCCCCGGCATCACCAGCGCCGCCGATTTGAAAGGCAAAGAAGTCGCCGTCCTCGAAGGCGGTCTCACCCAGATCTACATGGGCATCTGGCTTGAGGAAAACGGCGTCAAATTCGACGAGGTCAAATACAGCAACCTCATCATGGACGACGCCGTCGCCGCCATGGTCAGCGGCAAAGTCGCCGCCGGCGAATTCTGGGAACCCTTCGGCGGCAAGGTCCTCTCCAGCCTGCCCGGCACCACCGTCGCCGCCACCTCCAAAGACCCCTACTTCAAAAAGACCGCCCTGCTAGGCGATGGCATGTACATGAGCGGCTCCTTCCTCGAGAAAAAACCCGAAGCCGCCGCCCTCGTTCTCAAAGCCTACTTCGAAGCCGTCAAATTTTGGAAAGCCAACCCCAAAGAAGCCAACGAAATCATCGCCAAAGGCTTGAAGTTCACCGTCGAAGACGTCGTCACCGTCCTCGGTGCCGATGGCAGCGCCACCGACGGCGGCATCTACCCCTTCAACTGGGAAGAAGCCGGTCGCTTCATGGGCGTGCTCGAAGGCACCCCGCCCTTCGGCGCCAACAACGAGATCGCCGCCCACTGGAAACTCACCAACGACTGGTGGATCAAATTCGGCACCGTCAAAGCCTCGCATCCCATGGAAGCCGGCGTCGCCCTTGAACCCTTCAAAGCCCTCAAAGCTTCCGGCTACGGTCAATAAAATCAAACGGCTGCCTCCCCAGGTCCCCCA
>JARXAL010000081.1 GCA_029865835.1 Verrucomicrobiaceae bacterium
TCCTTATAGTTATTGTCCCATCCGAAATCACTCCACTCGACTATTGTGTCGGAGACAGTGACTCTGCATGTAGTGACGCCGCAACCGTAGTCTGCGCATTCTCCGCAGATGAATATTGGAACCCGACCTGTTCGCAAGTCACTTTGCTCAGTGCCAAGGATCATTCTTGCGAACCGATCTTCCAATTCGGAGCGGGAGACCTTTTCAGTTCCTAGCCAACCGAATGGAGTGATCGGGTCTGAGACCTTCAGAATATCCGAGAGGCGCGTACCATTGACGTAAAAGTCATCGTATTTGCAGTTCCGCTGTGTGCGGAAGCCGGGACGGACGGTGAGTTCATGCTTCGACATCTTTTTGGAAGGAACAAAGTGGATTATCGACGAAGGATTTGGCTTGTCAGCGGCATTATCGGTGACGGAATCTTGGATTTGTGAGGTGGGTTTGGCCTTTTCTTTGTCGTGAAAAAAGGGTGGCTGGGGGTGGGAACGTTCGTATGGTTTGGGAAGCCTTTGATTGATGCCGACTGAATTTGATATTTCCTATGCGCTGGAGCAGACCCAAGTGATTTATGAGCCTGACCGGAGGATCGATACCTTTGGGACGACGCAGTTTCAGTTTCAGTTGGTTTCCGAGTTGATGGATACGGTGGGTGCGGTGCGGGTGCGGGATGGGATCATTGAGGCGGATAAGCCGATGATTTTGCGGCCAGAGGGGATGGGGGGATTCGATTTTGAGGGTTTTGGGCCGCAGGCGGAGGTGTTTGGGAACTGGCTGAAGCAGCACATGGATCGGCTGGCGATTTTGCGGTATGGGTTCAGTTTTCGGAAGAATGACGTGAGCGAGCATGTGGTGCACGAGCCGATGGAGGTGGTGTGCGGGAAGTTGGTGGAGGAGACGAGGCGGTCCGGGAATCCGATGCGGGCGGTGATTCGGGGGGTGGACGATGTCTGGGAGGTGTGCCTGCTGAAGTTCACGGTGGAGATGATCGAGAAGTCCCAGGGGATCAATTTGTTTGATTTCAAGCGGCGGGGGTTGCTGTGAGGGGGGAATGGGTGAAGAAATGGGATTCCAACCTGCCACCGGAGTCGGGGGCGTGACGACGTGAAATGACGAGAGCCCAACTGAAGCTATTGATCTTTCTCATCACTGTGGGGCTTTTGCTCGGCAGTGTGGCGACGGCGTATTGGTTTTACATGCGGGTGATCCGGCCGGAGATGGTGGTGAAGTCGGAGATCGAGAAGATTCAAAAGGCGGATGTGCCGTTGAGGGATCCGGGGGTGAAGCGGTTCGAGGCGGCGGCGGATTTGATTCGGGTGGGGAGGCTGGATGAGGGGCGGGAGGCGATGTACAATTTGTTGAGGCAGTTTCCGGAGTCGCCGACCTGCGAGGAGGCGAAGCGGATCATTGGGGAGATCAATTTGGACCGGCTGTTTTCGCCGACGTATCTGGAGGGGAAGGTGGACTACATTGTGCAGCCGGGGGACAGGGGGCTGTTGGCGATCGCGCAGAAGCACAAGACGAGCCTGGATGCGATCGTGAGGTTGAACGGGCTGCGGGGGAACACGATTCATCCGGGGGATCACCTCCTCATCATGCCGGTGGATTTTGATTTTGCGGTGAATGTGACGGACAAGAAGGTGGTGGTGCTGCGGCAGGGGCGGTTTTTTGCGGAGTATCCGGCGGTGGATGTGAGATTGCCGGCGGGGTTTCGGGTGCCGGCGGAGGTGAAGCTGGCGACGAAGAGCGCGTCGTTAGACGGCAAGCCGGTGGCGGCGTCGGATGAGGCGTATCTGGATGCGGAGAAGGTGATTCCGGCGGCGAATCGGCCGGGGGTGGTGCTGCGGACGGTGCCGGTGGCGCGGGTGGAGGCGGGCGAGGGGAAGGGGAGTGAGGTGGCGAGTTTGACGCCCCAGTTTGGGATTTTTATGTTGAGGGAAGACCTGGAAGAAGTGTTTGCAATGGCTCGCACAGGGGCGTCCCTTAAACTCATCAAGTGAACCGTTGATTTTTTTGACCATGAAACAAGCCCTGGAGTTTGAGAAGCCCATTTTGAAGTTGCGCGAGGAGATCGAGGAGGTGCGTGCGAAGCATGCGTCGAAGCCGAATGAGAAGCTGGCGCAGAAGATCGAGGAGATGGAAGGGAAGCTGATCACGCTGCAGCGGGACACGCATGCGAATCTGACGCCGTGGCAGCGGGTGCAGATTTCGCGGCATCTGAACCGACCCTACATGCTGGATTATGTGAAGCAGGTGTTTGAAGATTTCACGGAGTTGCACGGGGATCGGCACATTGGGGATGACAATGCGATGCCGGCGGGTTTTGCGACGTTGGGCGGGCGGCGTGTGCTGCTGGTGGGGCATCAGAAGGGGCGGGATACGAAGGAGAATTTGTTGCGGAACTTTGGCAGTGCGCATCCTGAGGGGTATCGCAAGGCGTTGCGCCTGATGCGGTTGGCGGAGAAGTTTGGGCTGCCGATTGTGACGTTGATCGACACGCCGGGGGCGTTTCCTGGGATTGGGGCGGAGGAGCGGAACATTGCGGAGGCGATTGCGTTCAACCTGCGTGAGATGATGCTGCTCAAGACGCCGGTGGTGGCGGTGGTGATTGGTGAGGGGGGCTCGGGTGGAGCGCTGGGGATCGGGGTGGCGGACCGGGTGTTGATGATGGAGAACGCGTATTATTCGGTGATCAGTCCGGAGGGCTGCGCGGCGATTCTTTGGAAGCATCGGGAACATGCGCCGGAGGCGGCGCAGGCGTTGAAGCTGAGCGCGCCGGATTTGCTGAAGCTGAAGGTGATTGATGGGGTGATTCCGGAGCCATTGGGCGGGGCGCACAACGATCATGCGGAGGCGGCGACGGCTTTGAAGCAGGCGGTGCTGGCGGCGATTGACGAGCTTTCGGGGCTGAGTGTTGAGCAGTTGTTGAACGGTCGATACGATAAGTTCCGCAAGCTCGGCGAGGTGACTGGGGCGTGACGGATCGGGTGGGGCTGCTGCAAGTCGCTTGAGACGATGAAGCCGGTCTTTGAGAAGGTGCCGATGGGCCTTGGGGAGTCGCTTCATTGTGAGGTGGTGAGGGGGCGTGACTACGGGACGCGGTGGCATTTTCATCCGGAGCATCAACTGACCCTGGCGGTGAGGAGTCAGGGACACCGGCTGGTGGGGGATCATTTGGGGGCGTTGGAAGATGGGGATGTGGTGCTGGTGGGTTCGAATTTGCCGCATGTGTGGCATCAGGCGGTGGATGCGGGATCGGAGGCTGAGGCGGTGATTGTGAGGTTTGATGAGGGCTTTGTGGGGAAGGAGTTCATGGCGAAGGCGGAGATGGAAGGGGTGCGGGCTTTGTTGAGGCGAGCGGCGCGTGGATTGGTGGTGCAGGGCAAGGCGCGGGAGGAGGTGGCGAGGCGCATGCTGGCGCTGCCGGAGGAGGGGAGATTGGAGCGGGTGGTGGCGTTGCTCGCGATTTTGGCGCGATTGGCGTCGGCGAAGGCGGGGGAGATGAAGGCGCTAGCGTCGGCGAGCTACGAGCCGATGCTGCTTTCTGAAGATCAGGACCGGATGGAGCGGGTGTGTGCTTACATTCACGGGCACTACACGGAGAAGTTGGAGCGGCGGGAGTTGGCGGCGCTGGCGGCGCTGAGTGAGGGGGCGTTCAGCCGGTTTTTTCACAGTCGCACGGGTCGGACGGTGCCGCAGTATGTGAACGAGTTGAGGGTGGGACGGGCGTGCCGTTTGCTGTTGGAGTTTCCGGGAAGGACGGTGAGTGATGTGGCGCTGGACTGTGGTTTTGACAACCTGGCGAACTTCAATCGGCGTTTTTTGGCGGCGAGGGGGGTGGCGCCGAGTGTGTTTCGGAAGCAGTCGCAGACGGCTGTACAACCTAGAAACAGAAATGGCTGAGGGCGAATCTGCCGCCGTCATTGGCTCCACAAGGCCTCCCGCTTCTCGGGTGGCACACTTTATCGATGCAACCGCTTCGAACCGGGAAGCCATGTGGAACCAAGCACGATGCCATCTTCATCCCTTTCCATTCCTGTCTCTAGGTTCAGAGGCGCTCGTAGCGAGTTTTGGGGTTGAGTCGGTCGCTGGTAGCGGGGTCTGAGTTGCGGGCGCGGATGGTGATGAAGCCGCTGGCGGCGAGGATGGAGACGGCGGCGGTGATGCCGATGGTGGCGAAGGAAACGTGGTCGATGAGGTAGAAAGCGATGAAGGGAGCGATGACGCCGCGGAAGCCGGTGAAGAAGGTGTGGACGGACATGTATTCGGCGACGGCATGCTGGGGGGCGAGTTTGGTGACCCAAAGGCTCCAGGTGACATTGCCGCCGGCATTGGCGATGCCGAAGAGGGCCATGCCGATGGTCCATGCCCAGTGGCCTTGGAAATAGTAGAAGATGAAGACGGCAGCGGCGAAGAAGACGTTGAGGCTGGCGCGAATGACGAAGAAGTGGACGCGGTCGTAGAGGAGGCCCCAGGGGTAAGAAAAGAGGATGCGGAAGATGACGGGGACGACTCCGACGATCCAGGCGATGTCTTTTTCGGGGAGGTTGATGCCGTGGCGGGGGTTGGCGAGGTATTCGACGAAGAGGGCGGCGGCGATGAGATTGCCGATGCCCATCATCATCCATGACATGAGGAGGGTGCGGAAATCGCGGTCGAGTTTGATCCAGCGAAGGGAGGTCCAGAGGGAGCCGGAGGCTGCGGAAGGCGGTTGCCAGACGGTGGCTGGGAGTCGGTAGGTAAGGAGGCCGGAGGTGATGGCGCTGAGGGCGAAGAGGAGGAGGATCCAGCGGTAGTTTTGGAGGTCGCGAGTGAGCAGCCAGCCGCCGAAGAGGCCGAAGGCCATGGCGGCGGCGGCGCGGGCGGTGCCGGTGATGGAGAAGAGGCGGCCGCGGGAGTGTTCGGGGTAGTTGGCGCGATAGAGTTGAGTGAGGAGGGGGATTTGCATGGCCATGCAGAAGAGGCCGATGCTGAGGCCAGCGACGAAGAGCCAGGCGGAGGAAGGGAAAGCGGCGGAGAGGGCCATGAAGCCCCCGCCGGCGAGTTGTACTTTGGCTGCGGTGTTGGCGATGGTGCCTTGGGAGCGAAGCAGAAGGGGGACGACAAAGAGGCTCATCATGAGGCCACCGCTGGTGGAAGCGATGAACACGGATTTGGAAAGCGATTCCATGTGGAATACGCGGACGGCGATGAGCATGCCGAAGGTGGTGACCAGGGTGTCGAGGACGCCGACCGGGAGGGAGCGCCACAGTTCGTTGCGGAAGGTGCGGCGGGTGGTTTCCTGGTCGGTCATGGGTTGGCAAGTGCCCATGCCACAGGTGGAGCCGAGGAGCAACTGTGGGCGTTGCTCAGGAGAGGGGCAGACTACTGGCCGAAGTTGAGCACCAGGAGGGTAGCTTCGAGTCCTGTGGAGGTTGACGGCGAAGTGGACATGCCGAAGCCGCGAGAGGGCAGGGCAGGCATGCCAGCTTGGACATTGAGAATGGTTCCCATTTCAGATGCACTTGGTTTTGGAGAGGAGTCTTGAACGCTGAAGAGCACACTCGATGCCGAGGCGAGGAGTGGGGTTTGAGCGGAGTCGATGAGTTGCCAGGAAGCGGATTCGTCGTAGGCGAGGATGGCGGGATCGGATTTTGCGCCGAGAGCGTAAAAATGAACGGTAACGACCGCGAGGAGAATCAAGCAGCTCAGAAAAGCAGCGACCGGGTGATCCATTTTCGATTGGCCAGCCGAGAATCGAGGGGTGTCGAGGGAGAGGGGAGAGAAGGAAGATTTCATGAGTCTACGGGATTGTGGTCAGAACTCTGGATTACACTGGTTATCATGCGCTTTTATGATGCCAAGGACAATAAAAATATCAGGAGAAGTTAACTTTTCCCTAAATAATGTTCCTTTGAACACATTATTTGACTAACGGATGCGACTGAGGGTGGGGGTGTCGTCGTACGCGATTACGCTGAAGTGGCAGCGGCGAAGACCTCTTCCCGGGAGGTGCCGCGGAGGTTGAAGACGCGGTAGATGGTGTCTTCGATGAGGTTGTTGGGGCAGGAGGCGCCGGCGGTGATGCCGATGGTGACTTGCTCTTTGCTGGCGAGTTTGTCGGTGTAGCTCTGCTTTTCCTTTTTTTGATGGATATCGAAATGGACGATGGTTTCGAGAGCGGTGAGGCAGTCGGAGGTGCGGATGAAGAAGGTGGGGAGTTGTTGTTCGCCGATTTCGACGAGGTGGGTGGTGTTGGAGCTATTGTAGCCGCCGACGACGAGGAGGATGTCGAGGGGTTGCTGGAGGAGTTTGAAAAGGGAGTCCTGGCGTTCCTGGGTAGCGCCGCAGATGGTATCGAAGACCTGGAAGTTGGAGGGTCCGACAGAGGGACCGTCGCGATCGAGGATGGCCTGCTGGAGGCGGCGCTGGATTTCCTCCGTCTCCGATTTGAGCATGGTGGTCTGGTTGGCGACGCCGATGCGACCCAGATGGAGGTCGGGGTCAAAGCCTTCAGAAAAGCCGCCTTCGAAGCGGGTGAGGAAGGCGGTGCGGTCACCGCCGTTGCGGATGTAGTCGCAGACGGCTTCGACATCGGAGAGGGTGAGGATGACGAGGTAGTGACCGTTTTCCTGGTCGCCAAGGGCGCGGGAGGAGGTGGCGCGGGTTTCCTCGTGGGAGGCTTTGCCGTGGATGATGGAGGTGAAGCCGTCGCGGGCATAGGAGCGGACGCGTTTCCAGACGCTCATGACATCGCCACAAGTGGTGTCGACGACGGAGCAGCCGCGCTGCTGGATGAGTTTCATCAGGCCGGTTTCGGCACCGAAAGCGGGGACGATGACAACGTCTTCGGGGGTTAAGGTGGCGACTTGAGTGAGGTGCTGTTCGATGGGGATGCGGATGATGCCTTTTTCATCGAGCTGGCGATTGACCTCGGGATTGTGGATGATTTCGCCAAGCAGGAAGATGCGATTGTCGGCGAAGACGCGGCGGGCGGCGTAGGCGAGGTCGATGGCGCGTTCGACGCCATAGCAGAAGCCGAAGTCGCGGGCGAGGCGAACGACGGTTTGGCCGACCTGGATGACGCCGCCTTTAGCGCGTATGGCGTCGACGAGAGGGCTGCGGTAGTGGGTATTGACCTCGGCCTGGACGCGTTCCATCACCTCCGGGGTGCGGACATTGACGCGGCGTTTGACGGGTGAAGAGGGAGGAGGCGTGGAACTCATCAGCAGGGCCAATCAATACGTGTAGAAGCGGCCTTGGGCGGCATCGGTAAAGACTTGAGGGCTGAGCATGTAGGACATGGGAGGGTCGGGCAGGGTGGTGTCGTCGAGGATAGGGAGGGTTTTGCCGACGGTGGCATCTTCGGGGTGGCTGGCGGCGACGTGGACGGGAGTGCCGACGGAGACCATGTCGAAGATTTTTTTGGCGGACTTGATGGGGAGGCGGACGCAGCCGTGGGTGCAGGGGTAAGGTTTGACGAAGCCCCAGTGCATGCCGTAGGCGGGGGAGTAGAAGGACATCCAGTAGGTCATGGGGTAGCCGGCACCGGGTTGGCTTTGGCGGCGGCGGTTGGCCAATTTGCTTTGGATGCGGTGCATGCCAGCAGGAGTGGCATCACCGGGTTTGCCGACGGAGCAGGGGGTGGCGAGCAAGACGCGGTTGCCTTCCATGACGTAGAGGCGCTGGGCGACGGTGCTGATTTTGACTTTGACGGCTGAAGGGTTCGAAGGCTGCTGGGCGGGAGGGTCGAACTGGGTGGAGTAGTTGCCGCGCGCGGGTTTGGAGGTGGTGCAGCTTGCAAGGCCGAGAACGGCAGCGAGGAGAGCGAAGCGAGTGAGAGAGCGGGCGATGATTTTTTTCATAGGCGGAAGTGACCTGGGTGGGGAGATGTAACACAGGATGGGCGGGCTGCCAGAGGTTTTCAGGGGGTTGACTTTTGGGGGGCAAGTTGAGGTTCGGAGAGGGGGAGGTCGACGATGATGGGGAGGTGATCCGACAGCGGTGCCATCAGGCCTTTGTCGAGCATCTCGAGGGTTTCGCCGAAGTGGGGTGCGAAGCGATAGGAGTTTTGCCATTCGGAGGGCTGTTTGACGAAGATCCAGTCGAGGCGGGTTCTGCCGAGGGGGCCGATGGGGCGGGGGACGCGGAAGGTGGGGGCGAGGCCTTTCCAGTAGCGCTGGTTGGAGTTGGCGAAGTGGGAGGATTTGCCATTGATCGAGCGGGTGCGGTCGCCGCGGGTATCGAAGTGACCGCCATCGTCGAAGCGAAAGTCTTCGATGGTTTTGAAGAGGCGGCGGGTTTGATTGGGGAAGATGAGAGGGATGTGAGCGGCCAGGGGGTTATGGAGGTTTTTGACGTTGTTCAGAATGGATCTGCCGAGGGAAATGCCATCGGGGACGACGGACCAGACATTGGCGGCGGCATCGACCCAGATTTGGGGGTCGGTGCTGGCGCGGCGGACGACGCGAGAGAGGCTGGTGGCGCTGACGTCGGTTTGAGCGGAATTGTGGTCGCCAGCCATGATGACGGCGTGGGGGATGGGGCGGATGTAGTTGAGGACTTCCTTGAGTTGAGCTTCGCGGCCTAGAGTGGTGGTTTTGATTTCGAGGTGGTTGTGGATGATAGAGAGGCGGGAGGCGGGGAGACCTGGCATGAAGAGGTCGACGCGGAAGAAGATGCGGCCGCCGTATTTGAGTTCGCGTTGGAACTGGCTGTGAACGAGGACGTGAGCGGCGAAGCGGCGGACTTTTTCGATGGAGCTGATGGGTTTTAGTTCGTCCTGATACCAGTCGTAAGGCTGTGTTTGGAGGGGGAAGGCGGTGGCGCTGAGGATGGGTTGACGGGAGAGCACGGCGATACCGAAGAGGCCCTGGTAGCGTTTTGGGTCAGGAGGCGTGCCGCCTTCGAGGCCGAGGTAAGCGGGATCGATCTCGAGTTGCTGGGGGGCGAAGGAGTAGTTCATCTCCAGGGCCTTTGCGATTTCCCTGGTGGCATGGAGGTAGTTTGAGCGGGGGTGACCGATGTCCATTTCCTGGAGGAGGAGGACATCTGCGGAGATGAGGCGCTGGCGTTGCCGAAGGGCTTCCTGGAGGGCAGCGGGATTGGAGAGGATTTCGGGTTTGAGTTGCTGTTTGAAGGACTCCTCTGATTTCAGGATGGCGACGACTTGGGGGGTGTGGAGGGATTTCTCGATGTTCCAGGAGGCGACACGAAGAAACTGGC
>JARXAL010000095.1 GCA_029865835.1 Verrucomicrobiaceae bacterium
GAGGAGGGGGGGGCGCGGGTTAGTGGGATTGGGGTGTTTTTGGGAGGGGGGGGCTCAGAGGAGACCCAGGTTAGCCGGAGGCAAAACCTGGACTACTTTTTTGGGGGAGGGGAACCAGGTTAGCCGGAGGCAAAACCTGGACTACTTTTTTGGGAGAAGTGAATCCGGTTGATTGTTTGAATCGCAGAAAGAAGAGAAGACTATGCTGAATGTGAATGATTTGCTTGCGAAGGATCTGCTGCCGGATGCGGCGATTCGATTTGGGATTCGTCAGAGGCTGGCGAATACGTTGCGGAAGAACAAGCAGCCGAACATTGAGGCGCAGCAGGCGGCGTTGATGCGGCATGTGGCGGAGTTGAAGGCGAGTCCGGTGGCGATTGCGACGGATGAGGCGAATGAGCAGCATTATGAGGTGCCGACGCGGTTTTATCAGTTGTGTCTGGGGAAGCACCTCAAATACAGCAGCGGGTATTGGCCGGAGCCGACGACGACGTTTGATGAGTCGGAGGCGATCATGCTGGGGATGACGTGCGAGCGGGCGGATTTGCAGGATGGGCAGCGGATTTTGGAGCTGGGGTGCGGGTGGGGGTCGCTGTCGCTGTGGATGGCGGAGCATTATCCGAATGCGCGGATCACGAGTGTGTCGAATTCGCGGACGCAGAAGGCGCACATCGATGCGGAGGCGGCGCGGAGGGGGCTGACGAATTTGGAGATTGTGACGGCGAACATGATCCACTTTGAGGGGGTGGGGGACGGGGAGTTTGATCGGTGTGTGTCGGTGGAGATGTTTGAGCACATGAAGAATTACCAGGTGCTGATGGGGCGGATCGCGCGGTGGTTGAAGCCTGGGGGGAAGTTGTTTGTTCACATTTTCACGCATCGGGAGTATGCGTATCACTTTGAGGCGACGAGTGATGAGGACTGGATGGCGAAGTATTTTTTCACCGGGGGTCAGATGCCGTCGGATGATCTGCTGCTTTACTTCCAGGATGATCTCAAAATCGAGGATCACTGGTGTGTGAGCGGGATGCACTACAGCAAGACGTCGGAGGCGTGGCTGAGCCGGATGGATCAAAACAAGGCGGAGATCATGCCGCTGTTTCGGGAGACGTATGGGGCGGATCAGGCGGTGAAGTGGTGGGCGTATTGGCGGATTTTCTACATGGCCTGCGCGGAGCTATGGGGCTACCGCGACGGGGAGGAGTGGGTGGTGTCGCATTACCGATTTGTGAAACGATGAAGACGATTGCTTTGATGATGCTGGGCGCGCTGCTGATCGCTGGATCAGCGGGGGCGCAGGATTTGGCGGAGCTGATGGCGAAGGGGGATGCGGCGGATGTGAAGTTTGAGGCGGATGAGGCTCTGACGTTTTATTTGCCGGCGGAGAAGCTGGCGCCGGAGGATGCGGATCTGCTGGTGAAGATTGCGCGGCAGCACATTTACCGGATGGGGGAGCTGGGGTCGGTGACGGCGAAGATTGAGTCGGGGAAGAAGGGGCTGGAGTATGCGGAGCGGGCGGTGAAGATGGACCCGCGGAACAGTGACGCGCATTTGGCGATTTCGATTTGTTTGGGGAAGATCACGCAGTTGCAGGGGAACCGGGAGAAGGTGCAGGCGTCGAAGCGGATCAAGGAGGAGGCGGAGAAGGCGGTGAAGCTGAATCCGAACAATGATTACGCGTGGCATTTGCTGGGGCGGTGGCACCAGGCTTTGGCGGGGATGAGCGGGCTGGTGCGGGGGCTGGTAAAGATTGTGTATGGGGCGCTGCCGCCGGCGTCGAACGAGGAGGCGTTGAAGTGTTTTCAGAAGGCGCTGGCGTTGCGGCCGGATCGCTTGATCCATCACATCGAGCTGGGGAGGACGTATGCGCAGATGGGGAAGGCGGAGGAGGCGCGGAAGGCGATCAATAAGGGGCTGGCGATGCCGGAGACGGAGAAGGATGATCCGGAGTCGAAGCGGCGGGGGCGGGCGGCTTTGGAGAAGCTGTGAGATTTTGGGACGGGAGTGGGTGCGGGGGAGGAGGACGAGGAGGCGAGGAGGCGAGGAGGCGAGGGCGAGGACGAGGACGAGGACGAGGACGAGGACGAGGACGAGGAGGATGCGGGGATTTTTGGGACAGGATTGCAGGATTGGGAGGATTTACAGGATGGGGGAGGAGGACGAGGACGATGGTGGTGGGGATTTTTTGGGTTAGGGGGTTTTGAGGAAGTGGGTGAGGAAGGCGTCGAGGGTGGGGCGGAGGAGGTGGGAGGAGGGGCCGTGCCAGGGGTAGTCGAGGGCGTGGGTGGCGCAGGGGAGGTCGAGGAAGAAGTGGGGGATGTTTTGTTGGGCGAGGTGGGCGGCGAAGCGGCGGCTTTGGAGTTCCCAGACGAGGACGTCGCGGCGGCCGTGGACGAGGAGGGTGGGGGGACCGCCGGGTTGGGCGAGGTCGATGGCGGAGGCGGTGCGGTAGTTTTCGGGGGCTTCTTCCGGGGAGCCGGCGAGGTATTGGCGGAGGAGGCGGGGAGAGTCGAGGACGTCGTTGGGATCGGCGTATTTCCAGGCGAAGGTCATGTCGGCGGGGGCGTAGAGGGCGACGCAGGCGCGGATGATGGGGTCGTTGAGGCTGTGGGCGCAGGCGGTGGCGATTTGGCCGCCGGCGGAGCGGCCCAGGAGGGCGAAGTGCTGGCCGGTGAGGCGGAGGGAGGCGGCGTTTTGTTTGAGGTAAGCGAGGGTGGCGCGCACGTCATCGTATTGGGCGGGCCAGGGGTGGGCGGGGGCGAGGCGATAGGCGATGGAGGCGACAGCGAAGCCTTGAGAGGTCCAGTGGCGGGTCCAGGCGGGGAATTCTTCGGCGGAGCCGCGTTCCCAGCCGCCGGAGTGGAGGACGATGAGGCAGGGGGCGGGGGAAGTGGAGAGGGCGGGGTGGAAGAGGACGGTGAGGGGAGAGGAATCGGGGAGGGGGACTTTGAGGCGCTGGGTGGGAGGGGATTGGGGATTGGGAGGGGGGGCTGTGCCGGTGAAGTAGGCGGAGAGGTGGGGTTTCCAGGGGGGCATGGTGAGCCCGAAGGCGCGCTTCAGGTCCGAGTGCAAGTAGCGGCCCTGATTGAGCATGAGGAGGGTGGGGATGAGGAAGAGGGTCAGGGAGGCGATGGCGAGGAGGCTTGAGAGGCGGGCGACGGGGCTGCGATCGATGAGGCCCCAGAGGAGAAGGAGGGCGGGGAGGAGTGCGAGGCGGTGGCCGTATTCGCTGACGGCGAGGGTGGCCTTCCAGAGGGGGAGGGAGTGGAAGGTGACGATGGCGGGCAAGGCGGCGAGTGCGCAGGCGAGGGCGAGGAGGAGGCGCAGCCAGGTCACGAGGTGATGGGGCTTGGACGGTTACGGGCCGACGAGGATGACGGGGCCTTCGTTTTCAGGCACACCGCCTTTGCGCTCGATGGAGACGGCGAATTTGGCGGCTTCGGAGATATCGACGACGGGTTTGAATTCGACGCGTGCGAAGCCGTTGGCGTCGACGCGGACGATGCCGGCGTCGACGGTTTTGGGTTTGGTGGGATCGACGACCCAGAGTTGGTAGTCTTTGTCGGCAGCGATGGGGGGCATTTTTTCGAGTTTGAGGATGCCTTGTTCTTTTTCGCTGTCCCAGACGACGACGGCGACGCCTTGTTGGAATTCGGTGACGGTGGATTGCAACGTTGCGATCTGCATTTGGGCGAGGGCGTTGCGTTGCTGGAGAGTTTGGAGGTCGGTGGTGAGCTGGGTGAGGGAGGACTTGAGGGAGTCGGCCTCCTGACGGGTGCGGGAGGTGGAGGCTTCGGCGATGTCGGAGCGAGACTGCTGGATGTTGGCGCGGGCGAGGAAGTTGTTAGCGTCGAGGCGGGCGGCGGCTTCGTTTGAGGCGAGGACAGAGAGGGATTCGTCGAGGCGGGAGCGTTCGGTGAAGAGCCAGGCGGCGGTGACGGCGAAGGCGGCGGCGAGGCCCCAGCCGAGGCGGCTCCAGGCGGTTGAGCTGGTGGAGCGGAGGGGTTTGGGGTGGGAGGGGGCCTGGTTTTTGCGGAGCCGGATTTGGTCGAGAAGCTGGGCGCGGAGGGCGGGAGGAGGGGTCGCGGCGGGGAGGGCGCGGGTGGTGGTGGCGAGGGTGTCCTGCAAGTCGCGAACGAGGGTGGCGAGGGCGGGGTCGGAGGGGATGAGCTGTTCGAAGGCGCGGGCTTCCTCAGGGTCCAACAGGCCGAGGGCGAAGAGGGCGGCTTGATCTTGGAGGAAATCGGTCATGCGAGGCCTCCTTGCAGGATGTCACGGAGGCGGATGAGGCCGCGGCGGATGTTGGTTTTGACGGTGCCTAAGGGGAGGCCGAGGGATTCGGAGATGGAGTGGTGGGTGAGGCCTTTGAGGAAGGCGCACTCGATGAGGCTGCGCTGTTCGGAGGGGAGGGTTTGCAGGGCTTTGGCGAGGAGTGAGCGGTGGTCCTGTGCGGAGGCCTCGTCGTCGGCCTGGGCGGGTGAGCTGCCGAGGAGGGTGGGGAGTTCGATGGCGGCGCGTTCGGTCATGCGGTGGCGGCGGCCCTGGGAGCGGATGCGGTCGATGGCTTTGTGGCGGAAGATCATCGTGGCCCAGGTGAAAGCTTTGGCGCGGGAGGGGTCGAAGTTTTTGGCGCGATCCCAGAGGTAGAGGAAGCCTTCCTGGAGGACATCCTCGGCGTCTTTTTCGTCGTCCAGCATTTGGCGGAGGAGGGCGAAGAGGGGAGGGGAGAAGCGGTCGTAGAGGGTTTGGAAAGCGCGTTCGTCGGTGGCGGCCACACCCTGCATGAGCTCCTCGTCAGAGGGGTTTAGCGTCGTGGCGGATGGCAAACTCATGCGATCTGGGAGTGACGGGGACTGGGTTTGAGGGGATGTGACGAGTGACTGAATGAGCGGGTGAGCGGCCCATTGCCAGGGCATTCCCGGAGGCGGAATGGGTAGCAGAGAGGGCGACATGGCACAAGGGGATGCGCTCATGATTTGGAACTGGATTCAAGAAAGGTGACTTTTTTTGGGGGAAGGCGGGATGGGGGTTGTGGCGGGGGGTGTTTCCGCTGCTTGCCAGCGGGCGGGATTCCGCCATAGTGGGCGCCTTTCCCATGTCTGCCCACGTTCCCACCGCCGCCGAGATTCGCGCCACCTTCCTGGATTTTTTCAAGTCGAAGCAGCACACGATCGTGCCGAGTGACAATGTGGGTTACACGAGTCGTGATGGGGCGCGCATTTTCACCAATGCGGGGATGAACCAGTTTGTGCCGATCTTTTTGGGGGAGCGCAGCGCGGATGTGGACACGTGGCCGGGGGTGCTGCACAAAGGGTTGCCGACGCGGGCGGCGGACACGCAGAAGTGCATTCGGGCGGGAGGGAAGCACAATGACCTCGAAGATGTGGGGCTGGACACGTATCACCACACGTTCTTTGAGATGCTGGGGAACTGGAGTTTTGGAGATTACTTCAAGAAGGAGGCGATTTCGTGGAGCTGGGAGTTGATCGTGGAGCGGTTCAAGTTTCCGCCGAGCCGGGTGTTTGCGACGATTTACCAACCTGACAAGAGCAAGGGAGATCCGGCGGAGCGGGATGAGGAGAGTTGGGAGCTGTGGGCGGAGAAGTTTCGGAGTGTGGGATTGGACCCGGCGATTCACATTGTGAACGGGAACAAGAAGGACAATTTTTGGATGATGGCGGACACGGGTCCGTGCGGACCGTGCACGGAGATTCACATCGATTTGACGCCGGGGCCGATTGAGTTGAGCGAGGAGCGTCAGCGTGAGGGGGCGAAGCTGGTGAACGGGAGTGATGCGAGCTGCATTGAGATTTGGAACAATGTGTTCATTCAGTACAATGCGAATCCGGACGGCAGCTTTGTGCCGCTGCCGGCGAAGCATGTGGACACGGGGATGGGGTTTGAGCGGCTGACGAGCATCATTCAGGGGACGAAGAATTTCACGGATTTCGAGACGGCACAGATCAGCAATTACGACACGGATGTGTTCAAGCCGATCTTTGACGAGCTGACGAAGCTGAGCGGGAAGCATTACCGGAGCACGCTGCCGAAGGCGAATGAGCAGGGGCATGTGGTGCCGGTGACTGAGCAGGAGAAGATCGATGTGGCGTTCCGGGTGATCGCCGATCACTTGCGGACGCTGAGTTTTTCGATTGCGGACGGGATTCAGCCGGGGAACAGCGACCGGAACTACACGCTGCGGCGGATATTGCGGCGGGCGGTGAAGTATGGGCGGACGCTGGAGTTCAAGGAGCCGTTTTTTTACAAGCTGGTGGATGTGCTGGCGGCGCAGATGGCGGAGGTGTTTCCGGAATTGCAGGTGAAGCGGGAGCAGGTGAAGGCGGTGCTGAAGGTGGAGGAGGAGGCGTTTAACCGGACGTTGGATCGGGGTGTGGCGTTGTTTGAGGATGAGGTGGCAGCGCTGAAGGGTGAGCGGCTTAATGCGGCGTTTGCTTTTCAACTTTATGACACGTTTGGGTTTCCGATTGATCTGACGGAGTTGCTGGCGAGGGAGCGGGGGTTGACGGTGGATGTGGATGGCTTTGAGACGCTGATGACGGAGCAGCGGGAGCGGGCGCGTGAGGCTGGGAAGAAGAACAAGCAGGTGGTGTCGGTGAGTGAGATCGAGACGAAGGCGCCGACGAAGTTCATTGGGTATGACACGCTGGAAGCGGATGTGCGGGTGTTGGAAGTGGTGTCAATGAAGGACAAGAACGCGGTGGTGCTGGATGTGTCGACGTGTTACGCCGAGATGGGCGGTCAGATCGGGGATGCGGGGCAGTTGATTCTGGGAGCGAACACGTTTCCGATTTCGAGCACGACGAAGGTGGGGAACACGTGGCTGCACTTTTTGGAGGGCGAGGAGACGCCTGCGGTTGATGCGACGGTGCGTCTTTTGGTGGATGGGCCGCGGCGGCGCGCCATTGAGCGTCATCACACAGTCACCCACATTTTGCACTGGGCGTTGCATGAGGTGGTGAGTCGTGATGCGACGCAGAAGGGCTCGTCGGTCACCCCTGACAAACTCACCTTTGACTTCAACAGTGCGGCGCTGAGCGCGCAGCAGCTGGCCGACATCGAGCGACTGGTGAACGAGCGCATTGTGGCGAATGATCCGGTATCCTGGAGTGAAGTGCCGTATGTGGAAGCGAAGGCGAACAGCGGCATCATGGCGTTGTTTGGTGAGAAGTATGGGGATCTGGTCCGGGTGGTGCAGATTGGCGGCCAGCGTCATCAACTGGATGGATGGAGCATGGAGTTGTGCGGGGGGACGCACACGCGCAGCACGGGAGAGATCGGGCTGTTTCGGCTGGTCAGCGAAGGAGCGGTGGCGTCAGGGGTGCGGCGGATTGAGGCGATTGCGGGTTTGGAGGCGTATCAGGCGGCGCGGTCGGATGCGGAGCTGCTGAAGGCGTTGGCGGGGAAGGTGAGCGCGCAGGGGACGAGTGATTTGGAGAAGAAGATCGAGGCGATGCTGGATCAGCAGAAGGCGCTGGAGAAGGCGCTGAAGGCGGCGCAGCAGCGGGAGGCGAGCGGGCGGGCGAAGGCGTTGCTGGAGACGGCGGAGAATGATCTAATTGTGGCGAATCTGGGGGATGTGGATGCGGATTATGCGATGGCTTTGAACGATGCGCTGAAGGGGATGTTCAATGGGGTGATTGTGTTGGCGGCGACGGGTGGCGGGAATGTGACGCTGATGGCGAACGTGGGGAAAGAGCATCAGGCGCGGGTGCAGGCCGGGAAGATCATTCAGGCGATTGCGCCGCTGGTGGGTGGCAAGGGGGGCGGGAAGCCGGACTTTGCGCGGGGGGGCGGGAAGGATGTGGGGCAGGTGGAGGCGGCGTTGGCGGAGGCGCGGCGGTTGGTTGGCTAAGGCCTGCTGCTGAAGGACTCAAAGCAAGTGCCCGGAACTGCTGATGGCGGGTCCGGGCACTGTGGCGTTGGGGCTATGGATTCGAAGATCCTGAGGAGTCTAAAACTGATCGAGGAGGTATTTGATGAGGTCGGTGGTGGTGACGATGCCGACGAGTTTGGTGCCGTGGACGATGGGGACGGCGTGGAAGTTGCCTTGGGAGAGGATTTCGGCGGCTTCGCGGATGGTGGCGGACTCTTGGAGAAAGATGGGGCTTTTGGCCATGATGTCCTCGAGTGTGAGGGTGTGGTCGAGGGTGGCGTCGACGGTACGTTCGTCGGTGTTGAAGGTGTCGCCGAAGCTGACGCGGAGGATGTCTGAGAAGGAGACGATGCCGATGAGCTGGTCGCCATTGACGACGGGGATGTGGTGGACGCCGCGTTCTTTGACGATCTGGCGGACTTTGGAGACGGGGTCGCCGTGGTGGACGGTGGCGACGTTGGTGGACATGATTTTGGAGACGGGTTCGTTGCGCTTCATGGTGGTCAGTGGGTCTGGTTGGTTGGCGACAGGAGGTTTCCTGACACATTGGGACCCTAGAGCTGATGGCGGGTGTTGGCTCGCCGAGGATTGTGCAAGTGTGGGCGGGGATTGCCCGCCTGGTCTAAGGCGCGACGTCGATGATTTTGCTCTTTTGGGCGCGCCAGGCTTTGTATTTGTCGAGTTCGCGCTCCATGAGTTTGAGGCAGAAGGCGACGACGGTGGCGTCGTCGAGGTAGCCGATGCCGGGGATGAGGTCGGGCAGGATGTCGACGGGATTGAGGACGTAGAGGAGGGCGAGGGCGGTGGCGCTGATGGCCCAGTAGGGGACTTCGCGGTAGGCGCCGGTGACGTAGTCTTTGACGAGGGAGAGCATGAGGCGGCCCTGCTCCATCCATTGGCGGAGTTTGGGGAGTTTGTCTTCGATGTCATCCGCGCGCTCGTTGACGCGGCGGATGTCGAGGTCGCGGTCATCGGAGGCGGTGGTGGGATTTTCGGGCATGGCGTCAACGGATAGACGCACGGTGAGGGGAAGTGCTCAATGGAAATTGCGGGTGCATTTTGGAATGGGCTGACCGATGGATCCGGCATGCTGAGATTTCGGGTGGAGGGTTTTCATTTTCATGTGCTGCCGATGCGGACGCGGTTTCCGTTTCGGTATGGGATTGCGATTCTGAACTGGCTGCCGCATGTGGTGGTGAGTGTGGATTTGGTGGTGGGGGGGAAGTGGCAGCGTGGGGTGACGGCGGAGGGTTTGCCGCCGAAGTGGTTCACGAAGGATCCGGGGACACCGTTTGAGGCGGATCTGGCGGAGATGATTTCGGTGATTCAGAATGCGGCGCGGATCGGGCGGCATGCGGGGCAGGTGGAGGGGACGTTTGGGGAGTGGTGGCGGGCGGTGCTGGATGAGCAGACGAGTTGGGCGGGGGTGAGGCGGGTGCCGGGGTTGTTGGCGGGGTTGGGGGTGAGTGTGGTGGAGCGGGCGGTGTTGGACGGGCTTTGCCGGGCGGCGGGGAGGCCGTTGCATGAGTTGATGAGGGGAGGGGAGATTGTGGGGGATCTGGGGGTGGTGAAGGAGGCGCTGGCGGGGGTGGCATTGGCGAACGTGCTGCCGGAGGCTCCTAGAGGATCGGTGAGGGTGCGGCACACGGTGGGGCTTGGGGATTGGTTGAGGGAGGAGGAGATTCCGGAGGAGGCGAGACTGGAGGATGGGTTGCCGGTGAGTTTGCAGGCGTGTGTGCGGGCCTATGGGTTGACGCATTTCAAGATCAAGCTGGGTGGAGAACTGGAGGTGGATCGGGCGCGATTGCGGGGGGTGTTTGAGGTTTTGGAGGCGGAGGCGGGGGTGGATTGGCAGTGCACGCTGGATGGGAATGAGGCATTTTTGAGTTTGGGGGCGTTTCGCGAGTATTATGAGGGGTTGGCGGGGGATATGGGGCTGAAGGACGGGTTAGAAAGGGTGATGTTTGTGGAGCAGCCGCTGCGGAGAGAGGTTTGTTTGGAGACGGAGGTGGCG
>JARXAL010000098.1 GCA_029865835.1 Verrucomicrobiaceae bacterium
CGCCTGATGTGCTGGCTCGTTTTGAAGTGGAACGCCGGACCTTGGCGCGCATGGAGCACCCGGGGATCGCTCGTTTGTGGGACGCTGGTTTGACTCATAGCGGTCAGCCTTTCTTTGCGATGGAGTTGGTGCGTGGTGCGCCGGTAACGCGCTTCTGCGACCTGCGGGATCTCAGCTTGCGCCAGCGGCTGGAGATGTTTGTCGAGATTTGTGCAGCGGTGCAGCATGCGCATGAGAAGGGCGTGCTGCATCGTGATCTGAAACCATCGAACATTCTCGCGGGCGATGACGGCTCGATCAAAGTCATCGACTTCGGCATCGCGAAGGCGCTGGAGATCGATCTCGATACCGCGCAGTGCACGCCGATGACAGGCGTGCATCAGATGATCGGCACACCCGGTTACATGAGCCCTGAGCAGGCCAAAATGGATGCGCGCAGCATCGATGCGCGCTCGGACATTTACGCGTTGGGTGTGATCCTCTATGAGTTGATCACGGGCAAGACACCTCTGGCCGTGGAACGTGCGGAGGGGGAAGATGCGGGTCGTTATCCAGTCGCACTGGATGTGACGGATCCATCAAAGGTGAAAGGCTCTCGGTTGATGCGCCCGATGGAGAAGCGCGATCTCAATGCGATCACGCGGCGCGCGCTGGAGACGGAGTCATCGCATCGTTACCCTAGCGCGGCCGCGCTCGCAGCAGATGTGAAGCGTCATCTACAGAGCGAGCCCGTGGAGGCTGCGGAGCGCTCGTTCACCTATGCGGCGGCGAAGTTCGCACGCAGGCACACGGCCGTGTTCATGGGTTCTTCGCTAGCGGTGCTGGCCATCGTGATCGGCTTCGCGGTGAGCACCGTTTTGTATCTGAAGGAGCAGACCTCGCGTGCTGAACTCAGTCTCGCACTGAGCAAGGCCCACTTCGCCAGCGCGCAGAGGTTCAAGCAAGATAACGATTACCAGAGCGCGGTGGTATCGCTAACTAGCGCGCTGCGGCAGGAGCCCACCTTCGGAGCGGCAGCGGTAGATTTGCAGATGCTACTCGCCAATGACATCTCGCCGCAACCAACAGCGGATCCCTTCACCCTTGATCCGCAGTGGGGACCACCCATTAATGGCGCTGTCTCGGCGGGCGGACGCACGCTGCTCATCCTGTGCGCGAAGGGGGGCACCCAGCGCCTGATGTTGCTGCATCATGATGGCGCGCGCTGGGAGGAGCGTTTGATCGAGACACCCGCGCCGGTGGAGCAGATCGTGCTCGCTGCGAGCAACGATGTGCTCGCCTTCGCTGACCACTTGAAGACGGTGAGAATGAAGTCGGTCACTGCGGCTGACACGTCACGCGAGTGGACTGCCCCATCACCCGTGACCGCTCTCGCGATGGGCATGCGTAATGGCCAGTGCGCTGTCGGTTGCAACGATGGCAGCGTGTGGTTGCTATCGATGGATGACAAGCCCGCTAAGCAAGTCGGCAAGGTCAAAGGCTTCGTGACGCGGTTAGAGTTCCATATGCCAAAACTCATCGTCGGCAGCGATGCGGGCGAGGTGTGGGAATTCGCCGTCGTGGGCACGTCCACAGGACAACGTCTGATGCAGATGCCAGCCAGCATCACCACCCTAGCCACGCAGGTACGCCCAGCCATGGTCGCTGCTGGCGATGCCTTGGGGAACGTGAGTTGCCACGCCCAGGACAACGGTTTGATGATCCCGACAACCCAACAACACAAAGGTCCGGTCACCGCCCTCGCCCTCACTCGGCAGGGCAAATCACTGGTCAGCGCCGGTGGTAGCGGCGACCTCCAGGTGCAGTGGCTGGACAGCGCGACGAAGCTCAATGCGAAAGCACCGCTGCCCAGCGCAGGTCTGGTGCGCGCACTCTTGCTCAGCCGCACGGGCGACTCCGTCTTCATCGTGCAGGGGGATGCCTCCGTGCGCTGGTGGCCGGATGGGAAGTCCCCCGCGCTCACGGTGCGCAAGCCGCAACAGGCCCATTTGCTCGCTCTCAGTAGCCAAGGCCGCGCACTGGGAGTCATCCGCGAATCGGGCACCCGTGTGGAGTGCTGCGTGCTGGCAGAGCGCTCCGCACTACGCCGCCACTGCCACTCCGGGCGCGTCATGAACCAAGAAGGAGCCGAGCACAACAGTCTCGCCTTCACCCCTGATGGCACGTCTCTCACGATCGCGAACGCGAATGGCGATGTCTCCCGCTGGGACACTGAGCAAATCTATGCGCTGGGCGAGGCTCGATGGAACAGTCGCCCCTTGAGCATCGCGCATGATTCGAATGCCAGCCTCATCGCGGCAATGAACGATGGATCGCTCATTCATGTGCAACTCGATGGCAGCGCGCCGCTCACGCTTGTGCCATCGCCGCCGGAAAAGACTTGGCCCTATGCCGCGGTCTCTTCCGATGGCAGGGCCGCAATTTGGTCCACCACCAGTCCCGATCAACTCACGGCCTGCAACCTTCGCATCTGGTGGAAGGACAAGCCCACATCGGTGGAGACGCTCACTCAGGCCCGCGTCACCTCCGTCGCCATTCATGGTCAGGGAGGACTGATTGCTCTTGGTCTTGGCAACGGTTTCGTGCGCGTGGTTCAACGAAATGGCACTTCTTCACGCCTCATCTCCATGCATCAAGCCGAGGTCACTCGGCTCGCGTTTTCACCAGACGGGCGTAGCCTGATCACCGGTGCCTCCGATGGCACCTGCGCCGTGTGGTCCGTGCCCAGCTTAAGCCTACTCACTGACACTTTCCGGTTCGATGCCGCTGTCCACGACGTGACCTTCAGCGGAGACAGTCGTCGTTTTGCTGTCGCCGCCGGGCACTCCGTCGTCACGGGTCAGCTAGGCGCGCGGGCCCTGATCGGCCAACAGATCGAGACCCCGGGACAAAGCCAAGATTTAGCCCTCAACCATGATGGCACCCGACTGGCTCACACCTCCCCTGTCGGCGGCGCGATGATTCAAGACATCGCCCCCATGCCCTCCGGCCCCGTGCCACTTTGGTTCCTAACGCTGGCGGACACCTTCGTCTCCCGCCGAATGAACGCGCTCGGCACCATTGAGAGCTGCGAGCATCCGGGAGCCACTGCGATTCATCAACTCATCCCCACCGGTTCGAGCGACACCGAATGGCAACGCTTCGCCACCTGGCTGCTCGCACATCCGAGCCGGCGAACGCTCAGCCCCTGGTGCAGCCTCAGTGCAGAGGCCTACATCGACATTATCGAGCAACGTCCCAGCCTCGTCCGCCAAGGCGAACTGCGTCGACTGCTACCGTATCGTCGCGGCACCGATGAGCGGAGTGATGGCCGAGCGCGGCCTTAGCGCGCAGCACTTTCTTTATCACAAATGTAACTCTGCTTCGACGACAAGTTTAGAACGGGATGAACCGACAAAAGTCGGGCTCCGCCATCCCATGAAAAACGCACTCATCACCTCGCTTCGCAGCGCCTCCGTCGCGCTCATCCTCATACTCCCCGTGCTTGCGCACGGTCAAGGTCAGCTCAATCCCCCTGGGCCCGCGTTCACCTATCCCGGCGAGCGCGCATTGGACACCGGCCTCAGTCCCATCCCATCGATGAAGACGCTCATGCATATCGACGCAGGTGAGCACATCCCCAGCCGCGACCCCGCCAAGCCCAATCTTGATGGCAGCCTCGGCTACTACAATCTCAATGCCCCAGGCCGCTACTACCTCACCGAGAACTTGACCAAACGCATCGTCGTCAGCTCGGATAACGTCACCATCGACCTCGGTGGATTTGAGATCAACTACGTCGGGCCCGGCGTTTACACTGCCATCACCACAGCCGGGTTGATTCCGGTGAACCGCACCAAGGTGATCAACGGGCGTGTACGCGGCAATTGGGCGCAGGGCATCATCCTCAGTGATGACAGCGTCGTCAGCGGTGTGGACATCTCGGACACAGGCACCTTTGGTATCAAGGTCGGTAAAAATAGCCAAGTGGTGGACTGCCGCGTGCATGGCACATGGCAGGTCGGCCAGGCCGGTGGGCCAAGCTCCGCCATTTGGGGAAATGATGCCACGATTGTCTCTCAATGCACCGTCACTGGCATCGCTGGCATTGGCATTCAGGTGAATCTGAGTGGCCGTGTGGTGGACAGCACCGTGAACTTCGTCGCAGGCTGCGGCATCGTGACGAATCACCATTGCAGCGTCGCTGGCTGTGCGGTGCGAACTTGTGGCAGCACCGGTTTTGACCTCGGCATGGGTAGCTCACTCCATAACAGCGCCGCCTCCGAGTGCAACGACAGCGGTGTGCATGTGCGCAATGGCTGCACGCTGAACAACGTCAGCAGCCGTGACAATGCAGGCCACGGCTTCCTCAGCGAGTCTTGGACCGTGATGAACCAGCAGTACAACAAGAACGCCACCAGCTATGTGCATTGCGTTGCCCAGGGGAATGACAAAAACGGCTTCCATGCCACGAGCAACTGCCTCTTCGACAACTGCACCGCCGACGACAGCGGCATGGTTGGCAACGTCGTCTTTGGCCACGGCTTCTACGTCAGCGACCACTGCCGCATCACCAACAGCATCGCTGCGAACAACCAGCTCTCCGGCATCTGCGGCGCCAACGGCAACACCATTGATCAATGCAGCGCCACCGGGAACGGCATGAACGGCATCCAAGTCGCGAATGATCTAAACATCGTCATCCGCAATACCCTGCGCAGCAACACCCTCGCCCCTATCCAGCCCGCACCCGGCACCGGCGGCCTCGCACCGCTGGTATCGCCCTCGATGATCACTCCCAATCCGTTCGGCAACTTCGGCCTGTAATCCTCACCGCCATGAAAACACATACATTCATCATCGCTGTTTTGCTTAGCTCTGTGGCGGTCACTCAGGCGGCTCCGTTTGGTTGGGGAAAAAACAGCCAGGGCCAGATGGGGGATGGCACCAGCACGGACCGCGCGACAGCCGTTGCTACACTGAACACTGGCGCACTCTCTGGGAGGACCGTCACCGCCATCGCTGGCGGCGACGATTTCACGCTCGCGCTCACCTCCGACGGCAAAGTCTATACCTGGGGTAACAATAATATCGGCCAGCTCGGTGACGGCACCACCAACGACAGCTTCGTGCCAGTGGCCGTGGACATGACTGGCGTGCTCTCGGGCAAAACCATCACCGCCATCGCCGCTGGCAGCTCCAGTTGCTACGCGCTCGGTTCAGACGGCAAAGTCTATGCCTGGGGCTCGAATTACGTGGGTGCCTTGGGTGATGGCACCGGCACCAATAGTTCCGTGCCCGTCGCAGTGGACATGACCGGCGTCATGTCCGGCAAGACTGTCACCGCCATCGCTGGAGCCTATTTGCAAGGCATGGCGCTCACTTCCGATGGCAAGGTCTTCAGCTGGGGTGCCAACACGCTCGGCGTACTCGGTGATGGCACGACCACGCACCGCGCCTCGCCCGTGGCCGTGGACATGACGGGCGTCATGTCCGGCAAAACCATCGTCGCCATCGCCATGGCCCACTATCACGGTGTCGCCGTCTCCTCGGCGGGTCGTGTTTATACTTGGGGCGGTTACGGTAGTTCCGGTACACTGGGTGATGGACTCGCCACTGACAGCCTCGCGCCTGTGGCCGTGGACCGCAGCGGTGTGCTCTCCGGCAAGAGCATCGTCGCCGTCGCCACCGGTCAGTATCACACCCTGGCGCTATCCTCTGACGGCCTCATCTATTCCTGGGGCTACAGCGCTTATGGCGAGCTGGGAGATGGTGCTGCCGTGCAGCGCAACTCACCCGTCGCCGTGGACACCAGCGGCTTCCTCGCCACCAAGACCGTCACCGCTATCGACGCTGGACTGCGCCACAGCATGGCGCTTACCTCCGACGGCCTAGTCTGTGCCTGGGGCAGCAACGCCTCCGGCCAACTTGGTAATGGCAGTGGTCTCGCCGCTACCTCGCCCACCGCCGTGGACATGAGCGGAGCCATGTCCGGCCTCGCCGCCACTGCCATCGGCAGCGGTAACAATCAAAGCTTCGCCCTCGCTTCCTCATCCACCAGCACCATCACCCCCGCCAGCCGCTTCACTTACGCGGCTGATTTCGGCTGGCTGAACTGGCGCTGGAGCGCCGCCTCGCCCTACGCGCCCGCCATCGAGTCCGCCAGCCTCCACGGCATGGTCTATTCCGCCAACGTCGGCTGGATCGACCTCGGCGACGGCACACCCACCAGCGGCATCCGCTACAGTCAGACTGGCCAGGACTACGGCGTCAATCACGACGGCGCAGGCGCACTTGTTGGTTACGCCTATGGAGCCAACATCGGCTGGGTGCGCTTCGCGCAGACGTGGAACTCACCACCGCGTGTCAATCTCACCACGGGAGCCATGAGCGGCTACGCCTACAGCGCCAACTGCGGCTGGATCCACCTCGGCAGCCTCAAAACCCGCATCAGTCCTGGAAAAGATAGCGACGTGCTCGCCGGTGGCGGCATGGGCGACGGCATCGCAGATAGTTGGGAACTCGACCGCCTCGCCGCAGCTGGTCTTGGCACTAATTTGAATCTCCTCGGCACCTCCGCAGGCTCCGACTACGACAACGACGGCATCAGTGACCTCGCTGAATACATCGCCGACACGAACCCCTTCTCCGCCAGCGACCGCTTCGCTGTGACTAATTTTACCTTCAATCCTAGCAACGGCGACGTGGACATCGACTGGACTGGCAGCACCCGCCGCATCTACACCATCTCCTACAGCAGCGACCTCATCAACTGGCAGCCCGCCGCCCCCGCCCTCATCGGAGGCAGTGCCGACTTTACCCTTGTCGGCCCACCCGTGAGCAAGCTCTTCTTCCGCGTCTCCGCAGACCTGCCACTATCTCCGTGATCCTACTACAATGCGAAAGCATGGCGTGCCTGACGACGCAGGGCGCGGATGGCGGCGGCTTTATCCAATCGATACGGCCCAGGATCACCCGACGGCTTGTGCCGCCGATGATCGCAGCGTTCGGGTTCAGCTAAAAGATGCCAAGCATGTCTATAGGCATGCTTAACATTGATCTGAATGACGTCAGGGCGGGCTGGGTGCGGGATGCGGCAGACTACCCCTGGTGTGGTTATGGGGAGGCAAAGGCGGGGACGCGCAAGGCGCAACGAGGAATCTGCCGGGTGGTGGAAAAGCCCGTGGATGGATGGGAGACAAGCCAGGTGGCTGACCTCTATGCAGGACTGCTCGGCATTGGGCAAGAACCCAGCAAAGGGCTAACTAGCAAAAACAAACTCCAAAGTTCCCCCACCTCAAAACCCAAGCAAACGCGACGGGTCTTGCAAGCGCGCGCCAATGACGGAGAGACTCTGGGAGTGGCGGAACTGGTGCGGCAGCGCGTGCGATTGTTCAGCGAGGCGATGGTGCTAGGATCCAAGGCTTTCGTGGACGAAGTTTTTCAAATCGAACGATCCAAGTTTGGCCCGAAGCGGAAGGAAGGTGCCAGGCGGGTAATCGAATGCGAGGGTGCGCTCTAAACGATGAAGCGTGTGCGGCGGTGGGATGAATGACGCAGATCGAGGAGGCTGGTATGAGCCGCAAATGCATGACATTTTAAGTCCCGTTTTGAGTGCCAAAACAGCGGGGTTTGCGATGTATTCGAGCCGTCGGCTCTCGCCGTTCTTTCGAATCAGCAACCTCTTTGATGCGATGACTCGCTGCTGCAGCGCCAAAGCAGTCAGGGGTCACCCGCTTGCCCTCTGACTCTTTTGGCCTACTCATCTCTCATGGACAGTCTACCCACGCTTAGCCAAATCGAATCGGCAAAGGCACTCATCCGTCCCCTGATCCGTGAGACCCCCACCTATCGCTGGCCTTTGCTCGAGGCGGGACTCGGGTGCGAGTTGTGGTTGAAGCACGAAAACCATACCCCCGTCGGCGCCTTCAAGATTCGGGGCGGTCTTGTCTACATGCATGAATTGACGCGCCAGCAGCCCGACATCACTGGAGTCATCGCAGCCACGACAGGCAATCACGGTCAATCCATCGCCTTCGCGGCCAAATCCCATGGTCTTCGCGCGGTCATCGTCGTCCCTCACGGTAACAATCCCGAAAAAAACCGGGCCATGCGCTCTCTCGGAGCGGAGTTGATCGAGCACGGCCGGGAGTTTCAAGACGCCCTGGAGTTCTCCCGGGAACTCGCTGCTCAAGAGGGTCTTCATGCAGTGCCCTCTTTCCACCCCTGGCTGGTGCGCGGCGTCGCGACCTACGGGATGGAGCTTTTTCGATCCGTCGCCGATCTTGATGCAGTCTTCGTTCCTATTGGCCTGGGCTCAGGCTTCTGTGGCGTCGTAGCCGCGCGCGAGGCCCTCGGTTTGAAAACAAAAATCATCGGCGTGGTGTCCGAACACGCGCCAACCTACGCCTTGTCCTTTCAGCAACGTCATCCAATCGAGCAGCCAAGCACCACCAAAATCGCGGAAGGCGTCGCCTGCAAAACACCGAACCCCGAGGCGCTGGCTCAAGTGATATCCTCTGCCCATGAAATCGTCACCGTGGATGACGACGAAACCCTGCTAGCCATGCGCGAAATCCTCCAGGCAACACACAATGTCGCCGAAGGCGCGGGCGCACTGGCTTTTGCAGCGCTCAAGAAGCACCGCGAGCAGTGGCAGAACCAACGAGTCGCCTGCATCCTCACCGGAGGCAATGCCAGTATGGAGATCCTCCAGCGCTCAATGAATGCTGGCTAATCACTCCTCCAGCAGCTTCGCCACCGTCTCTTCCAGGCCACCGCGCGCATTGGTGCTCACGACCATACCCTTCCTGTTCACCAGCCACATCGCCGGAATCGAACTGATGCCATACTTCGTCGAAATTTCGTTCTGCCAGCCTTTGCCATCAAAATACTGCGGCCACTCCATGCCCTTCTCTTTCACAAACGCCATCAGCTTCTCTTTGTCCTGGTCCAAAGAAATCCCGACGATCTCAAAACCTTTGGGATGCAGTTCCTGATAGGCCTTGATCACGTTGGGCAACTCAGCCACACACGGCCCGCACCAGGTCGCCCAGAAATCGATCAGCACCACCTTGCCCTTGAGGCTGCCCAGATCAAACGCCTTGCCGTCCACCGCCGTGAACTTCAGCTCCAGGGGTTTGTTTTTCAATTCGGCCGCTGCTTGCATCGACTTGACCTTCCCTTCAACCATCCGGTTCATTGGCTCAGTCGGAAAGTCCTTCAGGTGCGCCTCAGCTTGAGTGATCCAAGCGGCACTGTCGCTTCCAGATTTCTCAACCGTCTCCAAGGCCATCATCACTCTCATCAAACTGGCTTGCGACTTCGTGGTTGGCTTCGCGTCCTCAGCTTTGAGAATGTCCTCCAAAGTCACCGTCGATTTTTGAGGAGCCGGAACGCCCGCCATCTCGCGTGCCCGTTCGACCATCACTTCAAACAGCGCGGCATCCCAACGGGTCGGGTGTTTTGGTGCGGCCTTCACCGCAGTCGCATAAGCTGTATCAAAACTCGTCAGGCCTGACTTGAGCATCGTGATCGCCTCCTCGCGCGAAGTCGGCTTGGTCTTCGGATTCTTGATCTCTTCAACAACCTCACTGACCTTCTGCCACTCAGCATCTCCCTCCAAAGCCGACAACGATGAAGAAAAGGCAACGACCAGGGTCGTAACTCCGATAAATAGAAGGCGGTGCGGGCTCATCAACCCATTAAGCGGGTTCCGACAGCCCAGCGCAAGCCAATACCTCAAGGCACCTTCGGTTTCACGGGTTGGTGACTGCTGGGGTCCACCGGATAATGGGCGTGATGTTGCTCGAGCTCCGACGCCAACGCTGTCATCATCTCCTTCAGCCTCTGAGGTTCGCTGCCCGCCAAATCCGACTGCTCGTAAGGATCAGCCTTCAAATGATACAACTGATAGTGACTTCCGTTCGAAACCTCGGTTGGAAAGTAATGATAGATCACCTTCCATTCGCCCTGACGCAGCGTGGTGAAGTAATGGCTCCGGTGTGGAGCGTGCGGGTAGTGCATGAGAAAGGTCTCGTCTCGGCTCGCATCGGGTTTGCCGGTGAGCAGCGTCTGCAAAGGCCTCCCATCCACCACATGACCAGCCGGTGCTTTCACCTCCGTCAGGGCAAACACCGTCGGAAACAGGTCCTGTACAGCTGCTTGCTGACCTTGAATGGCCCCAGCAGGAATCGGCAGCTTCTGTTGAAGGGGATTCGTAGCGTCAGGCTTAACCCAGGACACAATAAAGGGTACCCGCATCCCGCCTTCATAGTGTGAGCCCTTCTTGCCCCGAAGCGGCGCTGCGCAGGCAACGGCATGCTCATGCCCCAGTGGCGCATCGCTTCCGTTGTCACCCAAAAACAGGATCAACGTTTCATCCGCCACCCCAAGCGCCTCTAGGTGATCCATCAAATCGCCCAGTGACTTGTCCATGCCTTCGATGAGCGAGGCAAAAGCCTGCGCCTGCACTGGCTTGCCGCTGTCTTTGTAATGGTCCGCGAAACGAGGATCCGAATCAAAAGGCGAGTGCACCGCGTAGTGCGCAAAGTTGAGGAAGAACGGCTGCCCGGCTTTGACCGATTCCGCTACGAGCGTTTTGGCTTCGAGCGTCAGGGCTTCGGTGAGGAAAATGTCCTGGCCATGATACTTGTCCATGCCTGTCACAGCATGACTTCCTGCCGCCGCCTTTTTCTTTTCATTCTTCGCGCGATCAAAGTTCTGTTTCCCATAGTAACTCCCCGGTGCGCCGATCGAACCACCCGCAATGTTCACATCAAATCCAAGATGGCTTGGATCGGCTCCGTCAAAAGCTCGCGGAGCGAAGTGCGCCTTGCCCACATGAAAGGTGCGATAGCCGTTCGCCTTCAACACACTCGGCAATGTCACATCACCCTTTTTGAGGCCCTCCCAATTCCAGTGGGGTGGACCATTAGGACCCGCGTTGTTTTGATCTGGATTGATCCAGTTTGTTGTCCCATGTCGCGCCGCATTTTGACCTGTTTGAATCGCAATGCGTGTCGGTGAACAAACACTCATCGCACAAAATTGATTGAAGCGAATCCCGCGAGCCGCCAGACGCTCCATGTTCGGTGTTCGATAAAATTCGTTGAGCGCATGCTTCTTCGGAGCCCCTGATGCGTCCGTGAGAAAGGGCAACGAGGTGTCCATCACACCCATGTCATCGACCAGAAAGATGACAACGTTGGGCTTCTTAGCATCAAGCGCAAAGCCTTGTAATGTAAGGCACAGAAGCAAACCGATAAGTGTGATGAAGCGCGTAGACATGGCTGTGAATGGGAACGTCAAAACCATGCCAAGATTTCATCAACGATGAAGATCATCACGACCCGAAGCACCTCATGACTCACTCAACAGCCCATCAAGTCATTCCAAAATGAGTCGCATGGTTACATCACTTTGCACTTGCGTCTTGTTGAAGAGGTTTATAAATCTGTGCTTCCAAACCCCACTAACAAAACACGATCAGAAAACATCCCATCGGTCAACAACCAGGACCGAATTACAGTATGGCAAATAAATCCACCACAGGCGGTAACTCCACAGTCAAATACGTTTACAGTTTTGGCGCAGCAAAAGCAGACGGCAATGGCGCCATGAAAGCTCTCCTCGGAGGCAAAGGTGCAAACCTTGCCGAGATGAGCCGCATCGGCCTTCCAGTGCCTCCAGGCTTCACCATCAGCACCGAGGTCTGCACTTACTACTACGCAAACAAGCGCACCTATCCCATCGAGCTTCAGCGGCAGATGGAACTTGGCGTCGCCAAGATGGAAAAAATCATGGGCTGCAAATTTGGCGACGCCAAAGGCATGCCCCTTCTTGTCGCTGTCCGCTCCGGCGCCCGCGACTCCATGCCAGGCATGATGGACACCATCCTGAACCTCGGCCTCAATGACGAGACCGTCCAGTCACTCGCCAAAGCCACCAACAACGAGCGCTTCGCTTGGGACTGCTACCGCCGCTTCGTGCAAATGTACGGTGACGTCGTGCTCGGCGTCCAAAAGCGCGAGGGTGAAGACCATGAACCCTTCGAAGTCGTCATCGAAACCTTCAAACACGAAGTTTACCACAAGGACATTGTCGATAGCGACCTGACCGCAGCCGACCAGATGGAACTGGTCAAGCGCTTCAAGGCGCTCGTCAAAGACCGCACCGGCAAGTCCTTCCCAAGCGACGTCTGGGAGCAACTCCGCGGCGCTGCCAGCGCTGTGTTCGGTTCCTGGATGAACGATCGCGCGATCGTTTACCGCCGCAAATACAACATCCCCTCCGAGTGGGGCACCGCCGTCAACGTCCAAGCCATGGTCTACGGCAACACCGGCAACGACTCCGGTTCCGGCGTTGCCTTCACCCGCAACCCGGCTAACGGCGTGGATGAATTCTACGGTGAGTTCCTCATCAACGCTCAAGGTGAAGACGTCGTCGCCGGCGTGCGCACCCCTGAGCCAGTGCTGCAACTCAAGAAAGAGATGCCCGGACCCTACGCAGAATTGCTCAAAGTTCGCGCCACTCTGGAAAAACACTTCAAAGACGTCCAAGACGTCGAGTTCACCATCCAGCAGGGCAAACTGTTCATGCTTCAAACCCGGAATGGCAAGCGCACTGCTGCTGCCGCTCTGAAGTTCTCCATGGACATGGTCAAAGAGAAGCTCATCGATTGGGAAACCGCCATCCTGCGCAACCCAGCCGACCAGCTCGACCAATTGCTTGCTCCCATCTTCGATGTCGCTGACGTCAAGAAGGCCACCGCACTCGCCACCGGTCTCCCTGCGGGCCCTGGTGCCGCTTCCGGCAAAATCTACCTCAACGCGGATCGCGCCGCCGCTGCTGAAGGCCGCGGTGAAAAAGTGCTCCTCGTCCGCAACGAAACCAGCCCCGAAGATCTTCGCGGCATGATCGCTGCTGAAGGCATCCTTACCGCCAAAGGCGGCGTCTCCTCTCACGCGGCTCTCGTCGCCCGTCAGATGGGCAAGGTTTGCATCTGCGGTGCCAGCGCATTGTCGATCGACTATGATAAGAAGACCGTCACGGTCGCCGGCCAAACCTTCAAAGAAGGGGACTACCTCTCCATCGATGGCACCAGCGGCACCGTCTACGGCGGCGAACTCAAAACCGCTCCTTCCGAAATCATCACCGGCATGATCCATGGCGACAAGCGCGCCCAAGCCACTGAGAAGTTCCAAAGCTTCCAGCAGCTCATGAAATGGTGCGGCAAAGCCTCCCGTCTTGACGTTCGCACGAACGCCGACACGCCAGAGCAGACCCGCCAAGCCATTGCCTTCGGTGCTGTCGGCATCGGCCTCACTCGCACCGAACACATGTTCTTCGAAGGAGACCGAATCGACGCCATGCGCGAAATGATTCTCGCAGACAACCTCGACGATCGCAAAAAGGCCCTCGGCAAACTCCTGCCTTATCAGCGCGAAGATTTCGCCGGCATCTTTGAAGAACTCAAAGGTCTGCCTGCAACCATCCGCTTGCTCGATCCACCGTTGCACGAGTTCCTCCCTCAAACGGTCGAACAGCAAAAGGACCTCGCCAAGAAACTCGGCATGACGGCAGAGAAAATCGCCCATCGCGTCGAAGCTCTTCACGAGATGAACCCGATGCTGGGTCACCGCGGTTGCCGCCTCGGCATCGCCTATCCTGAGATCACTGAAATGCAAGCGCGCGCCATCTTTGAAGCCGCCGCTCTCGTGACCAAGAAGAAGATCAAGGTGAAGCCTGAAGTGATGATTCCTCTCGTTGGCTTCAAGAAGGAGCTAGACCTTCAGACAGAAATCGTGCATCGTGTCGCGAAAGAAGTGATGACCGAACAAAAAGTGAAGTTCAGCTACATGGTCGGCACGATGATCGAAGTGCCCCGTGGCGCGCTCACGGCGGATGAAATCGCTGAGACAGCGGAGTTCTTCAGCTTCGGCACCAACGACCTCACGCAGACCGCTCTCGGCATCAGCCGGGATGACATGGGCAGCTTCCTCATGCCCTACACGGAGAACGAGATCTTCAAGAAGAACCCCTTCGCCACTCTCGACCAAACAGGTGTTGGTCAACTCATCACCACGGCCATCACCAAAGGCCGCTCCACACGCCCTGACATCAAGCTCGGCATCTGTGGAGAACACGGTGGTGATCCTGACAGCGTGAAGTTCTGCCACCGGGTGGGACTGAGCTACGTCAGTTGCAGTCCCTTCCGCGTCCCAGTCGCCCGTCTTGCCGCAGCGCAAGCAGCGATCGAGGAGCAGCGCGCCGCAGCAGGCGCCGCCAAGACTGTCCGTGGACAAGGCCCGACGGCCAAATCCGCGGCGACAAACAAAGCAACCAACAACAAAAAGAGGACAAACACCATGGCTAAAAAAGCTGCAAAAAAAGCCCCTGCTAAGAAGGCCCCAGCCAAAAAGGCTGCTCCAGCTAAGAAAGCTGCTCCAGCCAAGAAGGCCGCGAAGAAGAAGTAACCAACGTGGCGGCTCCGGGTGTCCGCATCCGGAGTAGCCGCTGAATGAGCTCAACCTCGTTCACCAAAAGCTCTGTGGGGTTCCTGCCTCACAGAGCTTTTTTCGTTCTGGGGGCTGCCATTTCCCCCTGTTGCCGGAGAGCCCATCGCAGAGTAGACTCTCCGCTAGATGCCAAACACCCCAGCCGCCCCAGCCGCAACCCCTGAGGGTGAGTCTTGGGTCAACCTCCTCTCGCAGTTCCTGATGGACGAGCGGCAAGTCGAGGCCATCCGTCTGGATCCTGACGCAAAGACCGTCACCATGGCCACCATCGGCGTCATCGACGAGGGCGCGCTTCAAGATCGCCTCGCAGTCGTTCTCCGCGAGCTGGATGAAACCTGGGCTCCCGCTAAGGCCACCCTCAATCCGCCAAATCCCCACCCGGCGATGCTGCACCTCAAGCGGGATGCCTCAGGTGTGCTCTTGGAAAAACCCTCTTGCCCCACCGCGCCGCGCTTCTGGAAGTGGCGCGACTTTGACTGGCCTGAGCCCGATGAAATGGAGGAGCAAAGCCGCGCCGAATGGCAAGCTCTCGCCCTCCAGGCCACTATCTGTGGTGTGGCCCTCGCGGCGGGCTTCCTCCTGCATCGCTACACCTCCGCTCCGCCTGCCGTGTTCATCACCTGCTACGCCCTGTCCATCATCGCCGGGGGCTGGGACGCCGCCAAAGATGCCTGGGAAGGGTTGCGCGAGCGCAACATCGACGTCCACTTCCTCATGCTGGCCGTGGCTCTGGGTGCGGTCGCCATCGGCGCTTGGGAGGAAGGCGCGCTGCTGCTGTTTCTGTTTTCCACCTCCGGAGCGCTCGAGCACTTTGTGATGCATCGCACCCATCGCGAAATCAACGCCCTGACCCGGGCTGCGCCAAAACAAGCCCGCTTGATTCTCCCTGAGGGCGGCACCGAAGACCGCAACGTCAACCTCTTGCGGGTCGATGACCTGATCGAAGTCCGCCCGGACGAACTCTTCCCAGTGGATGGCGAAGTGCGCGATGGCAAAACCGCAGCCGACGAATCCACCCTCACCGGTGAATCTTTGGCGATTGAGAAAGGCGTGGGTGACGAAGTCTTCGGCGGCACACTCAATCAGTGGGGCCTCGTCAAAGTGCGCGTCACACGTCCCGCCCGTTACAGCGCGTTGCAAAAAATCATCGGCCTGATTCAGAACGCGCAACATTTGAAGGCCCCAAGCCAGCGCTTCACCGATCAATTCGGCACGCGCTACACCGTCACCGTGCTCGCCATCGTGGCCGTCATGTTTTTCGTCTGGTGGCTAGGCTTTGGCATTCATCCTTTTCAGCATGATGGCGATAGCAAGTCCGCCTTCTACCGCGCCATGACGCTGCTGGTCGTGATGAGCCCCTGCGCTCTGGTCCTCTCCATCCCCTCCGCCATCCTCGCCGCCATCGCCTGGGGCGCTCGTCGTGGCATTCTCTTTCGTGGCGGTGCCGCCATCGAAAAACTCGCTGAGGTCGATACTGTGGCGATGGACAAGACAGGAACCCTCACTGCCGGTGAGCTTCAGGTCTCAAAAGTCGAAAGCTTCCCTCCAGGTCGCGAAATGGAGGTCCTGCAAATCGCGGTCAATCTCGAAGCCAGCTCCAACCACCCCATCGCCCGAGCCATCACGCATCACGCCAAAGCCCAAGGCCTGGAACCCGCCAAACTCGATGAGTTTCAATCCATCACTGGCCAGGGCCTGCGCGGGCGCACCGTCCATGGCGTCAGTTATGTCGGGCGGCGCGAGCTGGTTGAGTCCAGCGCCATGGCGGGATGGCTCAAAGACGTTCCAGATGCTCCCATCGGATTCAGCGAGGTCTGGGTCGTTGGCGAACAACTCATCGGTCGTGTTCTCCTCAGCGACGAGATCCGCCAGGGCAGCCGCGTCGTCCTGCAGCGCCTCGCTGCCGAACACGTACGCACCATCATGCTCACCGGTGACCGCCGCGCCGCCGCTGCCGAAGTCGGCCGACAGCTCGGCATTGCCGAAGTCCGTGCCGGATTGCATCCCGAGGACAAAGTCGCCGCCATCCATGAACTCACTCAAGCCGGACACAAAGTCGCGATGATCGGTGACGGCGTCAATGATGCCCCCAGCCTCGCCGCCGCCTACGTCTCCGTGGCCATGGGCGCACGTGGCAGCGATGCCGCCCTGGAACAAAGCGATGTGGTTCTCATGCAGGACCGAATCGAGAAGTTGCTCTCAGCCCGCAAGATCAGCGCCCATGCCCGGCGCATCATCCGCCAAAACCTCGCCATCTCGCTTGGCTCGGTCATCGTCATGGCCATCGCTTCGTTGTTCGGCATTGTCCCGCTCACTCTCGGCGTGCTCACGCATGAAGGCAGCACGGTCATCGTCTGCTTGAACAGCCTCCGATTGCTTTTCGTAAAGGAAGACACCTTCACCTGACACTATTTCGAACCCACGATCGCATCCAGTTTTGCAATGAGCTCTTGCGCCTTCTCAGAGTTTTGGGCGCTCACATCCTTCTCTTCACCCGGATCTTCCGGCAGAAAATACAGCGCGTGACCGACGCTAGTGGAGCCACGTTCCTTCTTACTCACCTTGGCCTCGGACTTGCCCTTTGTCTTCATCCTCACCAATTTCCAATCCCCAGCCCGCAAACCGAAGTTGCCACTCACCCCGTTGTCTTGCTGAACCAAAAAATCGCGCCCCTTGGCCCCCGGCTTGCCCAACAGCGCATCCGCCACATTCACACTGTCCGCACACGCTCCCTTCGGCAAGGACACCTCAGCCAGCGCGGCGAGGCTGGCGGGCAAATCAATGGTGCACACCACCTGATCCGAAACACCTGCCGGGATGGTCCCTAGCCACCGCGTGATGAACGGCGTACGCGTGCCGCCTTCATACACACTGTATTTGCCGCCACTGAAAGGCCCGGCGGGTGTATGATCACCCAACTTCTCAACCGCCCCATCCTGGTAGCCATCATCCAGCACAGGCCCATTGTCAGAGCAAAGCACGAACAGGGTGTTCTCAGTCAGACCCAGACGTGCCACCGTCTTCATCAACTCCCCAACACACCAGTCAAACTGCACAATCGAATCCCCGCGAAACCCCATTTTCGTCGCCCCTTGAAACCGCTCATGAGGAATGCGCGGCACGTGAATGTCATGCGCCGCAAAAAACAAAAAGAACGGCTGCTTCTGGTGCTCTTCAATCCAGGCGTTCGACTGCTTCACCCAAGCATCCGCCAGATCCTCATCCCGAAAGCGCGCCGCCTTGCCGCCCGTGTAAAATCCAATGCGGCTGATCCCATTGTGAATCGTGCCATTGTGCCCGTGACTCCAGTTCATCTTGAGCGTCTCGCGATGCGAAAGGCCCGTGACATGATCCTCAGCAGGCAGCTTGCTTCCCACCCAGAGCGGATCTTTCGGATCCAGGTTCAAGACGCGATGGTCTTGCACAAAAACCTGTGGCACCCGGTCATTGGTCGTCGGCAGCAAAAAGCAGTGATTGAACCCAATCTCCAACGGCCCCGGCTTCAACTCGCCATTCCAGTCCGGCTCCGGATCACCCAACCCCAAGTGCCACTTGCCGATGACCGCCGTCTGATAACCTCCCGATTGCAACAGCGATGCCACCGTCGGCGTGCCCGGTTGAATGATCGCTGGCGCTGCGGGGGGGCGATGCCCGTTCCCTTTTGCCGAAACGCATACATCCCTGTGAGCAGGGAAAAACGCGTCGGCGTGCAGGTGGAGGCCGAGCAGTAACCGCTCGTGAAACGCTGTCCCTCAGCCGCCAGTTGGTCGATGTTCGGCGTCTTGACCGCCGTCGCCCCGTAACAACCGACATCGCCATACCCCAAATCATCCGCCATGATGACGATCACATTCGGCTTGGCCCAGCAGGGCCCCGCTGAGATCAGGCACAAAGCAGCAACGACACAAACGAATCGGTGGGTGGACACGAGCATGCGCTCACCCAAAGGCCACTCTGCAGGCTTCGCAACTGGATAGACAACGAGTGTCCGGCCTCGTTACTCCCCGCAGCCGCAAGCGTGCACCGTTTCTTCAGCCACCAAACAGCCGTCCGCCGTCGGAACCATCGGCTTCGAAAAATCCGCCTCTGGAATGTCCATCGCCGGATTTGGCGCCTGCGCTGTCATGCCCAACTCCTTCAGCAGCTCCTGATCTTCGTTCACGCGCGGATTCGCCGCCGTCAGCAGTTTGTCCCCATAGAAAATCGAATTCGCCCCGGCAAAAAACGCCAACGCCTGCGCTTCCTTGTTCATCTGGGTGCGGCCCGCACTCAGCCGCACCTTCGCCTTTGGAATCGCAATCCGGGTGATCGCAATCATCCGAATGAACTCAAAACTGTCCACCCGCCCGTTCTCCTCCATTGGCGTCCCCTTGATCGCCATCAGCGCATTGATCGGCACGCTCTCAGGCTGCGGATTGAAATTCGCCAGCACTTCCAGCATGCGCAACCGATCGGTCACTCCCTCACCCAACCCCAGAATACCCCCGGCACACACCGCCATGCCCGCGTCCTGCGCGTGGCGAATGGTCCGCAGCCGGTCCTCAAACGTGTGCGTGCTCACCACGTTCGGATAATGCTCAGGCGATGTGTCGATGTTGTGGTTGTAAGCCGTCACTCCAGCCTCCTTCAGCTGCTTCGCTTCCTCCTCACCCAACTCACCCAGCGTCACACACACCTCCATGCCCAGCGTGGAAACGTTGCGCACAATGTCGAGCACCTGGTCAAACTTCTGCGTTCCCATCCGCACACCCTTCCAGGCCGCCCCCATGCAAAACCGCGTCGACCCGCTCGCCCGCGCCGCCTTCGCCCGCTCCATAACCATCGCCGTGTCCATCAGCTTCTCAGACTGCACCCCCGTGCTGTAGCGCGCGCTCTGCGCACAGTAGCCACAGTCCTCACTGCACCCGCCCGTCTTGATCGAAAGCAGCGTGCATAACTGCACCTCATTCTCTGGCCAGTGCTCCTCATGCACCGCACGGGCGTTTTGAAGCAACTCAAAGAAAGGCAATTGATACAGGCGTTGAAGCTCGGCGTAAGTCATGGCAAAAAGGATTCGTAGCCCCGCACGATGCAACGAACCCGCTCCCGGTTCAACCGCCATTCTGCCCGCATCGGTTGCCCCCGAATGCCGGCTATCGAGGCTCAAATGACGTTTTTTCGGCAATCTTCAACCGCCGATGCCGTGGAAACGTCTTGGCACCCCGGACCGAAGAGCTATCGTCCCGTGAATCCATTTCACCGCTTCAAAGCACCGCGCCCGATCAAGCTCTTCCTGATCCAATGCCAAAACTTTTGCGACCTGCACTTCTCATCCTAATCGCCGGGGTGATTTTTGCTGTCGGCTTCTGGGTCGGCGACCAGCGAGCCCAGCCAGAAGTCTCAGAACCCGCAATGCATCTGGCGACAACAACGCAGGAGCAGTTGGCGGAGCGTCAGGCCTTGATGACGAAACGCCGCCTCAACATCGCAAGCATTGCCTCGCTCTTCCAAGTGGAGGAAACAATCGCTGACGAATTGTTGAAGGAGTATGAAACCGTCCGGGAGCAGTATCGTCTTCTCATCAGGGATGGTGTCCCGGAGAACGATCCGCAGGACGTCACCGCTTACTACATTCGCAGTCTGGGTGCGGGTGCGGAAGCCAACCCGATTCTCAAAGAATGGCTGGCTGGCCGTCCAGGAACCTTCATCGGTGAGAGCGTATGGGGAGACTCCGCCACCCGCCGACGTGACAAGAGCCCCCTGCCAGACTTCTTGCTGGCAGGCAAATACGGCAACTCAGGCACCGGCTTCTTTGTTTCGCCCGATGGCTGGCTGGTCACCAACGCGCATGTGATTGGCCAGCGCCGGCAAGTGGATATCCGGGGCGCGAGTGGCATCATCGTCACGGCACAGGTGGTCAAGGTGGACGCGGAGGCAGACCTCGCCCTCTTGAAATCGGACTCTCCTCCGCGCGGGTATTTGGAAATTCGCAGTGAGGAACTGCCGCTCGGAACGCGTGTTTTCACGATAGGTTTCCCGAACATCGACACCCAGGGCGTGCAAGCCAAGTTCACCGAGGGCAGCATCAGCAGTCTGGCGGGCTGGCGGGACGATCCCAACGACTACCAAATCTCCGTGCCGCTTCAGCAGGGCAATTCCGGCGGCGCTTTGATTGATACCAATACCGGACAGCTAGCAGGTGTCGTAACCTCCAGTCTCGCCCCGAGCCGGGCCGATAACGTCGGTTACGCCATCAAAGCCAGCGTCCTGGCAAACCTCGTACGCTCCACCCCCGAGTGCGCCAGCATCGCCATGCCAAACTACGCCGCGTCAGTCAAGGATCGCGAAGAAAACATCGACCGCGCAAGTAAAGCCGCCGTGATGGTGCTCGTGAAATGATCGACCCGCTTGACCCACCTCTCCACTCACCATTACACTCAGTCCTCCATCTCATGAAAACACCCCTCCTCACTGCCGCTCTCATCACCCTCGTCACCGCCTTGCCAGCCACCGCTCAGGACGCTGGAGCCGTTGACTTCGCCAAGCAAATCTTCCCCATCCTCGAGGCCAAATGCCTCAAGTGCCATCAAAAGGAGCGCACCGAGAACGGCAAACTCATCAAACCCAAACACGGCCTCCGCCTCGATAACGCCGAAGGCATCATGAAGGGCGGCAAAGAGTACCCCAACGAAAACGTCGTTGCCGGCAAGCCCGACACCAGCTGGCTCCTGAAGACCCTGTCTCTCCCCGCCGATGACGACCTCGCCATGCCGCCCGAAGGCAAAGCCGACCCCGTCACCGACGCCGAAAAAGCCCTCATCAAAGCCTGGATCGAGCAAGGCGCCAAGTTTGGCGATTGGAAAGGCGTCGAGTAACCCCTCCCCGCACGGGCGATTCCAAACGGTGGGCGGATCCATTCCTCCCACCGTTTTTTGTGACCTCGCTCCGACCGGTGGCATCTTCCGCGCAACTTGTGCAAGCAATTCCTGTTCATGCTCCGTCCCTGCTGCTATAAGTAACCTCCCACGAACCCCCTCTCATTATGGCACAAGCAATCATGGACCCAGAGGAAGTGCGCCGGTTCGCCAAAGAACTGAAACGCTTCAATGACGACATCCAGGCCCGCGCCCAGGCGCTGCACACCCGTTTCGCGAATCTCTCCTCCACCTGGCAGGACCAGGAACACGAGAAATTCTCCGAGGAATTCATCACCACCATGAAGGCCCTCAAAAAATTCACCGAAATCTCCGAGCGCCACACCCCCTTCCTCCTGCGCAAAGCTCAGCGCATCGACGAATACCTCAACCAGCGCTGATCCCCCGCCACCGGAATCCGCTACCCCCACCCCCAATGCAAGAAGCCCGCGTCCGCTCCCTCGACGCCCTCAACACCTGGCGCTCCAGCCTCATCGTCTTCCAAACCAAGGCCCGCCGTGGCGTGTCCCAGGTCACGGATGAGGTCAAGCGCCTGCGCCAATGGCTCGAACTCGAGCAGCGCAATCATTGGGAGACAGAAATCAAAAAACGCTCCCGCAAGGTCGACCAAACTTACCAGGAACTCCTCAGCGCCAAAAACTCCACCATGCGCGGCACCGTCATGGTCCAGGAGCAGGCCCTCCGCAAAGCCAAGGCCGCCCTCCAGGAAGCCGAAGAAAAACTCCGCCGCACCAAACGCTGGTGCCAGGACTACGACCGCGTCGTCCAGCCCCTGCTCAAGAAACTCGAAAACCTCCACTACTACCTCGAGCACGATCTCCCCAAAGCCGTCCACCTCATGGAGCAACTCTCCCGCGCCCTCGAAGGCTACGCCCAAGTCACCCTCGACACCAGCTCCCCTGCCGATCCCACCCCCAATCTCTAAAACCGAGAACCGAGAACCGAGAACACCCCCCCATGTCCCACCGCGTCAGCTCCTCCCCCATCGACGAATCCATCAAAGAACTGATGGCCGCCTGGAGCCATACCCGCGACTCTTGGCGCGACCAACAAGCCATCGCCTTCGAAAAAGACTTCCTCGAAAAACTCCCCGCCATCGCCAATCAAGCCCGCAGTGCCATTGATGAACTCGACGCCGTCATGCGCAAGATTCGTCAAGACTGCGACCCCCAAACCTGACCCCCTTTTCCCCTTGAGCGCACGCCAGACCCTCACCCACCTTCATCAGCTTCGTCAAAACGCCGCTGCCATCGCCGCCCAGGAGCAGGCCCTCGTCAAAGACCTCCGCACCCGGCGCTTCGCCGTCCAGCGCCGCAAGGAAGCCGCTCAGGAAACCCAGGAAGCCCAGCTCGCCGGCACCCGCCAGGAAATCGACGCCGCCTATGGCGCCACCGCCGACACCTACCGCCACCGCTACGACGCCCGCCGCCAGCGTGTCGAACGCCTCACCAACACCGCCCGTCGCAACCTCCCCAAGCGCGTCGAAGAAGAGCGCTCCCGCTACCTCGGTCAGCTCCAGTGGCGCCGTCGCAAGGCCGAAGCCCAGCATCAGACCGAATGGAGAAAAATCGAAACCCGCCTCAGCCAGTGGGAGGAAGGCCTCACACAAGCCACCCAGCGCCTCCGCCTCCAGGAAAAGCGCGCCCGCATCGCCCTCGCCAGTCACAGCAACCTCAAAGCCCTGCTCCCCAAAGGCGGCGCCCCCGCTCCTGTCGAGACCCCCGTCACCGAATCCCGCGACACCCTCCTCGCCACCCTGAACCGCCAGAGCGAAGACGCCGAAACCCACCTTCGCAACTACCTCGGCCACAGCCTCGCCGGCTTGTTCCGCATGGCCCCTCTCTCGGCCTTCCTCATCATCGCCCTCGTCATCGGCGGCATCGTCATCGCTGCGGTCGGCCCCACCTCTCAGGGCTTCGCCGCCGGCGCAGGCACCGCCATCGGTCTCGTCCTCCTCGCCCTTCTCCTGCACAAAGTCGGCGGCTCCCAGGCCCAGCCCTCCGCCCAAAAACTCGCCGATGCCCTCACCACCGCCCGCACCACCGAGTCCGCCATCCTCGGCAGCCTCGCCCAACTGCGAGACAAAGAAAAAACCCGCCTCGACCAGCAGCTCGAAGCCGAACTCACCGCTGTCCAAACCGCCTGGGACAATGTCGATCAAGTCGCCGCCCAGTTCGAAACCAAAGCCCGCGCCAAACTCGCCGAACAACCCCAGCGCGTCCTCGCCAAAATCGCCCGCGCCCTCAACCACCGCCTCCAGGGCGTTGAAGCCGCCCGCGCCCAGAACCTCGCCGCCATCTCCCAGGAACTCTCCGCCCGCTCCGGCGGCACCGGCCAGATCATCGACGCCGAACTCGCCCAGCTCGACGCCGAAGAATCCCAGCGCCTCAGCACACTCTCCGCTGCCTGGCAAACCGATGTCCTCCCCGTCTACCGCGACCTCGCCCAACTCCAAACCGACCCCGCCCTCCAGCCCCATCCCTGGACCGCCGACAGCATCGCCGCCTGGAGCCCCACCCCCGCCTTTCCCGCCCAAGTCCGCCTCGGCCAGCTCCACCTCGACCTCGCCAACCCCACCGGCAGCCTCCCCACCCACGACACCCTCGCCCTCCCCGCCGCCGATTCCCAACTCACCCTGCCACTCTCCCTCGGCTTCCCCGACTGCGGCAGCCTCTTCATCGAAACCGACGCCTCCTGCGATGAAAAAGTCGCCGCTGTCCTCAACCAGGCCATCCTCTCCATCCTCACCGCCAGCCCCGCCGGCAAAGCCGCCTTCACCTTCCTCGACCCCGTCGGTCTCGGCCAAAACTTCGCCGGCTTGATGCACCTCGCCGACTACGAAGAGCAGCTCATCAACCGCCGCATCTGGACCCAGCGCGACCAGATCGACGAACGCCTCGCCGAGCTCAACGAGCACATCGAAAAAGTCATCCAAATGTACCTCCGCAACGAGTACGAAACCATCACCGAATACAACGAACACGCCGGCTCCGTCGCGGAAAAATACCACTTCGTCGTCATCGCCGACTTCCCCACCAACTTCACCGAGACCGCCGCCCAGCGCCTCCAAAGCATCGCCCTCACCGGCGCCCGCTGCGGCGTCTTCGTGCTCATGCATTGGAACCGCCAGCAAAAGGCCCCCGACGGCTTCGTCCCCGCCGAACTCCGCCAGTCCGCCCTCAACCTCCGCCTCACCCCCCAGGGCTTCATCACTGACGAATCCCTCGCCAAAGCCGGCGCCACCGTCGTGATCGACACCCCGCCGAATGCCGAACTCGAGCTCGCCCTCGTCCATCGCATCGGCAAAGCCAGCGTCGATTCGAACCGCGTCGAAGTCCCCTTCGAAACCATCGCCCCCGCCCCCGGCCACCTCTGGGAAGACAGCACCACCTTCGAACTTCGCGTCCCCATCGGCCGCACCGGCGCCACCAAACTGCAATACCTCGCCATCGGCAAAGGCACCCGCCAGCACGCCCTCTTCGCCGGCAAAACCGGGTCCGGAAAGTCTACCCTCTTCCACGTCATCATCACCAACCTGGCCCTGCATTGCAGCCCGGACGAGGTCGAGTTCTACCTCATCGACTTCAAAAAAGGCGTCGAATTCAAATGCTACGCGGAAATGGCCCTCCCCCACGCCCGCGTCATCGCCATCGAGTCAGATCGCGAGTTCGGCCTCTCCGTCTTGCAGCGCGTCGACGAGGAACTCCGTCGCCGTGGCGACCTCTTCCGCGCCCTCGGCGCCCAGGACATCGCCGGCTACAAAAAAGCCGGCGGCAAGGAGCCCATGCCCCGCTCCCTCCTCATCATTGACGAGTTCCAGGAGTTCTTTGTCGAAGACGACACCGTCTCCCAAAGCGCCGCAGTCCTCTTCGACCGCATCGTCCGCCAGGGCCGCGCCTTCGGCATCCACGTCCTCCTCGGCTCCCAGACCCTCGGCGGCGCCTACACCCTCGCCCGCGCCACCCTCGGCCAGATGGTCATCCGCGTCGCCCTGCAGTGCAACGAAGCCGACGCCCATCTCATCATGGATGAGAACAACCCCGCTCCCCGCCTGCTCACCCGCCCTGGCGAAGGCATCTACAACGACGCCGCCGGCGCCGTCGAAGGCAACTCCCCCTTCCAAGTCGTCTGGATCGGCGACGAAGTCCGCGACCAATACCTCCACAAAATCCGCGACCTCGCCCAGGCCCGCTTCGCCGACCGCGAGCCCCCCATCGTCTTTGAAGGCAACGCCCCCGCCGACATCCGGGAAAACACCCGCCTCGC
>JARXAL010000203.1 GCA_029865835.1 Verrucomicrobiaceae bacterium
GATGAGGCGTTCGGGTGAAGGCCTGGGAGGGGGTGGGGGTCGCGGAAATTGAGCGAGGGGGCTGCCTTTTTGGCTGGCTCTGTGTGGGCGGATTTATTAGGATGCCGAAATAACCGCTGATGGATGGGTGTAATCAGTGAACGCCGTTTTGATATGTCCAAGAATCTGAGTCATTTGTCATTCCGCCATGGGATCGAAAAGAATGTGTTTGAGCGCATGGTGGATGCGGCTGCGGAGACGGGGAGTGCGGCGGGGGCGGAGGTGGTGCGGCCGATGGGGGAGGCGACGTTGTTTGGGGATGCGGTGACGCTGGGGGCGGTGTCGTTTTACGATTTTTTGAAGAAGGAGAATGAGGGGAAGAAGGTGTTTTTATGCAATGGGTCGGCGTGTTTGTGCGCGGGGACGCAGGAGCGGTTGCATCACGAATTGGAGCGGCATTTTGATGCGAAGGAGATCGGGCATATTTGCTGCCTGGGGAGGTGTCATTCGGGCGGGGCGTTTCAGTATCAGGAGCGGAATTACTCGGGACTGAATGCGATGGAGATTGAGAACTTGTGTGAGACGGGGGAGGGGGATTCGCGGGATCGGTATGCGGTGGTGTCGGCATTGAAGGAGCCTCTTTTAACGGCGGCGTTTCCCGGGGTGGAGGCGTTTTATGCACCGCTGAGGGAGCTGTTTGAGAAAGGTCGGGATGCGTTTCTGGTGGAATTGAAGGAGTCGAAGTTGAGGGGGCGCGGGGGTGCGGGGTTTCCGGTGCATTTGAAGTGGCAGTCCTGTCGCGAGGCGGAGGGCGCGGTGAAGTACATTGTTTGCAATGCGGACGAGGGGGATCCGGGGGCTTACATTGACAAGTATCTGATGGAGGAGCAGCCGCATTCGGTGCTGCTGGGGATGATGGTGTCGGGATGGTTTTGTGGAGCGGGTGTGGGGGTGCTTTACATTCGTGCGGAGTATCCGGATTCGATCACGCGGATCAATGCGGCGGTGGAGGAACTGAAGGCGTCGGGGTGGTTGGGGAAAAACATTCAGGGGAGCGGGTTTGATTTTGAATTTAAGACGATCAAGGGGGCGGGCGCTTACATTTGTGGGGAGGAGACGGCGTTGCTGGCGAGCATTGAGGGGCAGCGGCCGGAGGTGCGGGTGAGGCCGCCGTTTCCGACGCAGCAGGGATTGTTTCGGCGACCGACAGTGGTGAACAACGTGGAGACGTTTGCGAACCTGCGGCCGCTCTTGATGCTGGGTGGAGCGGGGTATGCGAAGATTGGGACGGAGATGAGTACGGGGCCGAAGTTGCTGTCACTGGACTCGGGGTTCAAGAAGCCGGGCATTTATGAGGTGGCGATGGGGACGCCGTTGGAGGAGGTGTTTGGAGATCTGGCGGGGGGCTTTTGGCAGCCGGCGAAAGCGGTGCAGGTGGGTGGGCCGCTGGGGGGCATTGTGCCGGTGGATCGGATCGGGTATTTGACGGTGGATTTTGAGTCGTTCAAGGCGGAGGGGTTTTTGCTGGGGCATGCGGGGGTAGTGAGCATTCCGGAGCGGTTCCCGATGATTGAGTACATTCAGCATCTGTTTCAGTTCACGGCGGACGAGAGTTGCGGGAAGTGTTTCCCTTGTCGATTGGGGAGCACGCGGGGGAAGGAATTGATCGCGAAGGCGCGGGCAGATGAGGGGTTCAAGATTGATCGCGAACTGATGGACGATCTTTTGGAGACGCTGGAGCAGACGAGTCTTTGCGCTCTAGGTGGGGGCGTTCCTCTGCCAATTAAGAATGCGCTGCAGCATTTTGATGATGAGCTGCGCGGTTACTTTGAGGGCAACGTGAAAGAGCGGGGGAAGCCTTTTGGTCGGTAGCAGGCTGAGGGATGGTCTCGTTTGTTTGCTTTAGTGACGGGGAAAGGCATCCGGGTTTTGCCTTTGGGTGAATTGGAGGGGATTGGGGAGGGCCAGGTTACGCGGAGCGAAAACCTGGACTACTTTGGGGGAGGACCAGGTTACGCGGAGCGAAAACCTGGACTACTTTGGGGGAGGGCCAGGTTACGCGGAGCGAAAACCTGGGCTACTTTGGGGGAGGGCTTAGCCAGAATTGGGTGGGGTTTAGGTGGGCTTTGATGGGGTTTTGGCGGATGTAGTCGCGGAAGTGGTGCAACTGCGCCTCGCTGCGGACGATGTGGTCAAAGCTTTCGTCCTGCCAGAGGGCGCCTTTGCGCTCGAGCCCTTTGTTGATGGCGCGAGCGGTAAAACGTTTGATGGAATGCAGGCATTCGGAGAGCGACCAGTCGGGTTCCGGTGTGATGAGGGTGTGAACGTGGTTGGGCATGATGACGGTTTCGTCCAAGTGCAGGCGAGTGCCGTGCCAATGCTGCAGGGCGTCCACAACGATCTGTCGCTTTTCGGGTTGGCTGAGGATGCAGGAGCCGTGACCGGCGTCGAGCAACTCGTGCCAGCGGGCGTTGAAGGTTTTGGCGTATTGCCAGCGGAGGTCATTCGGTGCCTTAGCGAGTGTTTCCATGTTGTGGATGTCGTGATCGATGAGCCATTGTTGCTGCTCTTGCTTCAACTGACCTGACCGGCTGGCAGGGAGTGAGTCGGCGAGGCGGAAGGTGACGAAGTAAGTGGTTCCGGGCTGCCGCCAGTGGGGGAGGTTGCGGTGGTAAATGATCGGGCCTGCTTGCGGGTCGTAAGGGGTGAACGACATGGGCGGGAGGTTATGATGGATAAGGAAAGAGGCGAAGGGAAAAGTGGTTGGGGATTTGTGTTTGGTTCAAGTGGAGGGTTTAGGGAGGGCCAGGTTACGCGGAGCGAAAACCTGGACTACTTTGGGGGGAAGGTTGTGCGGAGCGGTAACTTGGGAGGGTTTGGTGGGGAAGGTTGCGCGGGGCGGTAATGTGGGAGGGTTTGGGGGAGGGCCAGTTTACGCGGAGCGAAAACCTGGACTACTTTGGGGGGGCTGGTTACGCGGGGCGGTCATTTGGGTGGGTTTTGGGGAAGGTTTTGGGCTTCCCTTGGCGTTGGTATTTCGGTAAACTGATTGAATTAGCACCACCAACCTTTGCAACCATGGTCCAGGATCTTTCCACACTTACTGCTTATCTTGACGGTGAACCGATGCGGTTTCAGGTGGGCGACACGGTTTTGAATTTCATTGATCGGCACAAGGGTCGGGGGCATGTGCCGACGCTTTGTGATGCGCCGCAGTTGGAGCCGTATGGGGCGTGTCGGGTTTGTTCTGTGGAGGTGGCGTTGAAGGCGGATGGGCCGCGGCGGGTGATGGCGTCGTGTCATACGCCGATCAGTGCGGGGATGCATGTGTCCACGGAGTCGCCCAAGGTGCGGAAGCTGCGCAAAAACATTGTGGAACTGGTGCTGACGGATCATCCGCTGGATTGTTTGACGTGCGAGGTGAATGGGAACTGCGAGTTGCAGACGGTGGCGGCGAAGGTGGGGATTCGCGGGGTGCGGTATCCGGCGGGGGCGAATCATTTGGATCGGAAGAAGGATCTGTCCCATCCTTACATGACGAGTGATCTGTCGAAGTGCATCAACTGCTCGCGTTGTGTGCGGGCGTGCGATGAGATTCAGGGGCAGTTTGTGCTGTCGATGCATGGACGGGGTTTTGACGCGCGCATCATCAAGGGATTGGACCAGAGTTTTGAGGAGAGTCAGTGTGTGTCGTGCGGGGCGTGTTCGCAGGCGTGTCCGACTTCGGCGATCAGTGATCGGTTCATGTCGAAGTCGATCGAGGCAACGAAGAAGACGCGGACGGTGTGCACTTACTGCGGGGTGGGGTGCAATTTGAGTGTGGCGACGAAGGGCAATGATGTGCTGTCGATTCAGGCACCGGTGGATGCGGAGGTGAACCATGCGCACACGTGTTTGAAGGGGCGGTATGCATTTAAGTTTTTCAATCATCCGGATCGGTTGCGGACGCCTTTGATCCGCAGAGATGGGCAATTCGTGGAAGCGACGTGGGAGGAAGCTTATGAGCACATTTTTGAGAACCTAACGCGGATCAAAGCGGAGCATGGCGGGCAGGCGGTGGCGGGGATTTCTTCGGCGCGTTGCACGAACGAGGAGAACTACCTGATGCAGAAGTTCATTCGGGCGGTGATGGGGACGAACAACATCGACTGCTGCGCGCGGGTGTGTCACTCGCCAACCGCGTGGGGGATGCAGAAGAGTTTTGGGACGGGGGCGGCGACGAACTCGTTTGAGGACATTGAGCACACGCGGTGCATTTTGGTGATCGGAGCGAACCCGACGGAGGGGCATCCGGTGACGGGGGCGAGGCTGAAGCAGCAGGTGATGAAAGGGACACCGTTGATTGTGATCGATCCGCGGAAGATTGAGTTGGTGCCGTATGCGAAGCATCATTTGCAGTTGAGGCCGGGGACGAATGTGGCGCTGCTGAACATGATGGCGCGGTATCTATTGGATGAGGGATTGGTGAAGCGGGAGTTTGTGGAGAAGCGGTGCGAGAACTGGGCGGAGTTTGAGGCGGGATTGAAGGCGCTGGACATGGATGAGATGGAGCGGATCACGGGGGTGGATCGGGAGCAGGTGCGGGCGGCGGCGATTGAGTATGGGACAGCGGAAGCGGCGATGAGTTTTCATGGCCTCGGAGTGACGGAGCATCAGATGGGGGCACGGACGGTGATGCTGATCGCGAACCTGGCGATGATGACGGGGAACATTGGGCGGCCAGGGGTGGGGGTGAATCCGTTGCGGGGGCAGAACAACGTGCAGGGAGCGGCGGACATGGGATGTCAGCCGCATCAGGGGGCGGGGTATTACGAGATGAATGATGTGATGGTGCAGAAGCGCTATGCGGATTTTTATGGGGTGCCGACACCGAGCGATACGGGTTTGAAAATTCCGCAGATGTTTGAGGCGGCGATTGATGGGCGGTTGAAGGCGCTGTGGTTGATGGGTGAGGATGTGGTGCAGACGGACCCGGATTCCGAGCATGTCAAAGAGGCGATGAACGGCCTTGAGTTCCTGGTGGTGCAGGAGATTTTCATGACGGAGACCGCGAAGTTTGCGAACGTCATTTTGCCGGCGGCTTCGTTCCTGGAGAAGAGCGGGACGTTTACGAATGCGGAGCGGCGGGTGCAGCGGGTAAACGCAGCGGTGAAGCCGTTGGAAGGGACGAAGCCGGACGGGCAGATTTTGTGCGAGGTGATGCAGCGGTTTGGCTTTCCGCAGGCGGATTACACGGCGGATGGAGTGTTGGCGGAGATTGCGCAAATCGTGCCGTTTTTTGCGGGGGCGACGTGGGAGAATTTGGGCGAGAATGGCAAGCAGTGGCCGATTGCTGCGGGCGGGGTGGACACGCAGATTCTGCATCAGGAAAGCTTCAAGCGCGGGCTGGGCAAGTTTCACTTTTTCCCCTGGGAAGAGTCAAACGAGTTGGTGGCGAACCGGGGTGAGTTTCCTTTTATTCTGACGACGGGGCGATTGCTGGAGCATTACAACTGCGGAACGATGACACGGCGGACCGGGAACGGGTTGATCGTGACTCAGGACGAGCTGGCGATTAACCCGAAGGATGCGCGGGCGAAGGGGATTCGGGTGGGGGATTTGGTGCGGTTGTTTTCGGCGCGGGGTGAGGTGTCGCTGCATGCGCGGGTGACGGAGGAGGTGAAGCCGGGGATTTTGTACACGACGTTCCATTTCCCGGAAGCGATGGTGAACAATGTGACGGGGTCGGGGTGTGATGCGGATACACTTTGTCCGGAATACAAGGTGGTGGCGGCGGATGTGGAGCGGGTGGCCTCATGAACGAGGGGAACATGGGAAATTGTGGCTTTGACAAGGGTGTGGATTTGCAAAAGGGTGAGGGATGATGATGAGGTGTTGCTTGGACTTTGAGTTTGCTGTGAAAGGTGGACGGGTGGGGGCGTTTTTGAAGGGGTGATGATGGCTGAGGATTCCCATGCGAGTGTGCCGCTGCTGGAGGTGCGGGATTTGCGGGCCGGGTTTCAAACGGACCAGGGTTTGTTGACGGCGGTGGATGAGGTGAGTTTTGTGTTGGGAGCGGGAAAGATGCTGGGGTTGGTGGGGGAGAGCGGGTGTGGGAAGAGTGTGACGGCGCGGGCGTTGATGCGGTTGTTGGAGCAGCCGGCGGGGCGTGTGCTGAAGGGGGAGGTAATGCTGGAGGGGCGCGATCTTTTGAAGTTGCCGCTGGAGGCGATGCGGCAGGTGCGGGGCAAGGAGGTGGCGATGATTTTTCAGGAGCCGATGACGGCGTTGAATCCGGTGCAACGAGTGGGTCGGCAGATCATGGAGAATCTGCTGCTGCATGAGCCGCTGGACAAGCGGGGGGCGCTGAGGCGCGCGGTGGAGTTGATGGAGTGGGTGGGGATTCCGGCGCCGGAGCAGCGGGTGAACGAGTATCCGCACCAGTTGAGCGGGGGGATGCGGCAGCGGGTGATGATTGCGATGGCGCTGTCATGCGGGCCGAAGGTCTTAATTGCGGATGAGCCGACGACGGCGCTGGATGTGACGGTGCAGGCGCAGATTTTGGATTTGATCAAGCGGCTGCAAAAGGAGACGGGGATGGCGGTGATTTTGATCACGCATGATCTGGGGGTGGTGGCGGAGACTTGTGATGAGGTGGCGGTGATGTATGCGGGGCGGATTGTGGAGCGGGGCCCGGTGGAGGCGATTTTCAAGCGACCGCTGCATCCTTACACGAAGGGATTGATGGCGTGCCTGCCGAAGATGGATCATCCACCGAAGACGCCGTTGCCGGTGATTCCGGGGATGGTGCCGACGCTGCGCGACATGCCAGTGGGGTGTCGGTTTGCGGCGCGGTGTCCGAATGCGCATGAGGAGAGTGTGACGGGGTGGCGGCAGCCGTGGAAGGAGTGCGGTGGGGGGCACGGGGTGGAGGCGTGTGTGTGTTTTGCGAAGGAGGTTGAAACGGTTGGTGAAATTGGGCATGCTTCGGAAGGAAATCGAATCGATGAAAAACCGATTGGAACAGATTCGTCTGGGGCGTCTGAGCCAACGCGAGCTCACGGTGGAGCAAGTGAGGGAACAGATTCGTCGGCACCGGATGGCGAAATCAGGCAGTCATCAAGAAGCGAGAAGGGGCGAGAAGAATGAGTTTGCTTTCTGTTCAGGGATTGAAGGTGCACTATCCGGTCCGAGGTGGGGTGTTCCACACGACGAAAGCGGTGGTGAAGGCGGTGGATGGGGTGAGTTTCACGTTGGAGGAGGGGGAGACGCTGGGGCTGGTGGGTGAGAGTGGGTGCGGGAAGTCGACGGTGGCGAAGGCGGTGGTGCGGCTGTTGAAGCCGACGGCGGGTCAGGTGGTTTTTGAGGGACACGACATTACGAAGTCGGGCGCGGGGGCGTTGCGGACGCTGAGGCGGGAGATGCAGATGGTGTTTCAGGATCCTGCGGAGTCGTTGAATCCGAGGCACACGATCGGGCAGATTTTGGAGGAGCCGTTTGTGATTCAGAAGTTGGGGACACGGGTGGAGCGCGGGGAGTGGGTGGCGGAGTTATTGGGGAGGGTGGGTTTGCCAGAGGGGGCGGCGAATCGGTATCCATTTGAGTTCAGTGGGGGGCAGCGGCAGCGGATTGGGATAGCGCGGGCGCTGGCGTTGAGACCGAAGATGATTGTGTGTGATGAGCCGGTGTCGGCGCTGGATGTGAGTGTGCAGGCGCAGGTGTTGAATTTGCTGCTGGAGTTGCAACGGGACAGCAAGCTGGCGTATCTTTTTATCGCTCATGATTTGAGTGTGGTGCAGCACATGAGTGACCGGGTGGCGGTGATGTATTTGGGGAAGATCGTGGAGTTGGCGCCGGTGGCGGCGCTGTATCGGGATCCGCGGCATGCGTATACGAAGGCGTTGCTGGATGCGATACCGGTGCCGGACCCGGCGAAGCGGCGGGAGCGGAAGTTGCTGACAGGGGATGTGCCGAGTCCGATCAATCCACCGGAAGGGTGCGCGTTTGGGCATCGGATGAAGCATCCGAGGTGGAAGGAGAGTGTGGGGATGGATTTGACACTGAAGGAGGTGGCGCCGGGTCACTGGGTGCAGCCTTGTCCGTGTTGTGTGGGGTGATTGGGAAAGGAGCTTGGGCTTGACGAGAGGGGGGGGGATGGGGCGTATTGGGGGGATGCGTGTTTTGACTTTTTGTGTGATGGGGATGCTTGGGCTGGGTGTGGCGATGACGTGCCGGGGGCAGGAGGCGGAGGTGGTTTCGGTGACGAAGATTTGGGATAAGGCGGGGCACAATGCGTTTACGGATTTGGCGCGGTACAAGAATCTTTGGTATCTGTGTTTTCGTGAGAGTGCGGGGCATGTGGGGGGCGATGGGACGATTCGTATTTTGATTTCTTCGACGGGGGAGAGCTGGGTGGATTATGCGGAGGTGAAGGAGGCGGGTGTGGATCTGCGGGATCCGAAGTTTGAGGTGATGCCGGATGAGAAGCGGTTGTATCT
>JARXAL010000228.1 GCA_029865835.1 Verrucomicrobiaceae bacterium
CCCCCCCCCACCCCACCAAAAAACCCATCCCCACCCCCCATTTCTGCATCTCAAACCCAAAAATCCCCAAATTCCTCCTTCTCACCTCGACACTCCGCCCATTTTCCGATACCTTGTCATGACATTGTGATGGCAGAAACACCCCATGAATCAAAGCCCCGCACGCGCCTCCGACGTCGTAAAAACGGCGTCGCCCTGGTCGTCGTGCTCGGTGCCATGGCCCTAATCGCCTTCCTCGTCCTCACCATCCTCACCCTCAACCGCGCCGAACAACGCGCCGCCACCAACAGCGCCGAACTCACCGACGTCCGCAACCTCGCCGACCTCCCCGCCCAAGTCGTCATCTCCCAGATCCGCCGCGCCACTCAAAACCTCGGCACCTTCTTCAACTGGACCTCCCAACCCGGCCTTATCCGCGTCTTCAGCGTCGAGAACAGCTCCGATCCTGACGCCGCCCCCACCATCCAGCAATTCCGCTACCCCCTTTACTCCACCCAGACCCTCTACGCCGCTGGTCCTCCCGACTTCGCCGCCGAAGCCACCGAACTCGCCCAGTGGACCAACTCAAAAGCCCTCTACGTCGACCTCAACGAACCCATCGAAATCCGCCAGGACCTCACCACCGGCGCCCCCATTCCCACCGCCAATCCCGGCACCCTCATCTACCCCATTCTCGACCCCGCCGCCTTCGAACGCGTCGGCGACAACGGCGAATCCCGCGTTCAAGGCCTCGCCATCAATGGCACCGCCCCCGCCACCAGCCCGCGTCATCTCATGCCCATGCCCGTCCGCTGGCTCTACGTCCTCAGCACCGGCAAAATCCTTTCGCCCCTTCCAGGCGGAGACCTCTCCATCGCCCGCTTCGACATGGCCGAGTTCCGACCTCAAGGCAACGAACCCGCCCCCAGAATCATCGGCCGCATCGCTTTCTGGACCGATGACGAAAGCTGCAAAATCAACCTCAACACCGCCTCCGAACCCGCCCCTTGGCATCCACCCATGACCGTCTCCGAACGCGACCGCTGGGCGGCCAATACCCAACCCGTTCGCGGTGAAACCCATCGCCTCTCCGGCCACCCCGCCTACACCGCCCTCAGTCCCGTCTTCCGCAGCCTGGGCGGATTGGCCAGCCCCGCTCCCGCCATGCAACCCCAGCCCCAACCCCCGACCGGACAGGGCAATGGCGTCTCAACCTTCAAAGACTACCTCACGGCCTACCACAGCCTCCTCCCGCAAACCCCAAAAAAAGACACCGGCTCCGTTCATGGCACCGAACTCGTCCTCAGCAACACCACGCCCCCGCCCCTGCGCTCCCCCGCTCTCTGGTCAAACGTCGACGAATTCCTCTTCGACTCCGGTCAACCCAACGGCACCGGTGCCCTCCGCCAGCGCAACGGCTTTCAATCCGTCACCGGTTATGCCCTCGACGAGGCCGACATCCGCCGCGCTCGCTTCTGCCTCACCACCCACAGCAGCGCCCCCGAAACCAACCCCTTCAATCAACCCAAGATCTCCCTCTGGCCCATTCAAACCGATCCCGCCCAGCGCACCCGCACCGACCAACTCATGGCCCTCGCCGCCACCATAGGAGGCACCGCAGACGCCCGCGCCTACTACGGCATCCAGCGTGACTCCGCCTGGTCCGGCACCGCCACCCCCGGCTCCTCCCACAGCACCAACGCCGACCTCGCCACCGGCTCCCGCAATCGCCAACTCTTCAATTGGCTCCAAACCAGCACCAGCAACCCCTTCCCCGCCCACCCCGGCTCCTTCGCCGACAAATACGGCCCCCTCAATCGCGACCAGCTCCTCCTCTCCATGTTCGACCTCACCCGTTGGACCTCCAACCCCGGCAACGCCTGGACAGACAACGGCCCCACCTACGACTACCTCGCCCCCTCCTCCGAAGGCACCGCCCCCCCCGAAGGCTCAGGCATGGTCACCCCCCTCATCGCCGACACCGGCGCTGGCCGCACCCTCCGCAGCCCCGGCCGCATCCCCACCATCACCGAAGCCGCCATCGTCTTCGTCGCCGTTGACGCGAAGAAAGATCTCAACGGCCAGATCGAAGCAGAAACCGAAGGCCCCTGGATCGGCTACGCCAAAAAAACCACCCACGTCAGAGCCTTCATCGTCCTCGAACCCTACATCACCTCCCCCGGATTCCCCGCCATCAACCCCAACATCAAATACGTCCTCAAAGGTCTCAATGGCGCCTCCACCTCCAATCCCGAGAGCCCCTCCGAAGACATGCCATTCACCATGGCCTCTCATACCCTCAATGGCCGCACCCTCAACTTTGGCGGCGCGCTGGACCAATACGAACTCATCAACCAAGTCACCTTCTCCCCCTCCTTTCCCAACATCACCACCCCCGGCGGCACCGCCCGCCGCTTCGGTGGTGACGCCACCAGCTTCACCGGCCTCACCTCCCTCTTCGTCGAAAGAGACGGCCAACCCAGACGCGCCCTCGGCATCCTCAATCCCACCCAGGAATTCCCCAGGTTCAGCATCCCCATCGACATCTCCACCGCTCTCCCGGAGGAAAACCCAATGCTCAACTACTCCGGAGGCGACCTCGTTCTCGAAATCCGCCACGCCACCACCGATACCTTGCTTCAGGAAATCGCCCTCCCATTCACCCAACTCTCCGGCCAAATCCCGATGCCCCGCCTACCCCTCGAAGACTTCGCTGCCGTTGGCCCCAACGACACCCTTATCCTCAACCGGTTTAACCTCCTGGTCGATCCCGCCAATCCTAACGCCCCCCCCTACCTCCCGCTCATCAAGCGCGGCGACGTCGTCCGCGCTGTCACCCTCAACCCCACCGGCCCCCATCGTGGCGACGTCCGAATGCTCTCTTCCCGCTATCGCGTCCCCAAAGACTGGTTCACCCCCGCCGCCATCCCTCCAGGTGCCGCCGACGACTACGAAAAACACGGCCTCCGCGAAACCACCTTCGACTCCATCGGCCAAATCGGCTCAACCGGCACCAACATGCTAGGCGCTCAAACCGCCAACCGCCAAATCCCCGCCACCACCGTCGGTTCCCTTTTGCAAAACGGCCCTCCCCTCCCCCCTTTCAACGCCCTCCCCCAGGGCATCACCGCCGCCCTCTCCCGCACAGCCCTCCAAGAGGTCTACAAGGTAGACGAAGCCCGTTACGGCGATTGGGAAACCGGCTCCGGCTCCCTCCCCGACGGCCCCTTCTTCAGCCGTCAGGACCTCACCAACGCCATCTCCCAGGAAGACGCCCGTCGCGGCACTCGTGACAACATCGCCGCCACCTACACCGACGGCGGTGAACTCGCCATCGACGCCGCAGGCCTCAGCCACACCCCCCAACGCCAAGTCTCCTCCGCCTTCATCTTCGGCGCCCTCACTCCCTTCGTCTACGGCATCCCCGACGACCCCAACCCGCCCCCCACCGGCCCCCCAAATCCCGAACCCTGGCGCACCCTCCTCTTCTGCCCAAACCCGCTCTCCCGCACCAGCGCGGCTAATGCTAAGCCCAATACTTCTGATCACCCTGGCTTCGGAGCCCCCGATTTCAAAATCGCTCCCGACCACCTCTGGCTCGAGTTCTTCTGGACCCCTGTCGTCGAACCCCAATTCCTTAGCCCCGCCTTTTCCACCCAGGGCAAAGTCAATCTCAACTGCCAAATGATCCCCTTCACCTGGATCGAACGCACCACCGCCCTCCACGCCGCCTTCAAAGGCGTCCGCATCCCCGCCATCCATCACAGCGCACGCGAAATCTATAAAGCCCCCTTCGACCCCTCAGCCGCCACCCCCGCCATCGCACCCGAAGTGCTCTACGAAGTCGATGTCGAGAAAACCTTGAAAGCCTTCCGCACCCGCTTCACCGCAGGCCAGGTCTTCTATCACCCCTCCGAAATCTGCGACACCTACCTCTTCCCCCGCCGCATTCCCGGCTTCGAGCAGGACTACTCCCGAGGCCTCACCCCCGCCCCGCTGGACCCGGCAAATCTCGAATACGAACAGCTCAACGAATGGTGGAATGGCGACCCCGCCGAGCCCCGCAAACTCGACGCCTTCGAACTCACCGGCGACAACCTCCGCGAATCCCCCTACGCCCAGGTCTACCCCCGCCTCTGCACACGCTCCAACGTCTACAAAGTCCACTACCGCGTCCAGCTCATCTCCAAATCCCGCTCCACTCCCGCCAACCAGTGGAACGTCGAAACCGAAAAAATCACCGCTGAACAACGCGGCGCCGTCACCATCGAACGCTACCTCGATCCGAACGACCCCAACATCCCTGACATGACCAGCAGCACCCTTGCGCTCGACGACTTCTACCGCTACCGCACCCTCATCACGGAACCCTTCACCCCCTGACGTGCATCTCGCACCCTCCATCTCCAGGCATCGCCGCCTCACCTCCGCCTTCTCCTTGGCTGAGGTCCTCTTCGCCATGGCCATCTTCGTCTTCGGCGTCCTCGTCCTCGTCGGCACCCTACCCAACGGCATGGCCTCCCTGCAAACCGCCCGCCGCCAGGCCGCCGAAGTCCGCATCTTCCAGCACCTCCGCGCCGTCTATCAGGCCGAACTCGATCGCGCCAGAATTTCCGACATCACCGGCGTCCTCGCCGACCTCTCCCAACCCGCCACCTTCTTCTTCGACGATCGTGGCAACATCGTTCGTAACGGCGGCGGCGGCGTCAATCAAACCGCCTTCGCCGCTCAAGCCATCCTCGAACCCGCCTCCATCCTCCCCGGCGAAACCATCGCATCCCCCTTCTCGCGCCGCCTACGAATCGGAGTCACCGAACACTGGCAGAACCTCTCCGCCTTGAACGACCCCCTCCGCCATCGCCAGCGCCTCCTCACCGTCACCCTCACAGGCCCCGCAGGCCAGGGCACCCCCGCGCCCTCTTCCTCCCCGTAATGTCTCCTCCCTCCACCGCTTCGAGAACCCGCCCCACCAGCGCCTTCACGCTGATGGAGCTGCTCGTCGCCATGGCCATCCTCGGCATCCTCCTCGTCGCCGTCGTCGTTTCCATCCAGGGCGTCCAAAGCGCCTGGCGCCTCACCCGCTCCGCCGTCCGCGAAAACCTCGAAGGCCGCCGCGCCCTCGAAACCGTCGTCACCAACCTCTCCCGCGCCACCCTCCACCCCCGCTGGGCCCCCAATCTCGACCCTGTCACCAACCCCACCGGCATCCCCACCACCCTCCTCCCCGAGTCCGACCTCCACTTTGTCTCCGGCCCCGCCCGCACCCTCGTTCCTGGGGTCCGCTCCAGCTCCGGCCACTCCGTTTTCTTCCAGGGCCCCTTCGGCTTCCCCGGCAGCAGCCGCACCCTGCAAAACAACAGCGACACGCCCTACTACCAAACCCTCCCCCACACCCTCAGCGCCTGGGGCTACTACGTCGAATTCGGCCAGGACCAAACCGAACTCCCCAACTTCCTCACCTCCTCCCGCCAGGGTCGCCCCGCTCCACCTCGCAAGTTCCGCTTCCGCCTTATGGAGTATCGCCAGCCCGCCCACGAACTCTCCCTCCTCGTCCAGCCCCCCGACTACCCGCGCCCCTTGCAGGCCCTGCAAACCTCAAACAACACCCTCTACGAATGGTTCCAGGCCCCCATCGCCAATAGCCAGCCCGGCGGCTCCGCCTTCAACCGCCGCGTCAGCATCGTCGCTGAAAACATCCTCGCCCTCGTCGTCGTCCCCTACGACCCCCACCTCGTCACCCTCGCCAACGGCGGCTCAAACTCCACCCTCCCCTACCAGCTCGCCCCCGACTACCTCTTCGACTCCCGCCGTCATCAATGGGAGCCCGGTTCCGCCCTCGGCGCCGCCACCCGCCATCAACTCCCTCCCGCCGTCGAAATCGCCATCGTCGCCCTCTCCGAAGACGTCTGGGACAACCTCACCGAAGCCGAAGCCATCCGCCAGGGCGAATCCCTCGTCAGCCTCATGTCCGGCCTCTTCCTCACCGCCGCCAACTTCAGCAACGACCTCGAAACCCTCGATCAAGAACTCAATAACCGCCGCCTCGACCACCAGGTCATGACCCAGGTCGTCCTCCTCAATGGCCAGGCCGGCCGCCTCTTTCCCCCCGTCACCGGATCACCCACCCCCTCCACCGCCTCCGCGCCATGATCCCGCGCCCCACCTCCCATCTCCACCGCCGCCGACCCCACGGATTCTCCGTTATGGAGGTCCTCGTCACCGCCACCATACTGAGCATCCTCCTCGCCGTCGCCAGCAGCATGGCCGGCTCCTGGCGCTCCCAGCAGGTCCTCGCCGCCGCCACCCGCCTCTCCCAGGACCTCCAGCTCGCCCGCTCCCTCGCCATCAAACGCGGCCAACCCGTCGAACTCCGCTTCTACTCCAACCAGGACCCCTCCCTCACCACCCCAAACGCCCAATACAAAACCTGGCAAATCGTCGGCTACGACGCCCGCGAAGAACGCCTCATCAAACTCAGCGAACTCCAGCGCTTCGAATCCACCGTCATCCTCTCACGCTTCCCCATCCTCTCTAGCGTCATCTCCAACGAACGCCCCCTCGACCCCACCCGCGACCCCTACCCCACCGCCCTCCAAACCCGCAAGAGCGCTATCGAGTTCCGCCCGGACGGCTCCACCACCCTCGATCCAGACCCCTCCCTCACCTGGACCATGACCCTCCTCACCGACGGCTTCGCCGACGAACCCCCCCCCC
>JARXAL010000248.1 GCA_029865835.1 Verrucomicrobiaceae bacterium
GTGTTGGAGGGGGTAAGGGTATGCGTGGGGGGAGCTTGGTCAATGGGGGAGAGGGGGAATTGGATTGCGGATTGCGGATTGCGGATTGCGGATTGCGGATTGCGGATTGCGGATTGCGGATTGCGGATTGCGGATTGTGGATTGCGGATTGCGGATTGCGGAATGGGGAATGGGGGTGTCGATTGGGGGGTATGGATTCGGAGTTTATCAGGGTGCGGGGGGCGCGGCAGCACAATCTGCAGAATGTGTATGTGGATTTGCCGCGTGGGCGGCTGGTGGTGATGACGGGGGTGAGTGGGTCGGGGAAGAGTTCGCTGGCGTTTGACACGCTGTATGCGGAGGGGCAGCGGCGGTATGTGCAGAGTTTGTCGGCGTATGCGCGGCAGTTTTTGGATCAGATGGAGAAACCGGATGTGGACTTCATTGAGGGATTGAGTCCGGCGGTGGCGATCGAGCAGGTGCATTCGACGCCGAACCCGAGGTCGACGATTGCGACGGTGACGGAGATTTATGATTATCTGCGGGTGCTGTATGCGGTGGTGGGGGTGCCGCATGATCCGGTGACGGGGGAGGTGTTAACGCGGAACACGTCGGAGGAGATCGGGCAGCGGGTGCTGGGGCTGGCAGAGGGGACTCGGGTGGTGGTGCTGGCGCCGGTGGTGGATGGGGAGGCGGGGGATTTGAAGGGGCTGTTTGAGAAGCTGAGGCGGCAGGGTTTTGTGCGGGTGCGGGTGGATGGGGAGATGCGTGATCTGGAGGAGGAGGGGTGGCGTCCGGCGGTGCGTGAGAGTCATGTGGTGGAGGTGGTGGTGGATCGCTTGGTGGTGAGGGAGGGGGTGAGGGCGAGGTTGATGGAGAGCATCGAGACGGCGTTGCGGTGGAACGAGCGGGAGATTCGTTTTTTGGTGGGTGGTGAGGGTGCTGAGGAGGTGATGGTTTTTACGACGGCGTATGCGAATGCGCGGACGGGGTATCTTTTGGAGAAGCTGACGCCGCAGCATTTTTCGTTCAACACGCATGTGGGGGCGTGCGGGATGTGTGAGGGTGTGGGGACGGTGATGGCGGCGGATCCGGGGTTGCTGGTGCCGGATGGGGTGAAGAGTTTGGCAGCGGGGGCGGTCAAGACATGGTGGAGTCGGGTGCCGAAGATGAAGGCGCTGCATGAGGCGGGGGTGGCGGCGTTGGCGCGGCATTTTGCGGTGTCGATGGAGGTGTCGTTCAAGGAGTTGCCGGAGGATTTTAAGCGGGCGTTGTTTTATGGGACTGGAGAGAAGGCGATTTCGACGGGGTGGAAGACAGCGGAGAATCGGCGGAGTGTGGCGAAGCCGTATGAGGGACTTGTTGTGGAGGCGGAGCGGCTTTATTTGAGTGCGGAGAGTGAGGGGATGCGGGGTCTGGTGGGGCGGTTCATGAATCCGAAGGTGTGTCCGGCTTGTGGGGGGAAGCGATTGAGGCCGGAGGCGCTGGCGGTGAAGTTGATTTCGGATTTCGGATTTCGGAATGCGGATTGTGATGAAGACAGGAGTGAGGGGGGATTATCGATTCATGGGTTTTGCGGGTTGCCGATTGAGGTGGCGCTGGGGTGGATGAGGGGTTTGGTTTTGACGGATTTTCAGCGGGGGTATGTGGTGGATTTGCTGAAGGAGATTGTGAAGCGGTTGGCGTTTTTGGAGCAGGTGGGGTTAGGGTATTTGGCGTTGAATCGGGAGAGTGGGACGCTGTCTGGTGGGGAGATGCAGCGGATCCGGCTGGCGACGCAGATTGGGGCGGGGCTGGCGGGGGTACTGTATGTTTTGGATGAGCCGAGCATTGGGCTGCATCCGGTGGATACGGAGCGGTTGATTGGGACGCTGAAGGGGTTGCGGGATTTGGGGAATACGGTGCTGGTGGTGGAGCATGATGAGGGGATCATGCGGGCGGCGGACTGGCTGGTGGAGCTGGGGCCGGGTGCGGGGGCGCACGGGGGGAAGATCGTGGCGGAGGGGCGTCCTGAAAAGGTGGCGGGTGATGAGGGGTCGCTAACGGGGGCGTATTTGAGCGGGCGGTTGCGGGTGGCGGTGGCGCGGGAGCGGATGGTACCGGTGGGGCAGGGGCGTCTGCTGGCGGGTGAGGGGGTGGAGGGGTGGCTGACGGTGCATGGCGCGAGCGAAAACAATCTGCGTGAGGTGACGGTGGCTTTTCCGTTGGGGTGCTTCACGTGTGTGACGGGGCCGAGTGGGAGTGGGAAGTCGACACTGGTGGATGAGATTTTGATGCGGGTGTTGATGAGGCATTTTTATGGAGCAAAGGCTGAGCCGGGGAAGCATGAGGCGGTGACGGGGTTGGGGGGGATCGATAAGGTGATCGTGATCGATCAGTCGCCGATTGGGCGGAGTCCGAGGTCGAATCCGGCGACGTTTACGGGGTTGTTCACGCCGATTCGGGAGTTGTATGCGAAGCTACCGATGGCGCGGGTGCGGGGGTATGAGTCGGGGCGGTTCAGTTTCAACACGCCGGGTGGGAGGTGTGAGAAGTGTCAGGGAGATGGGCAGTTGAAGATCGACATGCACTTTTTGGCGGATGTGTATGTGACGTGCGATCAGTGCCAAGGGAAGCGTTACAACAGTGAGACGCTGGAGGTGACGTATAAGGGGCGGAGTATCGCGGAGGTATTGGAGATGACGGTGGCGGAGGCGGCGCGGTTTTTTGAGAAGCATCCGATCATCGGGCCGAAGCTTCGGGCGCTGGAGGAGACGGGGCTGAGTTATGTGAAGCTGGGGCAGCCTGGGAACACGCTGTCAGGCGGTGAGGCGCAGCGGGTGAAGCTGGCGGCGGAGCTGGGGAAACGGGCGACTGGGCGGACGCTGTATGTGCTGGATGAGCCGACGACGGGGCTGCATTTTGCCGATATTCAGAAGCTGATGGAGGTGCTGATGCGGCTGCGGGACGGGGGAAATACGGTGATCGTGATCGAGCACAATTTGGATGTGATTCGATGCGCGGACTGGATCGTGGATCTGGGGCCCGGGGGTGGGCTGAAGGGGGGTCGGGTGGTGGCGGTGGGGTCGCCGGAGGTGGTGAAGGGGGTCACGGAGAGCGTGACGGGGCGGTTTCTTTGAACGGGGGCTTTTTTTGGGATTAGGCGATGTGGGCGCGGTAGGCTTCGGCGTCGAGTAGGGTGTCGGGTTCGGTGGGGTTGGAGGGGGCGATTTGGAAGATCCAGCCTTCGGTGAAGGGGTCGGTGTTGATGAGGCCGGGGTTGCCGTTGAGGGCTTCGTTGACGCCGACGATTTCGCCTGAGACGGGGGCGTAGATGTCGCTGGCGGCTTTGACGGATTCGACGACGGCGACGGGGTCTCCGGCTTTGACTTGGCGACCGATGGCGGGGAGGTCAACGAAGACGATGTCGGTGAGTTCGGCCTGGGCGTGGTCGGTGATGCCGACGGCGGCGATGGGTTTGCCGGGCTCGATCCATTCGTGGGAGGGGCGGTAGCGGAGGTGATTGAGGACGGTGGTCATGATTTGGGAGGGGTGAGAGGTTGGTTAGGTTTTAGCGGGTTATTGGGGGCGATGGAAGGGTTTTTTGGTGACTTCGGCGGGGTAGGTTTTGCCTCGGATTTCGATTTGGAGAGGGGTGCCGGGGGTGGTGTGGGTGGGGGGGAGGTAGGCCATGCCGATGCCGTATTGAAGGGTGGGGGAGAGGGTGCCGCTGCAGATTTCGCCGAGGGGCTGGCCCTCGGCGGAGAGGACGGGGTAGTGGGGGCGCGGGGGAGGGGCGGTGCCGGTCATGCGGAATCCGGTGAGTTTGCGGGTGAGGCCGGCGGTTTTTTCCTGGAGGAGAGCGTTTTGGCCGATGAAGTGTTCTTTGTTGAGGGCGACAAAGAAGCCGAGGCCGGCCTGGAGGGGGGTGTGGTCGGGGGAGAGGTCGTTGCCGTTGAGGGGGTAGCCCATTTCGAGGCGGAGGGTGTCGCGGGCGCCGAGGCCGCAGGGGAGTCCGCCTTCGGCTTGGACGGCTGTGACCGTGCGCTGAAACCAGTCAGACGCGGTGGGGGCTGGCATGAAGAACTCGAAGCCGTCTTCGCCGGTGTAGCCGGTGCCGCAGAGCCACATGAGGCCTTCGGGGGTATCGCAGGAGATGACGGTGTTTTTCTCGGGGTAGGTGGCGTCGGGGCCGAAGAGGGTGGCGAAGACGGCGCGGCTTTTGGGGCCTTGGATGGCGAGGCCAGCGCAGGCGGGGCTGAGGTTGGCGAGTTCGACGAGGGCGGCGTCTACGGGAGCGGCGGCGTGGAGGGTGGTGAGTTGGGCCCAGTCTTCGGTGATGCGGGCGGCGTTGATGACGAGGAAGAATTCGCTTTCGCCGGTGCGATAGGCGATGAGGTCGTCGATGACGCCGCCGTGGTCATTGAGGAGGAGGGTGTAGTGGCCGTGGCCGGGGGCGAGGCGGGAGATGTCGTTGGTGAGGGCGTGATTGAGGAAGGCTGCGGCGCCGGGGCCACTGACGATGACTTGGCCCATGTGGGAGATGTCGAAGACGCCGACGGTTTGGCGGACGGCGTGGTGTTCGGCCATGAGGCCGGAGTATTGGACGGGCATTTCCCAGCCGGCGAAGGGGACCAGGCGGGCTCCGAGGGTGAGGTGGTCTTGGTGGAGCGGGGAGCGCTGGAGATTTTCGGTCATGGAGGTGCGATTTTAGACGCCGAGTTGGGCTTTGAGTTCGGTGATTTCGGCGCGGAGGGTGGCGAGTTCGGATTCGATGCGCTCCTTCCAGTCGGGGTCGATGGGCGGTGGGGGTGGCGGAACAATGGTGGTGACGGGAGCGAGGGAGGAGGCTGGGGTGTTGGGGTCGACGGGTCCACAGAGAAGGTGGGCGTAGGCGGGGACGCGGCGGCCATTACCGGAGGGAAGGCAGACGACGAGGGGGCCTTCGGGGTGATTTTGCAGGATGTCGAGTTCGGCCTCGATGCTGGGGAGATCGGGGAAGGGGTGCAGGCGTTCGGTGCGCTGGCGGAGTTCGCCGGCGGTTTGGTGACCGCGGAGGAGGAGGGTGCAGAGGAGAGCGACCGAGGCGGGGGAGAGGTCGTGGATTTTGGCGTGCAGGTTGTGTTTGAATTTGGGGACGCGGGCACCGGCTTGGCTGAGTTGGAAGGCCCACTGGGTTTCGCGCAAGCCTTCGAGGGCTCGGGTGACGGTGGATTCGTCGAAGTTGGTGACGGGTTCGCGATTGGTGGACTGGTTGCAGGCGGTGACGAGGGTATTGAGGGTGAGAGGATAGGAGTCTGGGACGAGGACTTCTTTTTCCAGGAGGCAGCCGAGGATGCGGGACTGTTCGAAGGTGAGCGGGGTCATTTTAGGGCGGAAAGAGTTAAGGCTGAGGTTCCTGGTTTGCTGGCGAGGGCAGACGAGGGAGATAGCTGGCGGCGAGATCGATTTTGAATTGCCAAACGAGGGTTTCCGGGACGGGAGGGGTGACGTTGGCGCGGGAGAAGGTGATGGAGACCTCGCAATGGTCACGACGGATGCGGTGGGGGATTTGGTAGCTGAGAAGCTGGGTGGCGGCGTCGTAGACGGGGGTGACGCTGCCGAGGCCGGCGATGTGCATTTTGACGGAGTCAGGGACGATGGGACCGAGGCCGGAGAGGTCGGCGGCGAGGCGAGGGGTTCGGTCGGGGATGGTGGAGCCCATGCGGGGGGTGAGTTTGACAAGGGGTTGGCCTTGGTCGTTGACGGCTGTGGCGAGGAGCATTTTGGAAGTGCCCAAGCCACCGCGACCTCGGAAGCTGGTGGCGAGGCGGAAGACGGAGTCGTTGACGCCGTGGATGATGAAGCGTCCGAGATCGCCGAGGTGGGTGTCCCAGGTGACCTTGCTGCCGTTGACGGTGAGGAGGGTTTCGTAACCGGAGGCGATGCCCATGTCGCGGATTTGGGTGTTGTAGTTGCCGTAGGGGTAGGCAAAGGAGGTCATGGGGACGTTGAGATTCTGTTCGAGAAAGACTTTGGAGTCTTTGAGTTCGGTGTCGAGGTAGGCGGCATAGGCTTCGTCGGTGCGGCCTTTGCGGGCGGTCATGCTGTCGTGTGAGACGGAGTGGCTGCCGACGGTGCAGAGGCCGGAGTCCATCATTTCTTTGATTTGGGCCCAGCTAAGGGAGCGGCCACCGATGTTGACGTACTTTTTATAGAGATAGATGGTGAAGGGGAAGCGGTGTTCTTTGAGGATGGGCCAAGCGTGTTTGTAGACGCCTTCCCAGCCATCATCCATGGTGATGACAAAGGATTCTTCGGGGATGTTTTTGGTGCCTTTTTTCCAGGCGAGGACGTCGTTGAGGGGGATGACGGGGATGTTGGAATCTTTGATGAACTGCATTTGCTCGCGGAACTTGGTCTCGCTAATGACCATGGCCTCGCCTCCGCGTTCTTTGAAGTCGTGATAACCGAGGATGGAGACGACGGAGGCTTTGTTGAGTTCGAAGGCTTCGGCTTTGGGGACTTCGGCTGGGGTGTCGGTGGGATCGAAGAGTGCGTGGTTGTCGAGCGTGGCGTTGATTTGTTTTTCTTCCTCGGTGAGGGGAGGTTCGGCAGCGGGTGCGGGAGCTTGCTGACCGGCTGCTGCGAGGCGATCGAGCTTTTGCTTGATGCGATCGCAACTGGAGGTGGCGAGTGGAAGGATGAGGAGGAGCGCTGCGAGGAGGCGGCGGGCAGGCGCGGTGAAAACGGTGGCGGAATCCGGCATGGAAGGAGAGGTATTCATAAGGGCGGGAGGCGGTGGCATCAACAGGCTTTCCGCTGGCGCGAAAGGAGTTCGGCATCCATACATGAGGGATGATTCGTCTGTTGTTTTCGATCTCACTGCCGCTTTATTTGTTGGATCAATGGTCCAAGAACTGGATTGTGGGGCGGTTTCCTTTGTATGTGGAGGAGATGGAGGTGATTCCGGGTGTTTTTTGGCTGCATCACGCGGCGAATACGGGAGTGGCGTTTGGGCTCTTTAATGGGACGGCGTATGCGAATTATGCGTTTGGCGCGATCTCGCTCGGAGCGTTGGTGATGCTGACCTGGTTTTACAAGAAGGGGATGTTTCCGGGGGCGTTCAGTCGGTTGGCGGTGGCGTTGTTGGTGTCAGGGATCTTTGGGAATGTGACGGATCGGCTGGTTCATGGGTACGTGGTGGATTTTTTGAAGTTTGATTTTGGGTTTGCGCCGTTCAATCCGTGGCCGTCGTTCAATGTGGCGGATTCGTGTGTGGTGGTGGCGTCGGTGTTGCTGGTGTTGGCGAGTTTTTTGGAGAAGCCGGTGGAGGTGAAGATGGGGGAGTGATTGGGGATTTCGGACTGCGGATTTCGGATTGCGGATTGTAGACTGATTGCGGAGGGAGCAGTCGATATGTGGGCTTACCAAATTGGGTTAGTGGGTTGTCGGATAGGGGTTGGGGCACAAAAAAAGAGGTGAGTGTTTGCACACTCACCTCTTGAGATGATTTGGAGTTACCCGACTGTATTAGAAGGGGAACTTGACGCCGAGGCGGACGATCGTTTGGTCGTCTTCGCGGTCGCCGAGCACGTACCAAGCACCATCAGCGAAGACGCTCATGCAGCTTGCGGAAGGGATGCGCAGGTCAAGACCGCCACCGACCAGGAAGTCGCCGCTGGTTTGTCCATTGGTGGAGAAACCGCCGCCGACCATGGCGTAAGGGGCCAAGCAAAGGCTGGTGATGGGGTAGCGCAGGATCAGAGCGGCATCAAACTGGTGATGTTCGCTTTGGGTTGCGTAGAGACCATAGGAGCCTTGAAGGGCGATGTAGGGGGAGAAAGCGTACTCAGCAAGGACGCCACCGCCCAATTCGTCCTCTTCACCAAAGATAGCACCGCCGAAAGCACCGAGCATGAAGCCAGGAGCGAAGCACTCGCAGCCGGTTGGGGCTGGAGGTGGCATCACGGGAGCCTTAGGGTTTTTGTAGGACACGGGTCCAGCGATAGCAGCACCGCTGAGAGCAACTGTTGCGAGGATGGTGAGGAGTGATTTCATGTTTTGGTAGTATTGGTTGAGCTAGGGTTGATCTAGGCCTTTTAGGTTATTCACCAGAATCATTTTGGCAACCCAGAAAATGAGGGTTTTGATTTTTTTTTCCGGAGATACGAAAAATCAACCCTTCTTAACCATCCAACATAGGAATTGAGGGCGAAGTGCGGGTTGCTGAGGTTATTCGTTGAGAACGATGTGAACATGGCCGTTTTCCAGGCGAAACTCTTTGATGCCAGCAGCGAAGCGTTCGAGGGCGGGGTCCTCGCCGATGTTGCTGGTGATGAGGTCGAGGCCTTTGATGTCGCCGAGCCAAGCGTTGGGAAGCGGGATGCCGCCGAGGCTGACGTCGTCGACCTTGACGACGAGTTTGCCGTTTTCGTTCATGAGCGCGTTGAGGGCGAGGCGGATCCGGAGGGTGGTGCCGGCGAAGAGCGGGGCGTCTTTGTCGATGGGAAGGAGGAAGTTGGCAGCGATGCGATTGCGGGTGACGTCGAGTTTGACTTGCTCGCCGATGCCTTGGTTGGCGAGGAAGGCGTTGATCTCCTTGGAGGAGATGGAGATGGTGCGGGGATCGCCGTCGGTTTTGGCGGTGGCTTCGGGGGCGACGACTTCTTCGGAGAGTTCGAGCTTGGTGAGTTTGGCGTCGAGGGCGGTTTTTTCGGATTGGCTGAGTTGGACGGGATGCAGGGGGGAGGCGTAGATGTTATGCTTGACCCACCAGACGGTGCCGACTGCGGTGAGGAGGCAACAAGCAAGGACGATGCCTGTGAAGATGAGGACTGGTTTTTTCCAGGAAGTGACGGTGGGAGGGGTTTCGTTCATTGCGGTTCGGTGTTGAATAACGTTGCCATTCAACACGGTTAGTGTGTGGAGTCCATTCCACGTTGAACCGGTGTTTGTAATTCTTTGCCAGGGGGAAGAGAATTCAGAGGACGAGGGGGCCCAGGAGGTGAAGCAACTTGGCGTAGGGGTGGGGAGTGAGGAGAAGCCAGAGGGTGAGGGCGGCGGTGCCGAGGGTGCAGAGGATGATCCAGGGGTTTTGCAGAAGCTGTTCGGGTTCGAGGCGGGCGGTTTCCTCCTTCATGGCGTGATGGAAGTAGACGAGGACAGCGGCGATGATGACGGGGGCGACGAAGACGAGGTTATTGAGTTGGGGGTAGACGGCCATGGCGATGCCGGCGCAGAAGCAGAAGAGGTTGGCGTAGCCGATCATCGCGAGGATGAGGGTTTTTTCGGTGTAGGTTTTGAAGGAACGGCGGTAACGGCCGGAGAGTTCGGCATCGCCAATGAAGCGGAATTCGGAGTAGCGTTTTCCGGTCATGAGGAGAGCGCCAAAGAACCACCAGGAGAG
>JARXAL010000264.1 GCA_029865835.1 Verrucomicrobiaceae bacterium
CACTCCACCAACCGCTCCCCCTCAGTCTTCGCAATCAAAACCGCCCCCACCGTTTCCCAAAACACGTTCACCGCCGCCGCGCCAAACTCAAATCCACCCCCAGCGCCTGCGACGCAAAAATCACCACCACACTCTCATACAGCGCCGTCCCATTCAACGTCACCGTCGCCCCCGGCAGCATCACAAAGCGTGTCACCCGATCCCAGATCCTCCCGCTGCTCACTCAAGGACGCCCCAGAAATTCTCCAGAAATTCCATAACCACACAAATTAACACCCACTGAGCCAAAAAACCCGAAATTCCAGCCAAGAAAAAGCCCTTTTTCGCATCCGTTCCCCCTCAATCCCCCCATTCCCATCGCTCCAGCCCACTTTTTTCTCATTCCCCCTCTTTTTTCCCACCCTCCCCTCAATCCCTGATTCTACAAGCTTCCCAGAGCCTTCCCCATTCCAAAATTCACCCCAAATAATTCTGGCATGTAAATTAATTATCAAAAACATCATATTTTTAATTGACCATTCCGAATATAATTGCTATAAATATCATGTTCTTGATCGCAGCGACTGCAACGCAGCCTCCGCATCCAGACTCAACATAACCAACAGCCCAATACAACAAGACAATGAAAAACGTGAAATTGAACCTCAAGAAGGCCGCTAAAGCGGGATTCAGCCTCGTGGAAATGCTCGTCGTGATCGCGATCATCGGTATCATCGCCGCTATCGCCATCCCGAACATCGGTAGCATCAATGATGCCGCCAAGGACTCTGCTGCTCAGCGCAACGCTCAGAACGCTGCTTCCGTCTGGAACGCCGCAATCGCCGCTGGTTACGACGCTACTGCTGTCGCTACCGCACAGGCTGCTGTCGACTTGCTCGAAGGCGACACCGTCACTGGCGACCCTGCTGGTCCGTTCGCAACGAACGTGTTCAAGACCGGCACGATGAGCAACGAAACCGATGTCGTCCCTCTCTTGACCCTTGGTGCAGACAAGAGCTTGGTCTACGTCAAGCCATAATTGTAAGTCTCTTTTCGGCTGAGTGCTGGTTAAACAGCTAGACCGAATTGCCAAAATCCGCCGGGGATTCGTCCCCGGCGGATTCTTTTTGCGTTCATGCCCCAAGTGAGCACGGATGGTAACGAACATCGAAGCAAATTCCGTTTTTTTGGACTGCGCGCAGCCCCGCTGCGGGGAGAAAACCTCAATTCGCTTCAGCACTCATCGTAGCGCCGGATCACCCGCCTCCAACGGTTCAACCTCAGCCGCTCAGTCTACCGTGACCATGCCAAAGCGATTCAAACCAAAATCATTCTCAATCCAACCATTTCGTGCCAGATGACCAAGCCATTGACAACCGAGAAACGGAACCTTGAACGCCAGCACCCCGGGCCCAAAAAAGACACTTGAGCTTCTCATTCAGTTCAAGACCAAACACCTTTTCTCCCGTCCTCAAAACACAGCCCTACCAGTCTCATCCGCCTTCCAACAATCATTCTAGAAAATTCAATTTAATTCCATTGATTTTATTGATTATTGTTATTATATTCCATCGTTCGTCTCCCCATCGAAACTTATGCGCTACACAAACCGACCTCCAAACCGAAAAAATCGGGCGTTTTCACTGGTCGAAGCAATCTTCACCATCGCCATCATAGCGGTCATGTCGTCCATCGTCGTGGCTGCCATCTCCAACGCCTCTCGAGACGCAAACCGCATCGTCGCCCGCCAACAACAAGCTACTCTTAACAGCGCCCTCAACGCATGGGTCATGGGCAGCATGCGTATCGCTTCCGGAGCCAACGAAGGCCAACTCCGCAGCCTCGAAGACGTCCGCGCCGAATACAATGGCCAAGCCTCTTCCCTCGCACGCCTCCAACTCGTCGCGCCTGCCACCGGCTCCGGCTACCTCGACGAAACCACCCGCGAGCACTTCATTCAATACACCAACAACTCCGGCCGCATCGAGTCCTCCGCCCTGGAAGCCGGCAATCAACACATCACCCTCCCCACCTGGGCCTCTGGTGAATTCCCCAAAGCTCTTCTCCAAGACAACTAAATCCCACTTCTATGTCCCCCTCCCTCATTTCCAAACCTTCACGCTTCAAGGCCGCCTTCTCCATGGTGGAACTCCTAGCCGCCGTCGCCATCATGGGCATCATCGCCTTCATGGCCATCCCCTCCGTCACCAAAATGCGCAGTGACGGCGAACGCAACCTCGCCATCGCCCGTGTCGAATCCCTGAACATCGCCATGGCCAGTTTCGTCCAGGCTGAAGGCCGCTCCCGCGCCGAAAACCAATGGCAAAGCGCCGGCACCAACGCCGCCAAATACACGCTCCTCCGTCCCTACCTGGCGTTTGCCGAAGACACCATCGGGCGCTTCATGCCTAGCGGCTACAGCGCCAACTTCGGCCTCTCAGTCGTTGCCCTCCAAAAGACCACTCTCATCGGCCCCGGTAACGTCACCATCCGCTACTAAGCCCCCTTTCAGTCACGGTTATGCTCCTCCATCCCTCCGCACGATGCCCCAGAAAGCGCGGCTTCTCAATGGTTGAGATGGTCACCGTCATATCCATAATCGGTGTCATCGCCTCCATTGCGATTCCCTCCATGTCAGGGATGTCCACCAACTCAAAAAACGTTCTTGCCACCAACCGCCAGGAACTCCTCAACACCGCCCTCAACCAAATGGCCATGGCCGGACGCTTTATCTCCAACTCCCCGCAACTCAGCAGCGCCAGCGATGAACAGCTCATCGTCATGACCCTCCAGATCCGCGACGAAAATATCGTCGGTAGCCCATTCATCATCCCAAATTACGCCCCCAAAAGCTCCAGCGATTCTACCACCTACCGCCTTCGTTACACTGGTCAGCGCTTCGAATTACTCAGACCCCCTCAGGCAGGCATCGGCCTCAAAATCGACTTCGACGGCTCCGATATGGGCCCCCCTCGCGTCTTCCCCTCCAACTTCCGCCCCTTCGGCTCATAGAGCCCCCTTTTCCGATGCAACCGCCGCTCGCTTCCCCCGAAATCCAACCTCCCGAATCCTTCGGAACCGTTGGCAATCCATCAGGTAAAACTGTTGGGCCAAACGAAACGAACATCATCTCAATCGAAGGTCTTGGCCTCCAAAATGGCCTCCTTCCCATCCAACTGCTCCGGGAAACCTGCTCCCCAGATGCCGAAAAAGTCGTCCGCCTCCTCGGTCGCGTCCCCACCGTCTCAGACCCTTGGCTCCCCGTCACCACTCTCGGGCCTCTGGTCATCATGGCCCACCACAACCCCCGCGCCGCCGACCTCTGGGGCATCCCCCCCGTTTTCGTCATCCGCGTCCTGATCAACGCCGAACAGTACCAGAACACCCGCAAAGAACTCGTCCAGCGCTTCACCCAAACCCCCATCGCTCAATCCAACCCCCTCGAGCACCTTCAACCCCCTCGCTTCAACGAGTCCGGCCTCCGCGGTGCCTTTGAGTGGATGCTCCAAGCTTACCCCTTTGAGACCAATGAACTCGCCCGTCTAAAAGGATTCTACGAAACCGCCCTCTCCAAAGGTGACGACCTCGACATCGCCCGCTTCAACGGCATGCAAAAGCACCTCGGTGTGGTTCTCAACCACATCGTCACTCAAGGCAAAACCCTCACTTACAACCCCTCCGATACCCAGCGCCAAACCCATTTCCCCCTGCCTCTTCTCGAGCGCCACAACGTCTATCCCGCCTACATCGGCAAACACGCTGTCTACCTTCTCAGTGACTCCCTCGACTGCTACGCCTTCGAAGACGAATGGATCTCCATGGGCCAGGAGGCCGTCCGCATCATCCCCGTCCTCGCGGATCCTTCCGCCATCCGCGAGGCCCTGACCCGCGCCGCCGCTTCCTTCGACCCCTCCACCCTCGCCGAAGTCGACGGCTCCACCCTCTCCCTCTCCGACGACGAGTCCATCATCTCGATCATGCCGGAGGACATGGCCCAGGTCAATCCCTCCAACCCCAACCACACCCCCGAGGAACTCCTCCAATGGGCGCTCTATACCGCCATCCGCTGCCGCGCCAGTGACCTTCACATCGAAAAATTCTACAACCTCGCCCGCTTCCGTGCCCGCATGGACGGCAACATGCGCACCATCCTCACCGCGCCCGAATCCGTCCTCCCCCGCTTCATCGCCCTCATCAAAAACTACGCCGCCCTCAACCAGGACCGCCAATCCTGCCAGGACGGTCGCTTCGCCCTCGCCATCGGCCGCCGCCGCGTCGACGTCCGGGTCGCCGCCGTTCCCACCCGCCGGGATTTTCAAAAAATCATCATGCGCTTCTTGGACAAAGCGGACGGCGTCAAACAAATGTCCAGCTTCAACCTGGCGCAACGCCAAATGGACATCCTCACTCGCGCCATGTCCCGCGACCAGGGCCTGATCCTCGTCACCGGCCCCACCGGCTCCGGTAAAACCACCACCCTCTACGCTCTCCTCAACAGCGTGAACGACGAAAACGTCAACATCCAAACCATCGAGGACCCCATCGAATACGAAATCGAAGGCATCAACCAAACCCAAACCAACAACTCCCGCGGCCTCGACTTCGCCAACGGCCTCCGCGCCCTCCTCCGCGCCGACCCCGACATCATCCTCATCGGTGAGTCTCGCGACTCCGAAACCGCCAACGCCGCCGTCAACGCCGCCCTCACCGGTCACCTCGTCTTAACCACCCTCCACGCCAACGACTCCCTCCGCGCCGTCTCCCGTCTCATGTCCATGGGCGTCGAAAAATACCTCATGGCTGACTCCCTCGCCCTCAGTCAAGCCCAGCGCCTCGTCCGCCGCCTCTGCGGTTACTGCAAAAAACCCGTCCCCTTCCCCCTCGACATCCAGGAACACATGGCCCGTCAAGGCGTCATCACCCAACCCCTCTCCACCCCCATGTACGTTGCCACCGGCTGCGACGAATGCCACGGCTCCGGCTACACCGGTCGCGTCGCCCTCATGGAACTTTGCGAGCTCAATACCGACATTCGCGATCTCATCGAAGAAGGTGCCCCCATGAGCGCCCTCCGCGCCGCCGCCTACAAAAACGGTTTCTTCTCCCTCTACCAGGAAGGCCTCCTCCAGGTCATCGGTGGCCATACCACCATGGATGAAATCAAATGTCTCAGCTACACCGCCATCTAACCCCAGTCTCAAAACTCCAATGCCTCCTTCCATGACACCCTCATCCAATCTCGAGACTCCAATCTCTGGACACATCCTCATCGTTGATGATGAACCCTCCGTGCTCGCCATCGCCGCCGCCATCCTCAACACCATCGAAGTCACCCCCCTCAAAGCCCGCAATGGTGAGGATGCCCTGGTCACTGTCCAATCCCACTACGCCTCAGGCCACAAAGTCGCCCTCGTTGTACTCGACCTCACCATGCCCGGCGGCATGTCAGGCTTCGAAACCATGACCGCTCTTCGTGACATCGATCCCGACATCCGGGTCATCGCCTGCAGCGGCTTCTTCCAGGACGATGCTCTCGATCTCTGCCGCTCCATCGGCTTCTCAAACATCCTCGCCAAACCTTACACTCCCGACAGCCTCCTCGGCCTCATCCGTCGCACCTTGAACGAGGCACCCCCGCCCAGAACTCCAACAGCACCCCGCACTCCGGAAACCTCCTTTGAGTCACCCTCCGCCTTCACCCCCTCAGCCTCCACGGCCCCAGTCAACGCCGTCACCTCATTCAACTTCCCATCAACCCAAACCGATCTCGACGACGAAGAAGAGGACGAGCCCGTCTACCACTCGCCATCACAATCCGCTCACTTCGCACCCACCGAAGCCGCACCCTATCACCCCGTCGCCATGGCAGAACCTGCCTTAGCCTCCACGTCAACAATCAGCGCCGAACTCCCCGAACCAGAACCCTCCGTCGACTCCACCCGCTCGCGCCGCCCTTCGTTTCTCGCTTCCGCCCTCGCTCAAAGCGTTCGCAGCCGTCTCCAACCGCATCGCGATCCCTCCGACACCTCTTCCCCTGACGCTTCTTCTGCTCAGCCCCTTGAATGAAATTCCATCTCCCCATCGCCACTCGCTTCTCCGTCCTGGGTGTCGCCGCTGTGCTCTTGACAGCCGCCGCCACCAGCGCGGGTTTTGTCTGGCAGCAGTTCCTTAGCCTGCGTTCCGCCCAAACGGCCTTCCTCAGCAGCATGGCCCTGACCTCCCAAATGGAGTTGCAAAAACAGGGACTCTCGGAAAAAATCCTCACCGCTCATGAACCCCTCCCTTCAGAGGTCGAAAGCCAACTCACCCTGCGCCTCCAAACCATCAGCGCCCCTGCCGTCCTCGAGTCTCTCGGCGTCCGCACCGAAATCGCCAGCGTCACCGCCTCCAAATCAGGCAAAGACTTCGACATCCTCAAAAGCCCTCCCGCCACCGTCATCCTCCCAGATGCCAGCCATCAACTCCCTGACCCCGAAGTCGAGCAATTTCGAGACCTGCTCAACCTCGCCCGCAGTGGCTCTGCCGTCTCCCTCCACGCCTTAAACACCAACGGCAATCTCCACCTCTGGGATGCCCCCACTTGGCTCATGGCCGCCGCTCCCCTCTACGACCGCGAATCAGGCCGCATCCTCGGCATCACCATCGCACGTCAGCCCCTCCTCCAGCCTCATCACCTCCTCCACACCCAACAGTTGACCGTCCCCCTCCTCGGCATCTGCGTCGGCCTCCTCCCTGCCATCGTCGGCTTCTTCTTCCTCGGTCGCAGACTCGCCACCAAGTCACGCGCTCTCTCAGAAGAGTTCGAAACCATCAAACGCGGTGTCTTCAGCCACCGCCTCCCCGCCCGCGGCCACGACGACTTTGACCGCCTCCAACTCCAACTCAACGACGCCCTCGACTTCATCCAAGAACAAGACGAACGCCAGCGCGCCGCCATCCACGAATTCGAAGACGCCAAAAAAACCGCCGAAGTCGCCACCGCCGCCAAAAGCGACTTCCTGGCCAACATGAGCCATGAAATCCGCACCCCGATGAACGGCATCATCGGCACCACCAGCCTCCTCCTCGAACTCGGCCTCGAACCCGAAGAAGAAGAACTCGTCCAAATGGTCCGCTCCAGCGGCGAATCCCTTCTCCACCTCATCAACGACATCCTCGACTTCTCCAAGCTCGAGTCATCCAAAATGGTGCTCGAAAACATCCCCGTGGATCTCGACGGCCTCCTCTCCGAAACCGCCGACGTCTTCGCCTTCCGCGCCCCCGAAAAAGGCCTCGAACTCAACTACCACGTCGACCCCACCCTCCCTCGCAAATTCATGGGCGACTTCCAGCGCATCAAGCAAGTCCTCGTCAACCTCATCGGCAACGCCATCAAATTCACCGAACAAGGCGAAATCCTCGTCTCCGCTCGCCAGTTCACCAAAAACACCCCGGCTGGAGAAATCCCCTTCCTCCTTTTCTCGGTCCGCGACACCGGCATCGGCATCCCCTCAGACAAACTCGGCCAACTCTTCCAAGCCTTCACCCAGGTCGACGCCTCCACCACCCGCAAATACGGCGGCACCGGCCTCGGACTCGCCATCTCAAGAAAACTCTGCCGCCTCATGGGCGGAGAAATCAACGTCTCCAGCGAGTCCGGTCGCGGCTCCGACTTCTACTTCGAAGTTCCACTCAAAGTCGCTCCCGACGACGAAGGTCGCGAAGTCGAACAACAATGGCTGCAGCAGATTCAAAACCGCCGCCTGTTCGCCTACTGCCAGCATCCCACCACCCGTCAACTCCTACACCTCCAATGTCAGCAGTGGAACCTGGTCATTCACGACATCCCCTCCCTCGATGTCACCTTCCAGGACCTCGCGCCTCGGGATCAAATCGTCATCGACGTCACCGGCCTTGATCAACCCGACCCACAACGCCTCATGCTCCAAGCCGCCCACTACGGCGCAGGCATCGTCATCCTCTCCACACTCGGTGGTGCTCGGGATCGCATCACCGCCCCTCCCAACGCCCGCGCCATCAAAATCTCCAAACCCCTCAAACGCCGCGAACTCCTCCGCAGCCTCGCCGAACTCTCCAATCCCAATACCCCAACGCCGGTCCCAGCCTTGGCACCCGTACCCGCCCCACTGCCACTCCCCCCAGCCCCGCCCACCAACGTCAACATCCCACCACCACCCCCCCAAACCCCTCCCTTCACCCCACCCCCATCCCCAACCCACCCCCCCATCCCACAGTCCCCCCTATCCCCCACCCCCCCCCCC
>JARXAL010000196.1 GCA_029865835.1 Verrucomicrobiaceae bacterium
GCACCCCCCGCCCCAGCGTATCCTCCGACTCGACCGGCACCCACTCCCCCCCCAGAGCCCCCACGATCGCCTCCACCGTCCCTTCCCCCCCATCCGCAATCGGACACAGATCCACCTCCCAATCCACCCCCCCTGCCCGCAACCCCGCCGCAATCGCCTCCGCCACCGCCATCGCCGGCAGCGACCCCTTAAACTTATCCACCGCAATCAAAGCACGCATCCCCCATCGGAATCCCAAAACCCCCCACAATCAAGCACCCACACCAATCAAACTTCCACTTGGCAACCACACATCTCCACCGTAAATAACCCCGCGTCCGCAGCAACCAGGAGAGGTGGCAGAGTGGTCGATCGCGTCGGTCTTGAAAACCGAAGAGGCGTAAGCCTCCGTGGGTTCGAATCCCACCCTCTCCGCCATTTTTTGCCGACCGCAGAGGGGCAAAAAATGCCCTTCGAAGCTTTAGCGAAGAACGGGCGCTTCCGAAACACCCTAAATCTCTCGTCTGCTCCCCCTCGCGAAGCGACCCCTCCGAAGTTTCAGCGAAGAACGGGCCACCCGAAAATGTACCCTCACACGTCTTAAACTGCACCTCCCACATGCACTACGTCTACCTCATCCGTAGCGAATCCAACCCCGACCAAGTCTACACCGGCCTCACCGACAACCTCCGCCAACGCCTCAGCGAGCACAACGCCGGCAAATCCCCTCACACCGCCAAACATCGCCCCTGGAACCTCGAGACCTACCTCGCCTTCTCAGAACCTCAACAAGCGTGCGACTTCGAACGCTACCTCAAAACCGCCTCCGGCATCGCCTTCGCCCGCAAACGCTTGCGCCCCCCAAGTAGACCAACCCAATAACCCGCCCGCCCAGTAGGCAAATTCGCCAGAACACGATCCCCAAGGTGTGCGGGCACGTCCCCCCTCCCAATCCTGTTAATCCTCCAAAATCCTGTCCATCCTGTCCAATTCAAATCGCAGTCTCCCACAGCCCCCACCCCTTCATACCTTAGTGCCTTAGTGCGTGCCCCCCCGCCTTCACACCGTCCCATACTCCGCCAACTCCAAAATCACCCCATCCGGATCCAAAAAATACAGCAACCGCTTCTCCCCCGCCGCAAACGTCACAATCCCCGCAGGCACCAGCACCGGATCACTAAACAGCGTCACCCCCGCCGCCCGCAACCGCGCCGCCATCGCCTCGATCCCCGTCACCCGAAACGCCAGGTGCCGCAGCCCCCGCGTATTCGCCACCGAGTTCGCCTCCAATTTCACCCCTTCCGGCGCCACATACTGCAACAACTCGATCCTCAACCCGCCCCCCGCAGGCTCCACAAACGCCACCCGCCCCGTCACCCCGCGCAACCCCACGATCGACTCAATCCATTCCCCCTCCATGAACACCTCCTGCGTTTTCCGAAACCCCAGCACCTCCGTGTAAAACGCCACCGACCGTTCCAAGTCCGCCACCACAATGTTGATATGATCGATCCCATAAATCATGCGCACATCCCATAGCGGCAACCCAGCCCAAAACAAACAAAAAACCCCGCCAGCATGATGCCAGCGGGGTCTCGCAGTCTTCAGCAGCGCTCAGTCTCAGCTCCAACCATGCGCATCACGCACCTGGATCATCTTGTCCAGGATCGTGTTCCAAGTGCCCACCGTCTCAAGCATCGCATTCGGGAACATGCACCCATCCCAGCAGATATGCTTGATGCCGCGGCTCGGCGCATCCTTCAGCCAGTAGCCAGCGCACTTCACAATGTCCAGCTTGCCATTCACATCATCCGCCGGGCAGTGCTTGCCCGTCTTATCGTGGCTGCCCGCGCCATGCACCGTCCCATCGTTTTGAGCCACGTGGAAGTCGACCGTCCAAGGCCGCAGCGCATCCGTCATCTTCTCATAGGCCGCATAAAACTCAGCTTCCGAGTAGCCCTCTTTCACCAGCGCATGCTCAGGAGCGTTGTAGCCCAGCGTGTACAAATACGTATGCGCCAAGTCCGCCTGGAACCCAAAGGACTCCGGCATCCCCACCCCTTCCAGCACATCCAGCATGTCCTTCCAGGAATGCATCCCCGCCCAGCAAATCTCGCCTTCAGCCGCCAGACGCTCACCATGATCCGCAGCGATCTTCGCCGCCTTCTTGAACGTGTCCACAATGCGCGCCGTGTTCACTGTCGGATTCTCTTTCCACTTCGCCAAACCAAACTCCGCACTGTCCACCCGAATCACGCCATACTTCCGCACGCCATGCTCATTGAACACCTTCGCAATCCGGCACGCCATCGTCACCGCATCGAGGAACTTCGCTTGCGACGCATCATCCCCCATCGCCGAATCACCCACCGTCCCCGGCCAAACCGGTGCCACCAGCGAGCCCACATCAAACCCCTTGCCCGCGATCATGTCCGCGATCCCCTTCAACTCATCATCGCTCGCATTCGGATCCGTGTGCGGCAAAAACAGGAAGTAATCGATGCCCTCAAACTTCTGCCCGTTCACGTTCGCTTGGGCCGTGAGGTCCAGCATCCGCTCCAGGCTGATCGGGGGTTCCTGACCTTCTCCGTCGCCTTTGCCGACGAGTCCAGGCCACATGGCGTTATGCAATTTCGGTTGGGAATGACTCATAGTGTTTTGTGGTTGATGCTGTTTTGACGATGAAACCTTCGGGTCGTCCCGGAGTTTAGCCCGCTATTACAGAGTAAACTCTCAGAAAATCAAACCCTGGAACGTCAAAAAACGCTTGGAAGGACAAAATTCCAAACAAATCGCCTCCCCTCCTCGTTTTCCCTTGCCTATTTCACCCCACACGGGACACCATCCCTAAGCTACGAGCTTTTCTTTCAGAAGCACTGTCACCCTCTCCATCATGTCGTCGACTCTCGCACCCTCGCCCCTCAGTCATCGCGCTTCCCGCCTCGCCGCCATCGCCATCACGGCCACCCTGTTCGCCCTCAGCGCCATCTCCGCCTCCGCTCAATCGCCCCTCACTGAGGAAGCGCCCGTGGCCAAAACCACCCTCGAGAAATGGATCCTAGACGGCGGCATCTGGATGCTCCCCCTCGGCTTCTGCTCTGTCGGGGCCATCGGCCTCAGCGTCCTCTGTGTCATCACCCTAACAAAAAGCAAATTCGCACCCCCGGCTCTCGTCGCCGAGCTCACCGAACTCATGCAGCAATGCCGCGTTCGCAGCGCCATCGAAGTCGCCGCCAGCAGCCCCACCTTCCTCGGTCGCATGATGACCCTCGCCCTTCCCCACTTCGACGCCACCGATCACGAAAAACTCGGTGTCGAACAGGTCGAAGATGCCATGGCAGACTTCGCCACCATCGAAATCAAACCCTATCAAAAATGGATCGGTTACTTCGGCGTGCTCTCTCAAGTCTCCCCCATGCTCGGCCTGCTCGGCACCGTCGTCGGCATGGTCGGCGCCTTCGCCACCCTCGCCCAGACCGGTGGCGCTGAACCCGCGGCACTCGCCGGTGACATCTCCGTCGCTCTCCTCACCACCTTCGGCGGTCTCGTTGTCGCTATTCCCTGCCTCTTCCTCTTTTTCTTCTTCAAAAATCGCCTCAATGACCTCGTCGGAGAGTCGATCCTCTCTGGCATGGCGCTCCTCAACGCCGCCACCAACGCAGTTCACGGTGAAGCCAAAGCCGCTCGCATCCCAGAAGGTCTTTCCGCCTAACTTCAAATTACTCCTTCTCGTCGCCGATCATGGCTTCCAAACTCGCTTCCTTAACCGCCATCGACGAGAACGTCACCATGGACTCGTCCTCCATGATCGACATGGTCTTCCAGCTCCTCCTCTTCTTTATGGTCAGCTCCCGGTTGATGCTCAATACCATCGACCCTGCTGTCCAAATCCCTGTCGCCTCCAACGCGAAACCCCCGGAAGAGCACGCTGGCCGCATCATCATTCATGTCTACGAGGACGGCGGGTTCGGCGGCATCAACCGGACCGAAGAACCGCTTGCTGATTCCGGCGCCATCACCTCATACGTCGAGGAAAAAAAGGCCGTCATGGAACCGGGTGTCATCCCCAAAATCCTCCTCCGTGGCGACAAGGCTTCCATCGTCAAATACTCCAAACAAGCCGTCCAGGCAGCCGGTGCCGCTGGCGTCAACACCATCATTTTCTCCGCCTTCCCCGCCCCCAAACGCGGCTAGTTTCATCTCCAAACGCCGCCCTTATCCGGTTCATCTCATGGCCAGAAAAAAACGCATCCCTGAAGAAGAGCTGGAGGCCCCCGCTCTAGATATCTCTTCTCTGATCGACGTCTCCTTCCTCCTTCTCATCTACTTCCTGGTTTCCTCCACCCTCGAACCCCGCGAGTCCGATCTCAGCATGGAGCTCCCCACCGACTCCGGCACCAGCAGCAACATCAAGATCGACCCTCTCAAAATCCGACTCACTCAAAATGGCGAAGTCAGCATCGCCGACCAGATCATGGTCAACGACGCCGCCATGGAAGCCGAATTGTCCCGCTACAAAGAACTCACCGACGCCACCGGCAACAAGCCTCTGGTCATCATCTCCGCTGATGACGAATCCAAGCAACAGCGTTTCATCGACCTCATGAACGCTCTCGCCCGTGTCGACATCACCACCGTCACTCTCTCCGGCTTCAAAGAGTAACCTTGAACCCTCCCATGTGGCCGCCTCTCCGCCGCCCATCCAAACCCAGCATCGACGACATCCCCCCTCGTCCTGTTCGTAAGCTATCCCAGCCACGGCTATGACACCTTCCCCCATGCTCGCACGCGTCTTCCTCCTCCTCGCCCTCCTCGGCCTCTCCCTCCATCCCGCGGCTCGCGCTCAACAACCCAAACCCGCACCAGCACCCACTCCCGCTGCCGCCCCCGTCGACTACGACACACTCGACCTCCAAGGCCTCTTCGAAAAAGCCGGTGAACTCATGGAGGCCGCCAACTGGGAGGAAGCCCTCAAACCCCTCAACATCCTCATCAAAGACTTCGGCAAAGATGCCATGACCGAATACGGCCCCATGTTCGGCGTCATGTACTACCGCCGCGGCTTCTGCCTCAAAAACCTCAAGCGCTTCAACGAAGCCATCGCCGACTACGAAACCTGTTACAAACAGTTCCCAAACACCTCCACCACCCCTCCCGGACAAAAGAACCCCGTCTTCGAACTCGCCCGCCTTGAAATGGGCATCATCAAACAAGCCACGGGCAAATTCGAAGATGCCCTCGTCGACTACGAGGCCTTCGCCGCCGCCCCCGCTCCCGCAGGCACTTACGACGACACCGCCTTCCGCATCCAAGCAGCCGCCTGCTACACCAAAGCCGGTAAAACAGAACGCGGTCACAAGCTCATCGAGCAACTCTTCGAACCCACCACCCCCGGCGTCACCACCCCCGGCGTCACCGCCCCCCGTGGCGACGCCCTCATGCGCGCCCTCCTCACCCTCGTCGACGACTGGACTTCCTCCACCAGTCCCGATGCCGAAAAAGAAGCTCATCAATTCATCGACAAATACGGCACCCGCTTCTCCGTCGCCGCCTTCGACATGCAACGCTTCGAGTACAACAATCGCCTCGTCGCTCTCGCTCGCAAAGCCTCGGACAACAACCAAACCTCCCTCGCCATCCGCCTCATCGGTCTGATGGCCTCTCCATCCGATATCCTCGAAGACCTTCAAACACGCGCCCAACGCATGGCCCCCAACGTCACTGAGGCGCTCGAAAAGGAAATCACCAACGCCACCGCGCAACTCACCGCCCCGGACAACATCCACTGGGTCGCCCAACTCTCCCTCGCCGGTGCCTACGAACGCAGTGGCAACCCCGCCACCGCCTTCGCCATCTACCAACGCTGCCTCGAACAACTCCCCGCCAGCCCCCATCGTGACCTCATTCTCTTTGGCGCCATGCGCGCCGCCCTCGCCCTCGGCCAAATGGAGTTCGCCCAAACCCTCGGCGATGCCTTCCGCAAAGAATTCGCCACCAGCAAGTATGCCGCCAACGTCAACACCATGCAGTTGGAGAGCCTCTTCTTCACCCAACGCTACAAAGAAGCCCTCGAACTCGCCAACTCCCTCCGCTCCTCCCTCGAAGAAAAATCCGCCGACCGTGATCTCGCCGATTTCGTCGTCGCAGCCTCCCTCTTCCACCTCGACAGCCCCCGCGAAGCCGTCCCCGAACTCCTCAAACACGCCCAAACCTACCCCGACTCCCGCTTCAAAGAATACGTCCGTTACTTCGCCGCTTCCGCCAACCAGAAGATCAAAGAATGGCAGGCCGCAGGCACCCTTCTCGACAGCTTCATCAAGGACTTCCCCACCTCCCAGTTCCTTCCTTTCGCCCTCCTCGACCGCGGTTCCTGCTACTTCCAACTCGGTGATCACCCCAAAGCCCTCGACACCCTCGGCGAACTCCAAAAACAGTTCCCCGACTTCGTCAACCTCGACACAGCCATCGCCATGCGCGGTGACGCCCACCTCATGCTCAACAGCAACGAACAGGCCGAAGCCTCCTACCTCAAAGCCCGCGAACTCGCCGCCGCCGCCGGACCCGACCACGCCCCCACCCTCGCGCGCGTCCTCGTCCAACTCGTCCGCGTCTCCAAAGCCCTCCAAAAAAACGACGCCATCATCCAGTTCTACGACGAATACATGAAGGACCACGCCGGCAGCTTTTATGACGCCGACATCATCGTCAGCTCTATCGCCGCCCTCAAAGAAGCCAAACGCGGCTCCGAGGCTCTCGACGCCCTCGAAAAAGTCATCATCCGCCTTGGCAGCCATGACGAAGGCACCGGCGTCGAAGAAGCCATCGGCTCCTACACCGAGCACGCCATCGAAGTCTCCGGCCCCGAAGCCCTCCTCGAAAAACTCCAAAACTTCGTCCCCGAACGCACCAAGGTAAACAACACCCTCCGCGCCTGGCTCATCATGGCCCGGGTCGATCTCCTCGAAAAAGAGGAATACAAAGACAAGTTCCCCAAACGCGCCGCCCAAATCCAGGTCGCCTTCGAAGAACTCCGCACCTTCGACAAAAAAGAACTCGCCACCTACATCCTCGTCCAAGTCGGCCGCAACCTCGCCAACCAAAACAAAACCGAATCCAACGCCCTCGCCCTCGAATGGTTTGACGCCGTCCTCGACCGCGGCACCTCCGACCATTACCCCCTCGCTCTCATGGGCAAAGCCCGCATCCTCGCTTCCAGCGGTGAAGCCTCCGTCTTTGACGACGCCATCGACGCCTTCGACAAAGTCATCCGCGACCTGAAAGACAAACCCGAATACGTCGAGGAAGCCATGCTCGCCAAGGGCCGCCTCTACTACGGCAAACAAAAGTGGAAAGAAGCCTCCCAGGTCCTCTTCGACATGCAGTCCAACTCCTCTTTCACTCGCAATCGCCCCGAGGTCTTCGCCAAGCTCGCCCGCTCCTACGAGGAACAAGGCAAACTCAAAGAAGCCCTCGAAGCCTACACCCCCTTCATCGCCCCGCCTTTCGAAAACTACGTCGACTACTCCGCAGAAGCTCGAGTCCGCGCCGCCGAAATTGTCCTCAAACAGGGCGACAAAGCCAAAGCCTTCCGCCTCATCAAAGACACCGTCTCTCGCATGTATAAACAGGCCAAGCACCCCGTCGCCGGCCCTTACATCGAACGCGCCAAGGAACTCTACAAAAAACTCAAAGTCGAAACCCAAGCCAAAGACGAACCCGATGAAGGCATCTGGGGCGTCCGCTAATCTCACCCGCCATTCGACCCCATCCCTCTCACGCTCATGCGCTCACTCCTTCTCGCCCTCACCCTCGCGCTTCCTCTCCACGCCGCCTCAGGCCCCCTCCCCATCATGGCCGTCTCCTCCTCCGGCCAGCGCAACCCCGGCTTCCTCGTCGCCGCCGAAGCCGATGGCCTCGTCATTAGCAACGCTCCCCAAGGCGGCAATTCCCTCAAGATCCTCTACACCAACATCGTCGAACTCAACGTCGAAGAACCCAAAGGCTGGAGCGCCGCCCTCGCCCGCCTCAACGCCGGCAACTACGCCGACGCCGAAACCACCTTCTCCACCTTTGCCGACGACTTCGCCGCTCTCATCCCCTGGAAAGACGGCTACGGCTCCCTCGCCCGTCTCTACCATTTCAAAGCCCTCAAAGGCCTCGGCAAATTCGCCGAACTCGCCACCGCCATGAACCGCCAACTCGCCAAGCCCCTCGTCCTCGGCGACCTCTCCAAAATCGACTTCAACGACCTCCGTGGCTGGGCCATCCTCGCCAAAGCCGACCTGCAAGCCCTGCAATCCTATTTGAACGAGTTCATCGACACCTCCGCTTCGAAACAGGCCAGCCTCCAACCCCCCTTCAAAAAAGACCTCCCAGCCCGCTTCGTCGCCTCGCTCGCCTACCTTCGCGGCCACCTCCACGAAAAACAACAGCGCCCCGAACTCGCCCTGCTCGACTACAGTACCGCCATGACTTACAACAACGGCTCCGACCACTCCGTCTTCTCCTTGGCCTGCCTCGCCTCCCTCAAAATCACCGCCGCCAAGTCCACCGCCAAACCCACCGACGAAACCCTCCGCAAAGCTGCCAACTCACTCGCCATCACCTATCGGGACGTCGCCGCCAGTGGCAAACTCCCCGCCGAGTTCGCTCCTTTCGCCACCCTTCCCGAGCCCGCCGCCACTCCCGCCCCGGCAAAAAAATAATCGCTCGTCGCTCCTATCACATTCCTTACGGCGCGTTTAAAAACTCGGGATGCCCAGGCGGCGAGTGCAGGAGGGTGAATGGCGAGGCGCAGGGTGCTGCCGCTATTGATGAATAACGGCAAACCCTGGAACGAAGCCAGTCACTCTCCTCCACTGCTGCACGGGCGTGTTGAGTTTTTAAACACGACCTAGTTGACCCACCTCACATCCGCCGCACTTTCGGCGGATGAATTTCTCCGCCCTGCACCCCCTCGCCGTCGACCAACCTCCCGCCATCGGCGTCATCGGCGGCAGCGGCCTCTATGACATCGACGGCTTCTCCGACCGCCAGGAAATCCTCATCGACACCCCTTTCGGTCCCCCCTCAGACGCTTTCATCGTCGGACAACTCAACGGCCGCCGCCTCGTCTTCCTCGCCCGCCACGCCCGCGGCCACCGCATTCTCCCCACCGAACTCAACCACCGCGCCAACCTCTGGGCCATGCGCCACCTCAACGTACGCTGGATCATCGCCGTCACTGCCGTCGGCAGCCTCCAGGAGGAATACGCACCCGAACACATCCTCCTCCCCGACCAATTCTTCGACCGCACCAGCCGTCGCGACCAGCATTCCTTCTTCGGCCGTGGCATCGTCGCCCACGTCTCGTTTGGCGATCCCCTCTCCACCCATCTCCGCTCCCTTCTCGCTGAGGAAGCCACCGCCACCGGTGCCACCGTCCACCCTCGCGGCACCTACGTCTGCATGGATGGTCCCGCCTTCTCCACCCGCGCCGAAAGCGAAACCAACCGCAAACTCGGCTTCGACGTCATCGGCATGACCAACCTCCCCGAAGCCAAACTCGCCCGCGAAGCCGAAATCGCCCTCGCTACCCTCGCCATGATCACCGACTACGACTGCTGGAAAGTCGAGGAAGAACCCGTCACCGCCGACGCCGTTGTCGGTCACCTCCATGCCAACGCCCGCCGCGCCAAACAAATCATCACCCAAGTCGTCAACCGCATCCCCGACGCTCCAAACTGGCCCGAACACAACTCCCTGAACGCCGCCATCATGACCGCACGCGACCTCTGGCCCGCTACCACCACCAACGAACTCCTCCCAATCCTCCATCGTTTTCTTTAATTTTTAAGAAAATCAGACTTTCCCGAACCATTTTCAGCCTCTATTCTCGCCGCGTGAAATCCCCTCTCATGTACTTAAGCATCTGGTTTGGCATCATGGTGAGCACCCAATCCGGTTGCTCGATTCCCGGAAAGTCTGCCCCACCACCCTACGCCGGCCAAATCCAGGCCCCAGCGACCGTCGCCGTCGCTCCCCCACCTTCCGCACCCGCTCAGCCACGGCCAAATCCCATGGCCCGCCGCCTCAATGAGCCTACCAATATGCCCTCCGTCCCCCCGGCTGGCGCTCGCCTCTCGTACTCTTCCATCCAGACGGATCAAATGGTCACCGCCATGACCTTCGACGACGGCCCCCACCCCTCCAACACCCCCCGACTCCTCAAAATCCTCCGCGATCGCAACATCAAAGGCACCTTCTTCCTTGTCGGCAAAAATGCCAAAGCCTACCCGGCCCTGGTTCGCCAAATCATCGCCGAAGGCCACGAAATCGGCAACCACACCTGGACCCACGGCAGCCTCACTAGCATGTCCGACGACCAAATCCGCAAAGAGCTGAAAATGTCCGCCGATGCCGTCTACGAAGCCGCCGGTTATCGCCCTCAAACCATCCGCCCCCCCTACGGCGCCGTCAACGCTCGCGTCAAAGACCTCATCTTCACCGAGTTCGGCTACCCCACCATCATGTGGAGTGTCGATCCTCAAGACTGGCGTCGCCCAGGTGTCTCCGTCGTCACTAGCCGCCTCGTCAATGGCGTCCGCCCCGGCTCCATCCTCCTCGTCCACGACATCCACGCCCCCACCATCGACGCCATGCCCGGCACGCTCGATCAAATCCTAGCCAAAGGCTACCGCTTCGTCACCGTCTCCCAACTCATGAACATCGAGAAGGCCTCCATGCCCGTCGGTGTCCTCGTCCGCCCTGCCAACGTCGTCGGCGCGGACCCTGAGCCCCTCCCTCAGTGATCTGAAAGTGCCCCGGAAGTGCGGGCAAAAGGCAAAGCACCTCCCCCTCCATTCAATTCCCTCCCCAGACGAATGATTGGCGACGTCTACTTCAAGCTCCGGGCCCAGCTCGCCTCCGTCATCGAGGACCTGCGCACCCAGGCTGAAAATCACGCCACCGATCTCGACTCCCTCCTCCTGCTCGACAACATCAAGGCCTCCCTCAAAGAGCCCTTCGTTTTTGTCGTCGTCGGCGAGGTCAATGTCGGCAAATCCACCTTCCTCAACGCCCTCTTCGGCCAGGAGTTCTCCCGCACCGGCATCATCCCCACCACCGAGAAAATCCTCTTCTTCAAACACGGCGAAACCGTCACCACCATCCCCATCACACCCACCCTCGAGGAGGTCCACATTCCCTGCGAGTTCCTTCGCGACTTCCACATTGTCGATACCCCGGGCACCAACTCCATTCAGGACGAGCACCAACAAATCACCGAACGCTTCGTCCCCGTCGCCGACCTCGTCATTTTCGTCTTCTCCGCCAGCAACCCCTGGGGCGCCTCCGCCTGGCAGTTCCTCGAAAAAGTCCATCGCCAGTGGATGCGCAACGTCGTCTTTGTCCTTCAACAATGTGACCTCCGCACCCCCGAGGAAATCCAGGTCATCACCGACTACATGCGCCAGCTCACCCAGCAACGCTTCGGCCGTGACTTCCCCCTCTTTCCCGTCTCCGCCAAACGCGCCTACCTCGCCCGCAGCTCCGGTGCCGACCCCAAACGCCTCCTCGCCGAAAGCGGTTTCCCCGCGCTTGAAAGCCACATCTCAGCTTCCGTCACCAACACCAGCGCGCGCCAAACCAAACTCCTCACCGCCCTCAACCTCGCCCGCAAAGCGCTCGACGACCTCAAGGAAAACGTCTCCAACTCCTACAACGCCGCCCGCCGCCGCGCCTCCGTCCTCCAGGAACTCATCACCGAGCGCGAACTCCAAATGGAGCGCACCCTCCATAAAATCGAACCCGCCATCGACGCCACCGTCCGCGACTACCACGACTCCGCCATCCGCGTCGCTGGACTCGCCGCCGAAACCCTCTCCACCCGCAGCGCCTTCCGTGGCCTCCCTCAGGACGAGGACGAAGAAATCGACATCCGCCAGGCCCCCCCCAGCCTCGACCACCGCCTCTTCCAGGACCTCCAACACCACAACAGCGACCGCTGGCGCCAGGTCGCCCTCATCCTCGACGAAGACGTCCATCAATTCGAACGCTACCTCATCAGCGCCGGAAGCTCATCCTTCCCGCCCGGAGCCAATCCCCTCGTTGCCGAGTCAGACGACTTCCACCTCGAACTCCGACGCCACTTCACCGCCCGCATCGACAGCGCCATCCGCCGCTTCGTCGTCAGCTTGAACCTCGATGAATCCATCGAGCCCGGCCTCAAAAAAGCCGCCGCCCGCGCTCGCGTCATCCCCCGCCTCATCGCCCCCATCCTCATCGGCACAGGCGCCGCCTTCTACTTCGGAGGTGCCATCAGCGCCACCGCCGTCATCATCTCAGGACTCCTCGGTCTTCTCGCTTTCTACCTGCTCACCAAAAACGCACTCAACACCACCAAACGGGAACTCATCGACAAACTCGACTCCTCCTCCTCCAATCTCCACGACCTCCTCACCCGTCACGTCACCGAAGACGTCGAAGCCGCCTTCACCCAGTTCCTCACCGTTCTCGTCCCTGCCGGAAAATCCACCACCGAGCGCGAAAAATCCCTGGAACTTCACACCCAAACTCTGGCAGACTTAACCACCCGCTTCGACTCCCTCCACAAAGCCCTCTCCCCCCGACCTTAACTTTTTCCCGCCCCTCCAAAAAAGCCCAGCGCCTATGCCCGAGACCAGCGCCCCTCCCAAGCCCCCCAGCAAACGACGCGTCTTCGCCAGTCGCCTCTCCAGCACCCTTCTCCTCTGGGCCGTTCTCTCCATCGCTTTCAAATGGAAACAGGACTGGCTCCTCGTCGCCGTCACGGCCTTCTTCGGCGTCTTCGGCGCCATCGAATACTTCCGCCTCCTCCGCGCCGGCGATACCCATCGCTCCTTCTCCCTCCTCGGCTTCGTCATCTGCGTCGCCTACTGGGTCACCGTCAGTTGGTGGGTTCTCTCTCATCAAGGCCAGCCTCCCATGTGGCTTGACCTCGCCGCCCTCACCCTCGCGGTTCAAGGCGGCTTCTTCCTCTGCTACCGACATAACCTCGAAGGCATCGTCACCCTCCAACGCATCTTTTCCCTCGTCTTCGGCGTCGTTTACACCGTCATCTTTTACGGCTTCATCCTCCGCATCCTCTACTTCCATCTCGAAGATGGCAAACCCGGCGGTGTCTTCCTCCTCCTCTTCCTCCTCATCGTAACCAAATTCTCTGACATGGGCGCCTATCTGCTGGGTGTCCTCATCGGCAAACACAAGATGATCCCCCACATCAGCCCCGCAAAATCCTGGGAAGGTTTTGTCGGCGCCTTCATCGCCTCCATCGGCGGTGCCGTCATCCTTCTCGCCACCATCCCCGACAAACTCCTCCCCATCACCTGGACCCACGGCCTCATCATCGCCCCCATCCTCTGCCTCACCGGCATCTCCGGTGACCTCGCCGAATCCGTCATCAAACGCTGCACCCAAATCAAAGACTCCGGCCATTCCCTCCCCGGCATCGGCGGCATCCTCGATCTCACCGACTCCCTCCTCTTCACCGCCCCCGTCTTCTACTTCTACCTCTCCATCATCTCCCTCTAACTTCGCATAAATCCCCCTCCTCAAGAATCCTGTTAATCCTCCAAAATCCCGTCAATCCTGTCCCCAAAAAACGTGCCTGCCCTCAAAAAACGCGTCCTCCTCCTAGGCTCCACCGGCTCCATCGGCACCTCCGCCCTCAAGGTCGCCCGCGCCCTGCCCGACCGCATGGAAATCGTCGGCCTCGCCGCCCACTCCTCAGTCGATGCCGCACTCGCCCAGGTCGCTGAAACCGGCGTCAAACACCTCGCTCTCTTCAACGACCACGCCGCCTCCCAGGCCCGCTCCGCCCTCCCCTCCGCCGTCGAAGTCTACTCCGGTGCCCTGGGCCTCGTCGACCTCGTCCACGCCGTAGATGCCGACCTCATCCTCATCGCCATCGTCGGCACCGCCGGCCTCGCCCCCGCCCTCGCCGCCATCGAGCGCGGCATGGATCTCGCCGTCGCCAGCAAAGAAATCCTCGTCATGGCCGGCGAAGCCGTCACCACTGCCGCCAAAGCCAAAGGCGTCCGCATCCTCCCCGTCGATAGCGAGCACAACGCCATCTTCCAGTGCCTCGAGAGCCACCACGGCAACCCCGTCCGTCGCCTCCTCCTCACCGCCAGCGGCGGTCCCTTCCGCACACTCCCTGCCGATCAACTCGCCCAGGTCACCGTCTCCCAGGCCCTCAAACATCCCACCTGGGACATGGGCCGAAAAATCTCCATCGACTCCGCCACCCTCTTCAACAAAGGCCTCGAAATGATCGAAGCCAAATGGCTCTTCGATGTCCCCATGTCGAAAATCGAAGTCGTCGTCCACCCCCAAAGCATCGTTCACTCCATGGTCGAGTTCGAAGACCACAGCATCCTCGCCCAACTCAGCCACAGCGACATGTGCTTCCCCATCCAATACGCCGTCACTTACCCCGAACGCGTGCCAAACGACCTCTCCCCCCTCGACTTCGCCTCCCTCGCCTCCCTCACCTTCGAAGCCCCCCGCACCCGGGACTTCCCCGCCCTCGACCTCGCCCGCCACGCCGGCGACACCGGCGGCACCCTGCCCGCCGTCCTCAACGCCGCCAACGAAGTCGCCGTCGCCGCCTTCCTCGAAGGCCGCACCTCCTTCCCTCAAATCTGGCACACCGTCGAACGCGTCATGACCGCCCACACCGTCATCCCCCACCCCACCCTCGAAGACCTCATCGCCGCCGACGCCTGGGCCCGCCAAACAGCCATCAGGTAAGCTCTCGAGCCACCTGAAAGAATACAAAATCCTCCTGGCTCCTTTTGGTCGTCACATTCAATGATACGCCGTCAGAAACGCCTCAGGCGTCATAACGGGTAGCGGGCTTAGCTGGAAATCAGCCTTGTTCCTGGTCACGAAAACCTCCGCCCGACCGGCTATCGCAGCAGCCATTTGCAAAGCATCCTCGAAATCGGAAATACCATGGGTGCGCCACCGGGCGGCTTCCTGATGCCCCACCGTTGGCACCTCCAAGAAGGCCAACAGGGAATTCATCATGGCTCCAGTCTCGATCGTTGAATGCTGGCGCCCATAGTAGTAGGCGACAATCGGTAATGTATGCCAAGCCACCAAGCCGTGCTGCACCCCTTGATCGCACAAATCCAGCAGCACATCGCTTGCCTGCTTTCCAGACCGCGGACTCCCGTCAGACTCAAGCACAAGGCTATCGAGCAGAATATTGGCATCAACCATCACTCTCACGACCCATCAACGCAGATGTTTTTCATTAATGTGGGAAAGCCAGGCGTCACCCGAGTCCTCAACCTTTTTCGCCGTTCCGCCCCATTTCTTGATGAACCCGGTGGGATTCCTCCCGCCAGGAAAAGGCGCACTCGGAGGCGGTGTGTCCGCCAGTTCGAAAGAGATCAAGTCACCTTCAACGTGGAACTTCACCCAATGGTCGCCCGCAGGCAGTCCCAGGGTGCCCAAAGACGCGTTTTTGGTGAGAACGTTCACGTTGGAAGAGTACCTCACCACAGAACAGGCGTCAATGACGAGGCGGGCGAGTTTGAGATGCACTTTTCCCTTGGACTCCACGGTGCAAGGTCCCGCCAATTGACCCCTACCTCCCCTCCCGCGCCATCGCCCGAAACTTCCCCGGCGCCAGCCCCGCATACCGGCTGAAATGCCGCGTGAACGCACTCTGATCGCACCACCCCGTCTGCAAAGCGATCTCCCCCAACGCCAAATCCGTCTCCCTCAACAGCCGCGTCGCCTCATCCAGTCGCAGCTTGTGCAGCATCTGCAGCGGACTCATCTGAAACAGCTTCTGCACCCGCTGCTCAAATTGATACACACTCAACCCCGCCTTCTTCGCAATGTCATCAATCCTCAGACCCTCCGTGTATCGCGCCCGCATCATCTTCAACGCCGCCGCCAACTCTGCAAACCCGCTCGCCTTGTCACTCGGCGCATTCAAATCCCGGGAAATCCCTGTCACTCCCGTTATGTGCCCCTCTTCATCTCGGATCGGATACTTCGTCGTCAAACACCAGCCCGCCTTCGCTCCCGGATAAAGATGCAACTCCAACTGCTGCTCCACCCTCTTACCCAGTCTCAGCACCATCTCATCCTGCCTCGTGTAACTCGCCGCCAACGCCGTCGGAAAAACCTCCCCGGGCCGCTTCCCAATCAACTTCGCCTTATCCCCCCCGGCACACCGGTCTGCCAGCGTCCGATTGACCACCACGTAACACCCCATCGCATCCTTGATGAAAAACACCACCTCCGGCAACGCATCAAACAGCGCCTCGATCACCGAATAATCCATCATCTTGCCCACGCCCATCATAGGGGAAATTCATTGCCAGAGACGCGTCCCAAATGCAATCCTCACCTTTTGGCTGAAATGCCAGTGGATCACGAACATTCCAATCAAGACCCTCAATCCTTCCCGCTCCATCCTCCCCCATGAACCCATTCACCTGGCATGGCGTCTTCCCCGCCGTCACCACTCAACTCCATCAAGATCAATCGCTCGATCTCGACGCTTCAGCCCGCCACTTCGAAGCCCTGATCGACTCCGGCGCTTCGGGCCTCATCGTCTGCGGTTCTCTCGGTGAAAACCAAACCCTCTTGCCCGATGAAAAACGCGCCGTCGTCAAACGCGCCATCGAAGTCGCCGCAGGTCGTCTGCCCGTCATCAGCGGCGTCGCGGAAATGAGCACCCAGGCCGCCATCACCTACATGCGGGACTGCGAAAAACTCGGCATCTCCGGCTTCATGATCATGCCTCCCATGGTCTACAAAACCGATTCCCTCGAAACCCAGCATTGGTTTAGCACCCTCGCCCAAGCCACCCCTCTCTCCTGGATGCTCTACAACAACCCCGTCGGTTACCACACCGATGTCACCCCGGAAATGTTCGTCCGACTCGCCGACATCCCGAACCTGCACGCCATCAAGGAAAGCAGCGCCAACACCCGCCGCATCACCGAACTGCGCAACGTCGTCGGCAACCGCTACCAAATCTTCACCGGCGTTGACGACCTCTTCCTCGAGTCCGCCATCCTCGGCATCGACGGCTGGGTCTGTGGCAGCGGCATCGCCTTCCCCAAAGAGAACCAGCAACTCTGGGACCTCGCCCAGGCCGGTCGCTGGGACGAATGCCGCACCCTCTACCGCTGGAGCCAACCCCTCATGAAGCTGGATACCCACATCCACTTCGTGCAATACATCAAACTCCTCTGCCAGGAAACCGGCCTCGGCAAAGAATGGGTCCGCGAACCCCGCCTCCCCCTCTCCGGTCCCGAGCGCGACCAAGTCCTCTCCATCATCCGAACCGCCCTAGAGGCTCGCCCCTGATCCCAGCTTCCTCCCCAGCAAATACACCCCAAACGCCATCCCAAATCCCACAAACCACGTGTAGTGATACAGCCCCACCCAGAAAGCTGAAACATCCCCCTCTGGCACCGCCTTCACCTGCACCAAAAACCCCGGCAAACTCGGCAGCACCCCCGCAACCAGTGCGATCATCGCCACCCAGCTAAATCCCTTGGTGTATCGATACTCCCCCTCCAAATCATAGAGCGCCACCAAGTCCAGCTTCCCTTTTCGCCACCCAAAGTAGTCCGCAATCAAAATTCCCCCAATCGGCCCGAGCAGTGCGCTATACGCCACCAGCCAAGTGAAGATGTATCCCTCCGGATCCGCCACCAGCTTCCACGGCATCATCAACACCCCGATCACTCCCGTGATGCACCCACCCATCCGAAACGAAATCCGCTTCGGAGCCAAATTCGCAAAATCATTCGCCGGACTCACCACATTCGCCGCAATGTTCGTCGCCAACGTCGCAATGCACAAGGCCACCATCGCCACCACCAGCACCACCGGATTCGTGAACCGCGTCAACACATCCACCGGATCCCAAATCGTCGTGCCATAAATGATTGTCGTCGCCGAGGTCACCGCCACCCCGATGAACGAATACAACGCCATCGTCATCGGCAAACCCAGCGCCTGTCCAATGACCTGATCGCGTTGCGACTTCGCATACCTCGAAAAATCCGGTATGTTCAACGACAACGTCGCCCAAAACCCAATCATCCCCGTCAGCGCCGGAAAAAAATACCCCCAGAACTGCCCCTCCTTCGCCCCTCCCGCATCAAACGCCGATGGCTGAGACAGAATCGGCCCGAACCCTCCCGCCTCACGATACGCCCACCCCAACAGCACCAACCCCAGCGTGATCAGCAGTGGCGCCTTGATGTTCAACAAAACCCGAATCGTATCGATCCCCCGATGGATCACCCACAGATTGATCCCCCAGAAAAACAAAAAACACACCAACTGCGCCAGTGTGATCCCTAACATCGGCATCACCTCTCCCGCCACCATCAACGGCACAAAAACGCCCAGAATCTTGTAAATCGCATTGCCCCCAATCCACGTCTGAATCCCAAACCACCCGCACGCCACCAGCGCCCGCATCAACGCCGGCACATTCGCCCCCAAAGTCCCAAACGCCGCCCGGCAATACACCGGAAACGGAATCCCATACTTCGTGCCCGCATGCGCATTCAGGA
>JARXAL010000015.1 GCA_029865835.1 Verrucomicrobiaceae bacterium
GGGGGGGGGGGGGGTCGGGTCCGGTGGGTGGAGGGGGAATCTTGACGGGTGTTGCGTGTTGAGGGGGATTGTTCTTTGAGGGGGGAGTGCAAGCAAGATGCTTGCAGCACCTTGGGCTGGAATCTTGATGGGTGTTGCGTGGTGGGGGGGATTGTTCTTTGATGCGGGGTGCAAGCAAGATGCTTGCACCACCTTGGGCGGGAATCTTGACGGGTCTTGCGTGGTGGGGATGAATGTTCTTTACTGGGGGATGATTTGGCGAGCTTTTGTTTTTGGAATGCTGGGCGTGACGGCGGCGATGGCTGCGGGTTTTCCGGAGCCGCACGACTCGGAGAAGGATTTGAGTGTGCTGCCATTGGATCCGGATGCGGCGGCGGCGGGGTTTAAGGTGCCGGAGGGATTCAAGGTGGGGGTGTTTGCGGCGGAGCCGACGGTGCGGAATCCGATTGCGATGACTTGGGATCATCGGGGGCGGATGTGGGTGGCGGAGAATTTCACTTATGCGGAGAAGGGGGTGAGGTATGACATGGCACTGCGGGATCGGGTGTTGATTTTGGAGGATGCGGATCAGGATGGCGTGGCGGAGGAGCCGAAGGTTTTTATCGATAAGGTGCAGCGGTTGACGAGTGTGGAGGTGGGGCGCGGTGGGGTGTGGTTGATGTGTCCGCCGCAGTTGTTGTTTGTGCCGGATGCGGATGGGGATGATGAGCCGGATGCGGCGCCTGTGGTGGTGTTAGACGGGTTTGAGGTGGGGGAGAGCAGTTATCACAATCTGGCGAATGGATTGCGCTGGGGGCCGGATGGATGGCTGTATGGGAGGTGCGGGCACAGTTGTCCGGCGAAGATCGGTGCGCCGGGGACACCGGAGGTGGAGCGGGTGCCGATGAAGGGGGGGATTTGGCGGTTTCATCCGGGGCGCGGGGTGGCGGAGGTGGTGGTGCACGGGACGACGAATCCGTGGGGGCACGATTGGGACAAGCATGGTGAGGGCTTTTTCATCAATGTGGTGAATGGGCATCTGTGGCATTTGATTCCGGGAGCGCACTGCAAGGAGTCGTTCGGGGCGCCGATGAATCCGCTGGTGTTTGAGCGGATGGACACGATCGCGGATCACTGGCATTTTGACACGAAGGGGAAGTGGAGTGATTCGCGGGATGGGGCGGCGAATGATCTGGGTGGGGGTCATGCGCATGTGGGGATGATGATTTATCAGGGGGCGGGCTGGCCGGAGGGGTATCGGGATCGGTTGTTTACGCTGAATCTGCATGGGCGGCGGGCGAATGTGGAGCGGTTGGAGCGGCTGGGGAGCAGCTATGTGGGGCGACATGAGCCGGATGTTTTGGTGTCGGCGGACAAGTGGTTTCGGGGGACGGAGATTCGGCAGGGGCCGGATGGGTGCGCCTATGTTTTGGATTGGAGTGATGTGGGGGAATGTCATGAGCACACGGGGGTGCACCGGCAGAGTGGGCGGATTTTTCGGGTGAGCTATGGGGCGGTGTCGAAGGTGAGTTTTGACGATTTGATGAAGCCGCTGACGCTGGAGTCGATGGAGCGGTTGATCCGGGTGGACAATCCGTTTTGGGAGCGGCAGATGCGTGAGCGGTTGGCGGTGGGTGAGCCGGTGGCGGGGATGAAGGAGAAGTTGCTGGGCTGGGTGCGAGATGAGCAGGCGGAGGTGGTGATTCGGTTGCGGGCGTTGTGGGCGCTGGAGGTGATTTGGGATTGGGCGGAGGCTTATGAGGAACGGCAGAGTTTGATGCTGGCGTTGATGGGAGATGCGAATGAGATGGTGCGGGTGTGGGGGCTGAGGTTGTTGTTGGATGATCGGAGGTTGGATCGGGGTGATGGGGTGGGACGTGATGTGAAGGAGTATTTGGATCCGGGATTGGTGAGCCGGATGGTGGAGATGGCGTCGAGTGATGCGTCGGGGTTGGTGAGGCTGGGTTTGGCATCGGCGTTGCAGCGGTTGCCGGTGATGCAGCGTGGGGATGTGGCGGGGGCGTTGATGGCGCGGCGGGAGGATGCGGGGGATGCGCAGTTGCCGATGATGGTGTGGTATGGGTTGATGCCGCTGGTGGAGGCGAATGCGAAGGGATTGGTGCGGGTGGCGGAGCGGTGCCGGTGGCCGCTGACATTGCGGTGGATGAGTCGGGCGGTGGCGGGTCGGGTGGAGAAGGATGCGGAGGCGATGGGGGACTTGGTGGCGTTGGCGGTGAAGATGGGGCCGGGGCTGCGGAAGGAGATTTTGCAGGGGATGAGCGAGGCGTTTGCGGGGTGGCGGAAGGCGCCGAAGCCGGAGGGATGGGAGGCGCTGGTGGCGGCGGTGAAGGGGGATGTGGAAGGGGAAGAGCGGGTGCGGGAGTTGAGTGTTTTGTTCGGGGATGGGCGGGCGATGGAGGCGGTGATGGCAGTGGCGAAGGATGAGGGGGCGACGGTGGAGCAGCGTGTGGTGGCGTTGAGGAGTTTGATTGAGGCGCGGGTGCCGGAACTGCGGGAGTTGTGTTTGAGATTGCTGGATGTGCGCGGGATTGGTGGGGAGGCGGTGAAGGGTTTGGCTTTGTTTGATGAGGAGAAGGTGGGGCGTGAGATTTTGAAGCGATGGGGGAAGTTTTCGGCGGAAGAGCGTGGGGGTGTGCTGGAGGTGATGGTGGCGCGGCGTGCGTGGGCGGGGATGCTGCTGGATGAGGTGGAGAAGGGGAAAGTCGCGAAGGGTCTCATCACGGCGATGCAGGCGCGGCAGATGCGGGCTTTTGATGATGCGGGGCTGACGGCGAAGTTGGAGAAAGTGTGGGGAGTGGTGAAGGAGTCGGGTGCGGACAAGCGGGAGCAGATTGAGGCGTTGAAGAAGGCGCTGACGGCGGAGGTGCTGGGGGCGGCGGATTTGGGGAAGGGGCGGCAGGTTTATCAACTGGTGTGCATGGGGTGCCATGTGCTTTATGGTGAGGGGGGCAAGGTGGGGCCGGATTTGACGGGAGCGGGGCGGTCGAGTTTGGATTACCTGCTGGAGAATGTGGTGGATCCCGGGGCGGTTGTGGGGGCGGACTATCAGATGACGGTGGTGACGCTGAAGGATGGTCGGGTGCTGGCAGGGTTGGTGGCGGAGAGCACGGAGCGGACGCTGACTTTGAGGATGATTCAGGCGGAGACGACGGTGGAGAAAGCCGAAGTGGTGAAGCAGGAGAAGTTGGCGGTTTCGATGATGCCGGAGGGGCTCTTGATGGCGTTGAGCGAGGAGCAGCGACGGGATTTGATGGCGTATTTGATGCATCCTTCGCAGGTGGAAGTGGCGAAGTGAAGAGGGGCTTGCGGGGAGGTCGATTTGGGGGCAAAGGCAGGGGCGAATGTTTCGGTTTTTGCTTCTTCTGATCCTGGCTACTGCGACGTCATGCGGCACGCGGAAGGTGGCCTTTCAGCCGGTGACGGAGGGGATGCTGCCGATTTTGGAGCGGGCGGCGGAACGTGATCTGGTGGATGTGCGGGAGGTGATCCCGGACATTGTGGTGGACCTGCGTTATTCGCATCCGGGGGCGCTGCGGGGCAAGGCGGTGTATCCGAAAGCGATGCCTTGTTTGCTGCTGCGGCAGACGGCGGAGAGGTTGAAGGTGGCGCAGGAGGCGCTGAAGTTGCAGGGCTACCAGTTGTGTGTGTGGGACGCGTGGCGCCCAGCGGAGGTGCAGTTGAAGTTTTTGAGTGAGTCAGAGAATCCGAACTTGTTCAGGCATCCGGATGAAGGGTGGTCGGGGCACTGCGGAGGGTGCGCGGTGGATGTAACGTTGCTGGATCGCGAGGGGCGGTTGTGCAAGATGCCGACGTGGCATGATGAGGCGAGTGAGCATACGGGGTATCACTACCGGGGCGGTAGCAAGAAGGTGGGGTGGAATCTGCATCGCTTGCAACGGGCGATGCATGGAGCGGGGTTCCGGATTTTGGAGAGCGAGTGGTGGCACTTTGACGACACGAGTCTGACGACTCATGCGGTGCCGGTGGTGACGGCGGAGCAGTTGGGGGTGGGGTTGCCGTGAGGGAGTGAGTGGGGAGTGATCAGTAATCAGTATTCAGTAATCAGTCGTGAGGAGTGAGTGGTGAGTTGACGGGAGGGAATTTCAAAGATGGCTTTATTGGGGCGGGAGTCGGTGCTTTATTCAGCACCATGAGTGGGATGGTGAATCAATGCTTGAGCCTGGTTGTCTGCTTTGCGATCACGATTGGTTGTCTGGGAGATGAGACGTCTCGCTCGAGGGAGGTGGGTGATTGCGGGGATGTGGCTGAATTCTTCAACCTACATGGTAAGAGAGCTGGGGTTTCAATGGTAAAATCCGAGGACGTGCTTGTCTCTTTGCTCGATGCGATTGAACATCGGTCCGTGCTTGATGACAAGAAGCCTAGGAATCAGCTGATCAGCTTTTTTGAGAACGCGGCCATGACAGGACATTTTTCGGCCAAGACGGTCGCCGAAATTGAGTGCCTGGGAAACGAATACCGCTTTTCATTCCCAGACACCACGGTCGTCATTCGGGGACCTGAGCGTCGACAGTTTTCGTGTTCGATTGACGTGGATCCTTCATTCCGTTTCGGGTTGAACGTGTATGCGGTGGAGAATGGTGAACCCGTCCAAGCGGAGGGAGTGGACTGGAGCACTGTGTTTGGTTCGTCGACCCTCCCGAAGATGGTGAGTCTATTTCAACTTTGCGGTCGATTGAACTAGGTTCTGAATGCGCACGGGATTCCAGCCATGTCGAATGAAAGGGTGGTAGCGACGATATTGCAACAACTCTCAGAGGGCAGAGAGTGGCATCAGCATGGACCGTGGGAGGAGAGACTGATGAGGTTTGCGGAGGCTTTGGGCGAGCATTCTGAGCTGACGGAGGCAGTGGATGTTGATTTGGAAGACACCGATAGTAGGCACTATCTCTTGCTCTCGAATGAGTCGGAGGAGAGGATTTTAGAGGGCCCTTCAAGGACCAAGATCGTGCTGCGGATTCTAAATGCTACGTCTGGCGACATCTTGTACTGGGAGTCGATCACGATGGCTGTTATTGACGGGGATTAAGGGGTGGAAACGCCTGAAGGGATTGGGGTTACCGGGAAGGGGGGGGATTCTTGCAGGATTTACGGGCCTCGACTGATTTTGCTTGGCATCTGTTCTTAGCGGTGAATCAGTCGAGTTGGTGTGAAGAGAGTCTGGTTGTGAACCCGCACTGACTATTCCGAATTGATTGGATGAAGGAAATAATCGCTAAGACTTCGTGTGCTGTGAAGATAAACCTTGTCCGTGTTTTTGCGTGCCTGCTTGCGTTCGCCTCCTGCGGAGAGCGGGAGATGAGCGAGGAGGAGGATCTGAAGCAAAACAAGGCGTTGATCGAGTATGGAGAGACAAGGTCAATTGCGCTGGAGGAGCGGTGGAACGATCTCACTTTGAACGAATTTTTCATTTTGATCGAACGTGAGTATTTCGAACCGAAAGGGATCATGATTCGGTTCGTGGTGCCGCCTCAAGATGCGGTGGCTTTTTCGGAGCACATGCAAGAGAAGGTTGTTGAGTTCAGGCGTGGGGTAGGGGGTGGACCCAAGTCGCTCTATGATTTGTTTGATGTCATCTGGCACTCTCTTGGGACTAACAGGCCTCAGTTTGATCCGATCACGATCTATTTCCGGTGTGGGCAAGACGGCATGTTTCCGAATACGACGATTGGGGACTTCAAGGATCATTCCCATGAGCCGTGAGAAGGAAGGGGGAACGTTCGTGAAAGTGGTTTACCATGAAGAAGCCTGATGTTTGGTTGAGTCAGCTAGTTTGGGGTGTGTTTATCCTGGGAGGGTTGGTCTATTTGATTGTGCCGCCGCTGATGCCTTTTGTTTGGCGGGCGAAGATGCGGTATGAGTTGAGGCGGGAACTGAGTGATGTGCGGAAGGTGGCAGCGCTGGAGGCGTGGGCGGATCGTGAAATCTTCGGACTGAGCGATGAGGAGGTGCAAGAATTGGTGTCATCAAATCTAAAGCCGCCCACCGGATGCCCCCTCTTTGCTGGCGTGCCGCATGATCGTTTGATGATGAGATACGACTTGGAGGGTGATCCCAAGGTGATCGAGAGATGTGGTGTTGGGGTGGCGAGAACGGTCGTGTGGGTTGAGAGAGGGAAAAGGGACTCGATGTCCTTGTGGGGTGATTTCAGAATCAATGAGCGAGTCTTTTTGGACTATGAAGAGACTGAGGCAAGTCAGGGAAGTCCGGGTTTTTAATTCGGCGTTGTCTGAGGGATGTAAAGGTAACGTGCGTGTGACTTTGGTCCTCGACTCGGGCGAGGAATGGCCCGGTTACTTTGATGGGCGATTTGGGTTTGGC
>JARXAL010000041.1 GCA_029865835.1 Verrucomicrobiaceae bacterium
CCACGCAGCACCCCCTCCTGCGGATACTCCGGCATGTGCGTCGTCTCCCCGCTGAACTCCTTAGGACTCCGCACATCCACCATCTTCTTCCCGGCCTGCATGTGCTCCAAAGCCTGCTGAAAATACGCCCGGTGCGCCGCATCGTTCCGACCCGCCGGCACCGGATACGTCACCGCAGGATGAGCCACCACCTCCCTCGTCAAAGGCCGCCCCTCCTCCTCCCACTTGTCCCGTCCCCCATCGAGCACCTTCGCGTTGCTGTGCCCAAAAAGCTGAAACACCCAAAAAGCATAGCACGCCCACCAGTTGCTCTTGTCCCCGTAAAACACCACCGTCGTCTCCGGCCCGATCCCGTTCCGCTCGCACAACGCCGCAAACCCCTCCGGCCCCACATAATCCCGCACCGTCTGGTCATTCAAGTCCCGCCTCCAGTCAATGTGCACCGCCCCCGGAATATGACCCATGTCATACAGCAGCAAGTCCTCATTGCTCTCCACCACCCGCACATTCGGGTCATTCAAATGCTCCAGCAACCAATCCGCATCCACAAGCACTTCAGGATGGGCGTAGGCAGAAATCTTCGTGTTCATCAGGGATCAATTACGTCTTCACCGGACATCCCGGTTCCCCACCATGAGCCACCACCACCCCACTTCAAGCCCCAATCCCAAATCCCTCCAACGAAAACCCGAAAACCGCTCGCCCCGGCCCAAAAAGATTCCCCGACAGAAAGATAGATTATCTCTGGCCGATTCCCTCAGTCCAAACTATCGGTTCCCTCTCCCGTGAAACCCCTCGTCATCAAACACATCCTCGCCGCCGCCGATATGAATCGCGCCGTCGCCTTCTACCGGGACGTGTTTGAACTCGAACCGCGCCTCATCTCCGACTGGTGGAGCGAACTCGCCTTTGGCGATGCCATCATCGCCCTCCACGGCGGCCACGACGGCTCCCCCCAGCCCACCTCCCTCAGCCTCCAGTTCGAAAGCGTCATCGACGCCGCCCGCCGCATCGAAAAAGCCGGCGGCCGCATCCTCACCTTCCCCTCCATCCGCCCCGGAGAACCCATCCTCCTCGGCCAAATCCGCGACTCCGAAGGCAACGAATACTTCATCACCGAGTCCCTAACCCCTCCCGCCTCTTGACCGCCCACGCCCAAAAAGACCGTAAATCGGCTTGTTTTCCTGGATTCTGGCACCTAATTTGCTGCTTGACGACTGTCGGCTGGCGGCGATTCATTCCCGCTCTTTCCGGGAATACTCCCTTATGATCGAGTGGAACTCACTAATTTGGATGATCTGCTACGCCCTCGTTTTCGCGGGCCTGTCGGCTTTTGGGGCGCACCGGATCAAAATCCTCTGGCACTACTGGCATCATCGCCAACACGAAGCCAAAGAGTCTTCCCGCTTCGAAGACCTCCCCAAAGTCACCGTCCAGCTCCCCCTCTTCAATGAGGCCCTCATGGTCGACCGCCTCCTCCACGCCGTCACCGCCCTCGATTACCCTCGCGACCGCCTCCAAATCCAGGTCCTCGACGACTCCACCGACGAAACCGCCACCGACTGCGCCCGCCTCTGCGCCAAACTCCGCGCCCAGGGCCACGACATCACCCACCACCACCGCACCGACCGCACCGGCTTCAAAGCCGGCGCCCTCGACGCCGCCATGCCCCAAGCCACCGGCGAATTCATCTGCATCTTCGACGCCGACTTCCTCCCCGGACCCGACTACCTCCACAAACTCATCCACCACTTCACCGACCCCACCGTCGGCATGGTCCAAGCCCGCTGGGGTCACCTCAACCGCGACTTCTCCCTCCTCACCAAACTCCAAGCCCTCTTCCTCGACGGCCACCTCGTCCTCGAACAATCCGCCCGCAGCCGCCACGGCTACTACCTCAACTTCAACGGCACCGCCGGCATCTGGCGCCGCCAGGCCATCACCGAAGCCGGCGGCTGGCAGCACGACACCCTCACCGAAGACCTCGACCTCTCCTACCGCGCCCAGCTCAAAGGCTGGCGCTTCGTTTACCTCAAAGACGTCGTCGTCCCTGCCGAACTCCCGCCAGACATGGACAGCTTCAAATCCCAGCAGCATCGCTGGACCAAAGGCTCCATCCAGGTCTGCAAAAAAATCCTCGCCGAAATCTGGCGCAGCGGCGCCCCTCTGGGCCACAAAATCGAAGCCACCGCCCACCTCACCTCCAACTTCGCCTACCTCCTCACCCTCTGCGTCCTCGTCCTCATGTACCCCGCCACCTTCACCTTCGGTGGCTCCTGGCAAAAGGCCGTCTTTGTTGACCTCCCCGTCTTCGTCTTCGCCTCCCTTTCCGTCATCGTCTTCTACTTGGCTGCCCAGGGTGCCCAAACCCGCTGGGGCTGGGTCAAAGCCATCCCCTACCTCCCCGCCCTCCTCGCCCTCGGCATCGGCATGTCCATCAACAACGGCAAAGCCGTCCTCGAAGCCCTCTTCAATCAAGAAAGCGACTTCGTCCGCACCCCCAAATTCGGCGAAGAAAATCGCGCCTCCAACGGCACCGTCAAAAAACCCCGCTACAAAGCCGGCAAATCCCTCTCCATGTGGCTCGAAGCCGCCGTCGCCCTCTACTTCACCGGCCTCGTCGCCCTCGCCATCCATCGCGGCCAGTGGATGAGCCTCCCCTTCCTCTTCCTCTTCCTCGGCGGCTTCGCCTACGTCGCCTACGGCTCCCTCATCAAGCGCTTCCAAGCCTCTCCCGCCGCCTAACTGCGAACAGGGAACGGCAAACCGGAAACGGCCCCCTACCCATCAAACCGATACCCCGCCCCATGCACCGTCCGAATGATCCTCGGCCGTGCCGTGTCCGCCTCAACCCGCTTCCTTAACTGCGAAATGTGCTGGTCCAGCGCCCGACTCTCCGGAAAGTAATCCACCCCCCACACCTCGTCCGCCAGCGTGTTGCGATCCACCACCTTGCCTCTGCGCTCAAACAGCAATCGCAGCACCTTCGCATCCCTCGGACCCAGCGGAATCTCATGATTGCCACGGTAGGCCCTCAATTCACTCTGCACGATCCGCAAATCATCCATCATATACTCGTCCACCTCATTCGGCTTCACCGACCGCGCCGCCGTCCGCCGCAAAATCGCCCGAATCCGCGCAATGATCTCCTTCACCCCGAACGGCTTCGTCATGTAGTCATCCGCCCCCAACTCCAAGCCTAAAACCGCGTCGATCTCCTCCGCCTTCGCCGTCAAAAACAAAATCGGCACGTCCTCATCCAACCGGCGGATTCGCTTGCACACCTCATAACCGTTCAAACCCGGCATCATCACATCCAAACACACAAAATCCGGCCTCTGCTCTCGAAAAAAGTCATACGCCTGCTGTCCGTCCGCGGCAGGGACAACATCAAAACCTTCCATCGTCAGAACCTCACGCAGCGCTTCACGCGTGTGGTCATCATCTTCGGCAATCATCATTTTCATGGCGTTTTTTGGGGGGCAGGGGTGGGATTTATGAAACGACAGTCTTCGCAGCAGGGGTGATAGGCAGGCTCAGAACAAAACGGGATCCTTCTCGGTAGGTCGCATCGACAAACAGACTGCCTCCCAAAAGGCCAGCCAACTCACGTGAAATCGTCAGTCCAATCCCCGTCCCACTCACCCCCTCACGCAAATCCGAACGCAACCGCTCAAACGGCTCAAACACCGCCTCCTGTTTGCTCACCGGAATCCCGGGTCCATGATCCGCCACCGCCACGGTCACCCGCCCCTCGTCCGCCACCATCGCCTCGATGCCCACCCAGTTCCCATCCACCGCATACTTCTCCGCATTCGAGAGCAGGTTCCCCAAGATCTGCTCCACCGCATCCGGATCCGTCTGCACCTCCAAACTTTCAGGCACGTTCACCTCCACAGCGATTCCCCGCTTATCCAGCACCGGCTTCCACTGATCCGCCAGCCTCCCAATCACCGCCGCCAAATCCACCGACTTCTCCGTCACCGTCAAACAATCCCGCTTCTTGTTCGCAAAATTCAGCACATTCTGAATCAACCGGCTCAACCTCGCTGTCTCAGACTCCACCACCGCCAACTGCCGCACCGACGCCACATCATCACGATCCTCCGCCCGCCCCCTCGCCATCTCCGCATACAGCCGGATGTTCGTCAGCGGTGTCTTCAACTCGTGTGACACCTGATTCACAAAGCTCACCCGCTGCTGCGCCACGCGAATCTCACGGCTGTTCTCCCGAAAATACAGCAACGCCAGCGACGGCACCAACAAACTCCCCGACGATACCCCCAGCAAAATCGGAAACAACGCCGCCGACGGAAACTCATCTTGCGCAGGCTCATACTGCAATCGCCACGACTGAAACGGCAAAGGACACGCCAGGGTCGCCATCTCTTCCTCACGTCCTTTGGCCGCCGCATTGCCCCACCCGTGCAGCGTCTTTCCCCCCTCAGAAACCAAACTCATCCTGCCCGTCAGCGTCTTCAGCGCCACCGGCGGCATCGTCTCAAACAACGCCCCAAAAAACCGCTGACTGTCCAGCAGCGCCCCCAGCATCCGGCCGTCACTCAGCAAATGCCAGTGAATCACCTCCGGCAACCCATCCCCCATCACTCGCACAATCAACCCACTCTCATCCTGACCCGGCAGTCGCGTGTCCGTCACCGAAGCCAAAATCGGCCCCAGCCGATACCCCTTCCATCCCTGCTCCAAACCCGCTGAAACCAACTCAAAATCCCGGTCCCGCTTGCCCACCGCCTGCGACTTCGTCTTTTTCCCAAACCCACGCTGAAAGGCCAGCATTGGACCCTTCAAAATCCCAATCGCAGCCTCATCCCCCGCCAGCATCGGCTCCCCACCCGGACTCTGACAAAGAGCCGCGCGAATCCAGGGATGATCGACCAGCACACAGTTCTGAGTCGCCTCCGCCGTCACCTCCGCCGCCTGATCCAATTGCCGCACCGCCAACTTCAAATCCGCCAGCAACTGCTGACTCGCCACCTCCAACCGCTCCGTCACAATCGCTTCCCGCGTCGTCCGCGCCCGTCTCTCCCCGTCAGCATGCAAATACGTCCCCAGCCACACCAGCAGCGCCAGCGGCATAGCCACTAGCAACACAAGCAGTAAAGATGGACGATGAGGGGACATGGACAAAAGAGCCTTTTCAAGCCTGACACAGCCAGACCTTCAATTTCACTAATATTTCTCGTAATTATAGCAATTTATAAACATATTGAAAGTAAGAATTTGGGAAACCTGAGATTTCATCGCCTCCGCACTTCTCCAAAGTCAGGTCCGCAAAGTCGCACGCCATCAGGATTTCCCCAAGCAGCGCCGCCCACGCGATCATCCGCTACCCGGGAAAACCTCCCTCACTCAATGACCCATTCCTCACTTCTGCTGGCCTTCAAAGCCCGCCATCGGCTTCCCACTCGCATCCAGTTTCCCGCAAGCCCACAACAAACCCCTCGCCACCAAATCCAAAAACACCGGATCTTCCATCGTCGAGTTGTTGTGCCCCATCGTCGTCGCAAACACCTTCCCCGCCCCATACTGATTCGTCCACACCAGCACATGATCCTGCTTCGTGTCCTCCCCATACGCCTTCGCCAGCGGCGTGAAGTTCTCATACAAATGCTCGTTCTTGTAAAGCTCGTCCGCCTTGTCGAGCCACTCCGCCGGAAACCCCTTCATCACCGGATGCTCCGCCGCCACGTTCTTCACCAGCAAATCCCGGTTCTTCTCATGGCTCATGCTCTTCATCCCCAGACACTTGCGCCACTCGTCCGTGCTCGCCGCCCTGTAGCTGTGCGCTGAACAGTGCAGCATCACAGCAGGCACCCCATCGAAGTGCGGCTTCGCAATCCGTTCCACAAACGCATTGTCCGTGATCCCGCCAAAACACTCATTGTGCAGCACCAAATCATACCCCTTCGCCCAATCCGCCTTCTCATAAATCGAAATCCGGTGCGTCTTGTCCTTCTTCCCCTCCGGCCCCTCCTCATGCACCACCTCAAACTCCACATTCGCCCGCGCACTCAAGCCCTCGGCCAAAATCATCTTCTGATTTTCGTAATCGTGACAACATCCCCCCGTCACCATCAGCACCCGCAACGCCTTCGCCTTCCCACTCGGCGCCTCATTGCCAGCAAAAGCAAAACCCAAAACAACCACCAACGCCGCAAACGGAAAAAGAATCTTCATAAAGCATCAAACAAGCCCAACAAAACGCCCACTCAACCCCAAACCTATCAAAATCCCTCCCCACTAACCACTCACTGAATACTGAATACTGAATACTGATCACTGATTACTCCTGCCCCCTGCTCCCCTCCCCCTACCCCCCCTGCACCGGCGGCATCACCGCCACCTCACACCCACTCCTCAACACCACCTCCCGCCCCGCATACGCCTGATCCACCGCCAGCAACAAACTCGCATCCCACTCCCCCAGCCTCGGCCACCGCTCAAACAACCCCGCCATCAGCCCCCCCAGCCTCGCCCCCTCCTCAACCTCCACCTCCAGCTCCTCCACCCCGGTCAAATCCCGCAGCACCGAAAAAAACAGCACCCGCACCCGCATCATCTCAAGCATCCAGTTTCAGCACCCCAATGCACGGCAGATTCCGGAACCGCCCGTCAAAATCCATCCCATAGCCCACCACAAACTCATCCTCGATCTCAAACCCCACATACTCCGCCACCACCTCCCGCGCCCGCTCCCGCTTCTTGCTCAGCAAAACCCCACACCGCAACCACCGAGGCCCCTGCGCCTCCAGGTGCAGCCGAATCTCACTCAAAGTCAGACCCGTATCCAAAATATCGTCCAACAGCAAAACCGTCTGCCCCTTCAAATCCATCCCCTCCGGCCAGGCCACCCGCAAACTCCCACTGCTCGACGTCCCCCCATGGTAACTGCTCGCACTCAGCGTGATCAACCGAATCGGCAAATCAATCTTCCTCAAAAGATCCGCCACAAAAAACAGCGACCCATCCATCAACGCCACCACCGTTAGCACCTCCCCCGCGCAATCCCTCTCAATCTCTTCCGCCATCTCCGCCACACGCGCTTCAATCGACGCCGCATCGATCAGCGTCCGATTCAGATCTTGAATGATACCAGTGACAATAGAAGGCATGAGAGAGACAATGGAAGCGTAAGACTTTCGAAACCTGTCGCCTTTAAGCTCGCTTTCGCAACCCCCTCGGCCCAGGATGATTGAAAATCAGATAACGGATATGAATGCTCCTGACAAACCAAACCTCCAGGATTTACGCGTCAGCTACGAACTCGACGCCCTCGACGAATCCTCCGCCCCCAGCGATCCTTTCATCCTCTTCCACGACTGGTTGCACGACGCCCTCCAGCATCAGCTCCCCGAACCCAACGCCATGACCCTCGCCACCATCGGCCAGGGCGGCATCCCCACCGCCCGCATCGTCCTCCTCAAAGGCCTCGACGACCGCGGCTTCCACTTCTACACCAACTACCAAAGCCGCAAAGGCCAGGAACTCGCCGAAAACAACCGCGCCGCCATCTGCTTCCTCTGGACCGCACGCCAACGCCAAGTCACCGCCCGCGGCCTCGTCTGGAAACTCCCCCACGACGAAGCCAAAAGCTACTTCGCCGCCCGCCCCCGCTCCCATCAAATCGGCGCCTGGGCCTCCACCCAAAGCCAAATCATCCCCGATCGCTCCCACCTCGAATCCCGCGCCGCCGAACTCGAAACCCAATACGCCGACCAGGAAATCCCCTGCCCCCCCCACTGGGGCGGCTACTCCCTCGTCCCCGACGAAATCGAATTCTGGCAGGGTCGCACCAGCCGCCTCCACGACCGCCTCCGCTACCTCCGCGATGGCAACCACTGGACCCGCCTCCGCGTCAGCCCCTGATGGCACCTTCAGCCCGACTGACAAAATTCGAGGTGATCGAGAGGCGCAGAGGCTTGATTGCTCAAGCCTATCAGATGCCTCCAACTTCAGAGTTCGGATTCGATTCAGACGAAATGAGCGGCCCGTTTCAGCGTTCTCACCTCTCCCCGCTCCCATGAAACACCTGCTCTTCCTCCTGCTCCTCACCCTCGCGATCACCCCTTGCGCCCACACACAATCCGCAATCCCAAATCCGAAATCCGAAATCCCAAACATCCTCTGGTTCGTCGTCGATGACATGTCCCCCCACTTCTCCTGCTACGGAGAAACCACCATCCAAACACCCCACATCGACCGCCTCGCCGCAGAAGGCACCCGCTTCACCCGCGCTTACGTCACCGCCCCCGTCTGCTCCACCTGCCGCTCCGCCCTCATCACCGGCCTGTATCAAACCACCATCGGCGCCCAACACCACCGCAGCGGTCGCGGCGACCTGAAAATCCACCTCCCCGAAGGCGTCACCCCCGTTCCCGCCCTCTTCCAAAAAGCCGGCTACTACACCTGCATCGGCTCCGGTCTCCCCGGCAAAGACAACACCGGACAGGATCTCGCCTCACGGAAAAATAAAAAAGGCAAATCCACCCAGGCCCGCCTCGGCAAGACCGACTACAACTTCGAATGGGACCCCTCCATCTACAACAGCCACGACTGGGCCGACCACGGTGACAAACCCTTCTTCATGCAGGTCCAGCTCCACGGCGGCAAACTCCGTGAAGGCCCCATGGAAAAACGCGCCGCCTACCGCCAACGCGTCATCGCCACCTTCGGCAACGCCACCGACCCCGAACGCGTCACCCGCCCCCCCTACTATCCCCGCGATCCCGTCCTCCTCCAGGACTGGGCCGACTACCTTGATGCCGTCCGCCTCACCGACCATCACGTCGGCCAGGTCATCGCCCGCCTCGAAAAAGAAAACCTGCTCGAAAACACCCTCATCATCTTCATGACCGACCACGGCATCTCCCACGCCCGCGGCAAACAATTCCTCTACAACGAAGGCACCCACGTCCCCTTCATCGTGCGCGGCCCCGGCATCGCCAAAGGCACCGTCCGCGACGACCTCATCGAACAGATCGACATGGCCCCCACCTCCCTCGCCGCCGCCAGCCTGCCCATCCCCCCCGCCATCCAGGGCCGCAACCTCTTCGCCAAAGACTACACCCCCCGCACCGAAGTCTTCGCCGCACGCGACCGCTGTGACGAAACCACCGAAAACCTCCGCTCCATCCGCACCGACCGCTTCCTCTACATCCGCAACGGCCACCCCCAGCGTCCCCACCTCCAGCCCAACGCCTACAAAGACGCCAAACCCATCCTCATCGCCCTGCGCGCCGCCCACACCGCAGGCACCCTCCCCTCCGTCTCTGAAGACCTCCTCTTCAGCCCCACCCGCGCCCCCGAAGAACTCTACGACACCCTCCAGGTCCCCCACCAAGTCACCAACCACGCCACCAACTCCACCTTCAAAGACACCCTCGAAAAACACCGCCAGCTCCTCGACGCAAAACTCACCGCCACCCGCGACCCCGCCCCCGAAACCACCACCCAATACGACAGCGACATGGCAGAATACCTCAAAAAGAAAGACCCCATCGTCGAAGCTAACATCGCCCTCATGAAAAAATGGGCCGCCGAAGGCAAGTAGACCGTTTCTCGAAAGGAATGGTCATTTGGATCCGGCGACCGCAGCGGACTCAGTGGCAAGGAAGTCGCGCAGCCCGCTATCAAAGAGATAACGGGCCAGCGGCTGACGCAGCCAAGGAGGCTGCTCCGCCGCCGGGCAAGGTGACAAGCACTTCGAGAATCGGTCTAAAGTAAGGACTTCCCATTGACTTTTTCTTCAGTATTGGGCTAAAAGCCTTAGACGAAACCAAACTCACCCCTCCCATGAAAACCCTGCCCTCCACCCCTCGATACCTCCTCGCCGCCGCCGCCCTCTCCGGCCTCCTGCTGCAGTCCCCTGTCCAAGCCGAAATTGAGCCCGCAGCCAAAGCCCTCGCCCAATCCGTCGCCACCAAACTCCAGGCCGCCCAAACCCTCCGCCTCACCGCCAAACACACCATCGACCCCGCCCTCGGCGTCGGATACAAATTGGAAAAAGGCCCGCTAGCCATCACCCTCAAACGCCCCAACCACTTCTACGTCCTCCAAAACGCCGGCGACGAAACCCGCGAACTCGCCTTCGACGGCAAAACCGTCTGCGTCATGCACCCCACCCTCAAGCATCACGCCCTCGAACCCCTCAAAGCCGCCTCCATCGAGCAATTCGCCGACCAGATCGACGCCCAATTCGGCTTCCGCCCCCCCGTCGCCGAACTCCTCGCCGCCGACGTCTCCAGCCAACTCTTCCGCGATGTCACCTCCGCCTCCGTCATCGGCACCGAGTGGGTCGGCTTCACCCGCTGTGATCACCTGCACTTCAAACAAAACGGCATGACCGGAGACCTCTGGGTCGGCAAAAAAGACGGCCTCCCCCGCCGCTACACCCTCACCTTCACCGACCTCAAAGGCCAGCCCACCTGGGACATCCGCCTCTCCAAATGGGAACTCAACCCCAAGGTCGACGAAACCCTCTTCACCAAGCGCCCCGCCGCCGACTCCACCAAGGTCAAAATGCTCAAAAGCCGCTGAAACACCCACCCCATCCTCCCACACTCATGAACTCATCGACTCTTCGTTCCACCGCCCGGCTCATCGCAGCCGCCGTCACCCTCACCCTCCTCACCCCTCAAGCCGAAGCCGCCCCCCGCCATCGCCCCGGCAACCCGCGCGGCGTCTTGGATCCCCGTGGCGCCTTCGACCCTCGCGGCCCGCTGGATCCTCGCGGCCCCTTCGACCCCCGCGGCCCCTTCGATCCCCGCAACCCCCACCGCTACATGTATGGCCTCCCCGGCGGCTACGTCGTCCGCCCCTATCGCGGCGTGAACTTCTACTACTGCGGCGGCAGCTACTACTACCCCTACTACATCAACGGCCAGACCGTCTACACCATCTGCACCATCAGCGGCGGCATCCCCGTCATCCCAGTCAGACCCTACTAACCCCACCGCTCCCCACTCCCCACTCCCTACTTACCACTCCCTACTTACCACTTACCACTTACCACTTACCACTTACCACTTACCACTTACTGCCCACTGAATACTGATTACTGATTACTGAATTACTGATTACTGATCCACCCTCCCCCGATACCCCTTCGGCGTCACCCCCGTCCGCCGCCGGAAGTGCTGCGTGAAACGGCTCGCATCCACAAACCCGCAGCGCGCACTGATCTCCGCCACCGACAGCGTCGTCTCCTCCAGCAGACGCGCCGCCTCCAGAATCCGCGTCTTGATCAAAAACTCCTGCGGCGTGCTCCCAAACGCATCCCGAAACCGCCGCTGCAACTGCCTGACCGACTCCCCACAGGCCGCTGCCAGATCCCCAATCAACAGCGGCTTCGCAAAGTCACGGCGAATGATCTCCACCGCCCGCGCCACCGTCTGAAACACCGGCAGCGCCCGCTCCGCCGCATCCGGCCGCCGCAGCATCCCCATCACCCCCGCCACCCGCCCCCGCTTGTCCACCACCGGCAGCTTCGTCACCACAAACCAGTCCGGCATCCCCTGCCGATCCCACCACAGCTCGATCCGCTCCACCTTCGCCACCTCCCCCGCCAAAAGCGACCTGTCGTCATCCACATAGACCGGTTCTCGAAAAGAATGTCATTTTGATCCGGTGAGCGCAGCGGCTTCAGTGGCAAGGAAGTCGCGCAGCCCGCTATTAAATCAATAGCGGGCAAGCGGCTGACGCAGCCAATGAGGCTGCTCCGCCGCCGGGCAATGTGGCAGGATTTTCGAGAACCGGTCTAAGC
>JARXAL010000073.1 GCA_029865835.1 Verrucomicrobiaceae bacterium
TCATTCTAAAGAGCATGGCGCGGAAGGCGGCCTCACCCTTGACTCCGCCACGGGTTGGCAAACCGGGGGTGAACTGGGCCCGGCGGTCTCTCCCCGCGATCTCAAAAACAGCCCCCTCATCCAAGCCGTTCGATATCTCGACTCGGACACAGCGATGCCACCCAAAAAGAAGCTTCAACCCATCGAAATTGCCCTTCTGGAAACCTGGGTCCTCCTTGGAGCTCCCGATCCAAGATAGACTGTTTCTCCCTCGTCCTCCCTTCCAACATCAGGCATCATCATCCCCGGACACCTACCTCTTCGACTCCGCTTGAGGGCATGGCCCAAATCATGCTCCCGGATGCCTGATGAACGACGAGGAACTAGACACCCACCACAAGTCTCTCAAGATCAATCTGGACCCCCGCTGGTATGGCACCCTTGCCGAAATCGGAGCCGGCCAGGAAGTCGTTCGCTGGTTCTTTCGCGTTGGTGGCGCCGCAGGCACCGTTGCAAAAAGCATCTCCGCCTATGACATGACCGTCAGTGACGCCATCTATGGCAGCGGAGATCGCTACGTTTCGCGTTCACGCCTTCAAGCCATGCTCGACCGCGAATTGCAACTCAACGTTGAACGACTGAGTGACAAAAGAGGTGACAACACCGCCTTCTTTGCCTTCGCAGACACCGTCGTCGCTCGCAGTTTCAAAGGCGGCAACGAATGCCATGGATGGATGGGCGTGAAATTTCAATCCCGCCCTCGCGACGAACCAAGTCAGATCCTCATCCACGTTCGCATGTTGGATGCCGAGGCCGCCCTCCAGCAAGAGGCTCTTGGTGTCGTTGGCGTAAATCTCCTCTACGGCGCATTCTTCCTTCATCATGAGCCTGAACAACTCGTTGAAAGCCTCCTCGACAAACTGACAGTGGGTCGAATCGAGATCGATGTCATTGAATTCAAAGGCATCGAATTCCGTGCCGTCGACAATCGACTCATCAGCTTGAAACTGGTCCAACTTGGACTCAGCGGTGCCGCCATGTTTGGCCCCCAAGGCGAGGTCCTTCAACCATCCGAGGTCCTGTACAAAAAAGCCGTCCTCGTGGAACGCGGCAGCTTCCGCCCACCCACCCACGTGAACCTGGACATGCTGCAATGCGCCCTCGAAAAGTTCCGTCAAGACCCTGCCGTTCAGGGCAAAGAAGTGCTGCCTCTCTTCGAACTCACCATGCGCAACCTCCTCGCTGGCGGCAATGAAGTGGACCGCCGAGATTTCCTTGCCCGGGCCGATCTCCTGGCTGCCTGCGGCATGACGGTCCTCATCTCAGACTACTTCGAATACTATCGCTTGGCCGCCTACCTTTCCTGGCGCACCAAAGAACGAATCGGCATCGTCATGGGCGCGCCCAGCCTCATTGAACTCTTCGAAGAGAAGTACTACACCCAACTCCCCGGTGGCATCTTGGAGTCATTCGGGCGGCTCTTCAAAAATGAACTCAAATTGTACGTCTATCCTCTTCTTCAAGCTTCGACAGGGGAGATGACGACCGTTCACAATCTCAATGTCGCACCGGAACTCAAAAAGCTTTATGGTTACCTCGAAGATCGCGGCAGTTTTGTGCCGTTGGACAACTACACTCCGGAATACCTGAGTATCTTTTCGCGTGACGCCCTAAAAAAAATCTCCTCCGGCGATGACTCATGGAAAAGCATGGTACCCACCGGTGTCGCCGATCTCATCATCAAACGACGCTTCTTCGGTTGCACCGGCTGATCTCCCGCTCTCCTTCGAGACAGAGGTTTACTCCCAACCTCACTTTAAGCTCAACTTCCTTGCCGACTGCGCCAACCTCTCATGCGTCTTCTGCACCACTTCAGTGTTGGGCTCGACTAAATCCGGTCGACCCCAGTTGCGCCAAAGAAAATCCAACAAATGCCCCACCTCTTTGCCCACATCACCTTCTCGAACACTCTCGGGCATTTGCACATAAGCGCCGCGCAACTCCTCAATCAGAGCAGGAGAACCCACACACAGCTTCTTGAAATCTGCCTCGGGCGAATCCAAAACCACGGACGAAACGATCTCCAAAGTTCGCAGCCAAACCCCCAACTTGAGCAGCACCGCCAAGTCTTCATCCCGCTGATCCATTAGCGATTGCTCCAGAGCCTGATACCCCTCAATCACACTCACCTTCAATTCCGTCCACTGCTCCATCTCCGCCAGTTTGGCTTGTCCCAAAAGCATCGGCGAAACCTTTTCGCCAAATCCAAGCGTCCTGCAATAGGTCATCACCTCCTGATTATTATTCCGAAACTGCTGCGCATCGGCCGCCTGCACGCAAAGATAACTCTCCCCCACCAAATAACCCAGGGTCACCGCCGTCCGAATTCGATCAGGAGAGGGCGTTGTGGGCGGCGGTCGATAAAGCTGCCTCCACCGCGCCTTAGCCACCAATCCCACCGCTTCCAAAAAATCCACCGGTGTTTGCTCCTCAGTCCAAACCGGCACCGCACTGGAACCAGACTCACCCGCACCATCCGCCTTCTCCACCGCTTGAACTTTACCAGCCTCCTGCTGCCCAATCACTTCCTGCCCCCAACTGCCTGGCCCAACAAAAAAACAACCCAGCATCACCGCCAGCGAACACTTTAGCGTCACTGAACGGTCCCGTTGGGTTGGAGGGACACGCGTCATTAATGAGCACTTTACTCGACTGTGACGCTCTTGGCGAGATTTCTCGGTTTATCAACATCACACCCACGCGCCACCGCCGTGTAGTAGGACAGCAACTGCAAAGGAATCACCGTCAACAAGGGTGCAAGAAACGTTGGGCACTCCGGCACATAAATCACATCATCCGTAATGCGCTCCAATTCGGTTCGCCCAACGGTCGTCACCGCAATGACGGGCCCCTTCCTCGCTCTCACCTCCTCGATGTTACTCACATTCTTATCAAACACCGCGTCATCCGGTGCAATGAACACCGAAGGCATGTCCGGCTTCACCAGCGCAATCACCCCATGTTTCAATTCCGCACTCGGATGTCCACTCGCATAAATGTAGCTGATCTCCTTCATCTTGAGCGCTCCCTCAAGCGCCACAGGATAGTTCAACTGCCGCCCCATGAACAACATCCCCTCCGCGTTAGCGTGTTTCTCTGCAATCGCCTTGATCTTGTCCGCTTGTTTCAAAATTTCACGGATCTGATCGGGAATGGCCTCCAAGGCATCAATCATCTCCAACCCATCCACACTCGAAAGATGGTGAATCCGCCCAAAAAGCAGCCCCAACAACGTCAGCACCGCCACCTGAGACGTGAACGTCTTCGTCGCAGCCACCCCAACCTCAGGACCCGCATGGATATAGACCCCGCCATCGCTCTCCCGGGCAATCGTGCTTGCCACATTGTTCACCACCCCCAGACACCGCATCCCCTTGCGCTTCGCCTCACGCAAGGCCGCCAGCGTATCAATCGTCTCACCACTCTGGCTGATCACAAACTGCAGGGTCCCCTTGTCGGTCGGAACGTTCCGATATCGGAACTCGCTCGCAATCTCCACCTCAGTCGGAATCCGCGCCATGCTCTCCATCAAATACTCACCCACCATCGCCGCATGAAACGCCGTCCCGCACCCGCTCAAAATAATCCGGTCCACATTCCGCAACTCCTGAGGCGTCATGTTCAACCCACCCAGCACCGCAGTCGCCTCATCTCTCGACAAACGCCCTCTCAGCGCGTTTTGCAACGACGCCGGTTGCTCGTAAATCTCCTTCAGCATGTAATGCGGAAACTCGCCAATGTCCGCATCGTCCTCCGTGAAATCCACTCGACTGATCGTCACCGAAGCCGGCCGCCCTTCATGCGATGTCACCGTGTACCCGCCATCACTTAGCGTGACGATGTCATAGTCATTCAGATAAACCACGTCCCGCGTATGCGCCACCAGCGCTGACACGTCGCTCGCCAGGAAATGCTCGCCTTTACCCAAGCCAACCACCAACGGACTCCCCAACCGCGCCCCCACAATCACATCAGGCACATCCACATGCATGGCCGCAATGCCATAGGTCCCCTTCACCTTCGCTAAACCCGCTTGCACAGCCGCAATCAACCGCTTTTCCCCGTCCGCTTCGTCTGACGCATCAAAAAAACGTCCAATCAAATGTGCCAGAACTTCCGTGTCCGTCTGACTTTCAAAAACATGCCCCTCTTCGATCAAGTGATCCCTCAGCGGTTGGTAATTCTCAATCACTCCATTGTGAACCAGCACCAGTTTGCCACTCGAATCCTGGTGCGGGTGCGCGTTCTCATCCGTCGGTGCCCCGTGCGTCGCCCAGCGCGTATGACTGATCCCCGAAGTCCCCTGCGGATTCAAGTCACTCACCGCCTTCCGCAACGTCTCAATCCGGCCTGCCCGCTTCACCAACTCCAGCTGATGCCCTACCCCAAAAAGCGCCATGCCCGCTGAATCATATCCACGGTACTCAAGCCGCCTCAACCCGTCCAAAAGAATGGGACTCGCTTGCCGTTTGCCGATGTAACCGATGATGCCGCACATAAGAAAAAAAGAGATTTGGGAAATCAGCCGCCCAGCGGGCAACCAAGAGCTTGAAGATAACCCCCTTTTCCAGTTTCGACACCCAAAAATGAATTTCTAGAACTTCCCCAAAGCTCAAAAACGCACCACAAACCCAGCAATCAGCGAAAAATCCGGTGTCTCACTCGTCAACCCAAACGCCGCGCCCAACTTGATCAATCCCCAATGCACCGGCGCATAATGCGCAGCGACCACCGCCTGATGCCAGTTCTCTTGATTGAAATTCCCCAACGCCTCCACACTCATCGCCACGTCGTGATGAAACGCATGCCGTAACCCCGCCGCATACCCCCAGGCCGGTCCCTGCGCCCGATCATTAAAATGCACCAGGTTAAGCACCACCCGATCCGCCCCCGTCAAATCCGCCTCCAGCATCAAACGGGCACTCAACCCCTCCACCCGCTGCTCCCGCAGCACCGCCTCATACGTTGTGATCTCCCGCGTCGTGCTCGTCGTCCGAACCTGTTGACTTACTCCCCCCTGCACCCCGCTCAGCCCATGCCCATGCCCCGCATGACGCGGCCGCACTCTCAGCGCCTGGCTCATCGCGTCCGGCCCGCCCCCACCATCTGGCCCGCCCCCCCCATCCGCCCCCCCACCCCCCCCCCCCCCCC
>JARXAL010000099.1 GCA_029865835.1 Verrucomicrobiaceae bacterium
GGGGGGGGGGGGGGGGGGTGTTGGGGGGGTGGGGTGGGGTGCTGGGGTGGTGGGTTGGAAGAGGTCGGGGGGGGTGGAGAGGATGCGGAAGGCGCGGGTGAGGTTGGCGGCGAGGCGGGGGGCGAGGGGATCGCCGGGGCGGGAGTGGGTGGAGGGGGCGTCGCGGGTGGGGTCGATGCCGTCGAGGAGGGTGGCGACATCGAGGGCGATGCGGAGGGTGAGGGGGCCGCCGCCTTGGAGGTCGACGGGGAGTTCGACCTGGGTGAGGAAGGGATCGGTGGCGAGGTGGTAAGAGAAGCCGGAGGGAGGGAGGCCGGGGAGGGTGGTTTTTCCTTCGAGGGCGAGGAAGACGTAGCCGCCCTGCCAGCCCCAATGGAGGCGGTTGGTGTCGGGATGGAGGGGGTGGTTGGGGGGCCACTGGGCGGGGTCGGCGGCGTTGGGGGCGGGGGGGACGCCGATTTGGAAGCGGATGGCGGTGAAGCGCTCGGCGGGGAGGGCGGTAGCGGGGGGGAGGATGGAGGGTTGGGATTGGGAGACGAAGGCGAACCAGTCTTCGGACTGGAGCCAGGAGCCGTCGGCGCGGCGGAGGGCGAGGTTGGAGAGGAGGAAGTCTAGGCGCTCGAGGCGGAGGTTAGCGGAGGGGATGGGGGTGGGCCAACAGGGGCTGGGGAGGTCTTGATCTGACCAGGTGGGGCGGAAGTCGAGCTGGAGAGTGCCGGAGGTGGACGAACCAGAGGCTGCGGCCGCGCTGAAGAAAGCGAGGAGGAGCAGGAGCGGGAGGGCTCGGGCTAGTTGAATGAGAGGCACGAATAAGAATTTTCACAATAATGGGAGATAAAATTGGAATTACCATAGATAAAATGTAAGAAAGTTGTCAGAATAAGGCGCATGAATTAGGGAATTCTCGGGAGTGAGAGGGGGACGATGGATGGCGCGAATGGGGTGAGAGGCTGGGGAGCACGCATTTCGCGAATGGGCACGAATGGGGAATCTGATCTGACCGCATCAACGAGTGGATGGCTATTGCAGAGATTTGCTTCTAACATCCCACCCCATGAACCGTCGCCACTTTCTAAATCGCACTGCCCTGGCTACTCTGGTTCCTGCACTCTCCCTTCGCGCCGCATCGGAAGGCAAGTTCTTCACGCTTGCGCAACGCAAAGGGCGCTGGTGGCTGATCCAGCCAGACGGCGGGCCGCTCTTGAGCCTCGGCTTGAACCACATCGACCCGGCGAGCCTTCGTTACCCCGAGAACATTCACCTTTGGCGCGACAAATACGGCGGCAGCATGCAGCGATGGCTCCAGGAGTCCGTGGCACCGAATCTCAAGTTATGGGGCTTCAACACGGTCGGATGGGTCCAGGACACGACCGTCCGGAATTGGAAACACTCGCGGTCCTTCACCCACGTTGAATATCGTGCGCTGGGCCTGCCCTACTGCCACATGTTGCCCTTCACGGAGTCGCACCAGTGGGAAAAGCACACGGCCCATTACGACTTCCGCAGCGCCGACTGGAAGGAATGGTGCGATTACGTGGCCCGATCGCACTGCGCCGAGCTCGCTGACGATCCGAGTCTCGTCGGCTACTTTTACAGCGACTGCCCCTGCTGGATTCACCAGCGCCCAGACAATGCCTGGCGCGGCCCGATCTTCGACCCCGAGCGACTCAAGACGGAAGCGGGCCGCAAAGAGCTGTCTGAGCTGGCCCGCATTTACTATCAGACCACGCACGACGCGATCCGGCGCTACGACAAGCATCACCTCATCCTCGGTGACCGCTACGAGGCGAATCAGCCCATCGCGATGGAGGTCATCAACGCCGCGCTGCCGTTCGTGGACGTGCTTTCCTTCCAGGATTTCAGCGATCCGGTGAAGCATCTACGCGAGTGGCACGAGAAGACCGGCAAACCGGTGCTGCTGGCCGACGGAGCACGCATCAAATGGCAGACCGCTCCAGGCGAGTTCACCCGCAACAACGGCACATGGTATGCGGAGACGTTGGAAGGACTGCTCCAGAACCCTGGCTGCATCGGCTTTCACCTCTGCGGTGCCTATTTGCGCAACAAAGCCCGCCGTTACGGACTGCTCGACGAACAGGAAACACCCGACGCAGAAAACGTGGCCTTGATCACCGCCGCCAACCGCAAAGCGGCGGAGTGGATGAAGACGCAGGAATGATCCATTGCCGTCTTTAGTTTTAACGCCCCAAGGACATCTCCCGAAGAACCAGTGCCAATCGAGGCTCAGCGACCTTTTCTGTGACAAAGTTCATACCGGCCCCTACTTCGTAAAAGGCATGAACCAATTCACCCAACAGCGAATCCTGGATGGCGATCTCGACGCTTATGGCGAGGTCGTGCGCGAGCATCAGGACATGCTGCTGGGATACGCGCTGCGTCGGCTGGGGGAATGGACACTGGCGGAGGAGGTGGTGCAGTTGACGTTTATTCGCGCCTACCAGCGGCTGGCGGAGTTTCGGGCGGAGGAGGAGTTTGGCGTGTGGCTTTGTGTGACGTGCAAGTATTTGATCCTCACGGAGCTGGAGAAGAAGCGGCGGGAGGCGAACAATCTATCGAAGTATCGCGAGCAGTTGGACGTGGAGATGGCCTCGGCGGTGACGGAGGACATGGAGCCGGATTTCAAGCAGGATCAGTTGTCCGGGCTGCGGGACTGTGTGGGGAAGCTGGGGCGTGAGGCGTCGGACCTGGTGGCGCTCCGCTATTTCAACAAGCGGAGCTGCAAGGAGATCGCTGCACAAAAGCAGCGTACGGTGAGCTGGGTGACGACGACCTTGAACCGCGTCCGCAAGACGCTGCGTGAGTGCATGGAGCGGCCGCTTCAACCGGGAGGTGCAGCATGAGCGACGAACGATTCCTCGAACTACTGGAGGGCTATGCGGACGGGACGCTCGATGAGGAGGCCTCACGGGAATTGCTCATGGCTTTCGCTGAGGACGCGGATTTGAAATCGCGTTTTGTGAATGAACTCCGCCTTCAGAATTCGCTGCGTGGTCTGCCGCTGCTCGATGAAAGAGAACGCCGGGCGCAGGAGGTGATGCAATGCATTCTGCCCGACAAGACTTCGCACGATGTGTCTGTCGCAGTCTTGTCCGCGCTGAGGCCATCGCCGAAGAACATTCGCTGGTATCCGCCCGTGAAATGGGCGGCGGGCATCGCGGCGGTGATCGCGCTCGGATTCTTCGTGATGTGGAGTTTGCCAAAGGCGGACGAGCCGCTCGCCACCATCGCGCATCAGATCAATGGGACATGGTCGGGTGATCGGAAGCTCGCTGCCGGTGCGCCTGTCGGAAAAGGTCGCCTGAAGCTGGTCGCGGGCTTGGTGCGACTGGATTTTGCCAAGGACGTTCGATTGACTCTGGAAGGTCCGGCTGATCTGGAACTCATCGGCCCAGGTGAGACTCGGCTTCATTCAGGAAAGCTCACCGCGAATGTCCCGCCGGAGGGGATTGGATTTCAGGTCCACACCGAGCGGGCGAAGGTGGTGGATCTCGGCACGACCTTCGGCGTTTCGGTGGGAACGAATGGGGTGACGGATGTGGCGGTCTATGAGGGCCTGGTCGCGGTGACTTCACTAGCGAGCCGCGAGGAGAAGGTCATTGAGGAAGGCAGCAAGGTGACTGTCAACGAAGGCTCGGGTGCGCTGAAGCCTCGGCAGTTCAACACGCGCACGTTTCGCGGCGCGGAGGTCTTGTTTGGCGTCGTGAACACGGGGGGCAAGATTCGCTTCGCCTATCCGCATCCCGGTATGAATCCGGCGGATGTCACAGATGCCGACAACCTCGTGATTTTCCCGGAGCGATTCGCGACCAAGCTGAGGACGGATTTCACCGTGAGCCTCACCGAGCCAGGAGACTACGGGCCGGATGAGATCGTCGGACGAGAGGAGACGCTGCATCCTGAAAAGCGGCGCGTGAACACCTATCTCATCCAATACCGTCCGCCACTGGCGGAGGGCACCGCCGAGTCCGATCCCATGCGTTTCGTCAGCGAAGTGAGCTTTGACCGTCCGATCATCGCCATCATCGCGGATGTAGATCAACTCACGGCCTCTAATGAAGTGCTCGGCAAAAAGAGGTTCGTCTATTCGTCAGGCGGGGGACGATCCCTCAAGAGCCGCGACCGCCTTTCGCTGAGTCAAGACCGCCGGACGCTCAAGCTCGACTGGCAGGTGGACCAGGCCATCGAGCATGGATTGGTTCAAATCCGCGTCATCGTGGATGTGTCTGATTCACCGACGGTGCGCTGACGATGTGCAGAGCGGTGGTTTTCTTCCGCTATTTGCGCCTCCGTTGTGACATTGGCCGCGTTGGACCCTACTTCGATGACGATCCCTTTGATCAAACCATGAAAACATTGACCACACTCTCGCTGATCCTTCTCTTGGCTGCGTCCTACACGGCGAAAGCTGAGGACGAGAAAGCCGCCAAAAGACAGGCGAGGCGCAAGGCAGCGGAGGCCGCGCAGAAACCATCAGAAATCGCCATGCCGGCGAAGACGGGCCTTCGCCTGCCGAGCCTTTTTGGCGATCACATGATCCTCCAGCAGAACATGAAGAACACCATCTGGGGATGGGCCGACCCGAAGGAATCCATCACCGTGACGGCGAGTTGGGGTGCCACGGCCTCGACGCAAGCCGGTGCGGATGGCGCGTGGAAGGTGCTCTTGGAGACGCCCGCGTTTGGCACCGGGCATTCGCTGAAAATCACCGGCTCGAAAACCATCGAGATCAAGGACGTGGCGATCGGTGAAGTGTGGCTCTGCGCAGGACAATCCAACATGGGCTGGTCGGTGGGGAATTCTGCGGAGGCGGAGCTGGAAGCGAACGTCAACCTGCCCAACTGCCGCATCTTCAAATCCGCTCGCGAGCACTGGCATGAGCCGCTGAAGGAGAAACGGGATCTTCTCGATCAATGGAAGCCCTGCAATCCGGAGTCCGCCGCCGAGACCTCCGTCGTGGCGTATAATTTTGGAAAGAAGCTCCATCTCGCGCTCAATGTGCCCGTCGGGATCATCCAGCAGGCTTATGCAGGCACGCCGATCGAGGGTTGGATGCCGTGGGAGGTCCAGCAGGACATCGCGCAATCGAAGACGCAAAAGGAAGACATGGATCGCAGCGCCCAGCGTCAACTGACTGGCAAAGGCGAAAGCCGCGAGAAG
>JARXAL010000116.1 GCA_029865835.1 Verrucomicrobiaceae bacterium
ACGAATGTCGTCTGAGAGTTTCAGCAGGTCGGACGCAGTTCCAAGAATGACCGCGTTCTTATATCCAGGATGGCCTGACTCCGTCCTTAGAACATAGCGATTTCTGGGCTGTGGCTGCTCACTCATCTGGGTTGGCCGAACGCTTCGGATCAGGCGACGGCGAGCGGGAGGCGTTGATGACACGACAGATGCCATACGAGCCGTTGCCTGCATCCGTTTTGTTAGGCGCGTTCATTGGGACGTTCGATAAGGGCTTCGACGGATTGCTGAACTCGGATGGGCTCCATGTCGTATCCTACGGCTCTCGGTCCGCTCCAGTTGACGCCGACGCGAATGCTGTCGCGGGTGAGTCCCGGCACCCAGCGCTCGCAGAACTCTGTCCACGGAATCTCGTGCGGTTGGAAGCCGTGATAAGCGGGAACGGTCTTGATGATGCGCTGGACCCGCGAGAGCGAAGACCAAAAAGGCTGCGCTCGTCCTTCGGTTGTCTTGGGGGCCGGGTATCCTCCGTCGTCGCGGACGGTCCAAACGGTGCGACTCGTGGCGACGTCGCGGTAAAATGCCCATGCTTGAGACGCTGCTTGTGACATACGGGTTCTATGCGCCTAACAGTGCAATTAGTGCGATTCAATATCGCCAAAGGCGATATTTTCACGTACCAAATCGCCCTCAGACTGTCGCCCAAAGCCCATAAAGTCAAGGTTCCAGCAACTTGATTCAGATCCATTGATCTTTTTGATATTTAGATCTTTCGAATCTCCAACCCAATCGATATTCAAATGGGTGATATCGATATCATTAACTTTACTGAACCTTTCGAGGCGTGATTCTCCTCCTCCAAAGCCGCCCGCAAAATCCGCAACCTCCAACCTCGCTGCCTCATCCCTCCCACTCGTGCCCTTCGCGAAATCCGTGCTCCCCCTCCTTTCCCCCTGACCCCTAACCACTGACCACTGACCACTGACCACTGACCACTGATCACTGATCACTACCTCCCCTCCGCGACTCTGCGGTGCCCACTTCCAAAATCGTCTCCCCAAAAACGTCCCCCATATCCCATCTTCATCGCATCAGCGCCCCACCCGCAAACGCCACTCTTTTCATATTTGTAATATTTTTGATAAAATTTGTATTGATTAAATGACTCTTGCGGTTTATCATTTGAAATACCGCCCCTCTCGCACCCCTTCACCGCTCCCAGTTATGAAAATTCCAACGCTCACTCTGATTGTCCTGACTGGCCTGCTCGCCGCCAGCAAGCCTCTCCAGGCCGCGTCCATCGGTTGGGGTAACCAAGCTTTCGATACCCTCGTCGACAGCAACGGCACCGCCCTCGACAGCACTTTCACCTTCGAAATCGGCACTTTCATCAACGGCTTCGTCCCCACCGCCAGCAACCTGACCGACTGGGCCGCCAACTGGACCATCTTCGACGCCGCCACCCTCAACACCAACGAACTCTTCCCCAGCAGCGGCCCCCTCAACTTCTTCACCAGCACCGCCACCCACCAAACCAATTCCCAGTCCAGCTCCCTCTTCACCACCCCCGGTTCCACCTTCGCCCAAAACACCCAGGCTTTCCTTTGGGCCTACGATTCCAAAACCGTCAGCTTCACCTCCGAATGGGCTCTCGTCACCGACCTCGTCTCCACCGGTAACGCCGCCGACTCCTGGCGCTTCCCCAGCCCCACCAACGACACCGGCTTCCTCACCTGGTCCCTCGCCGACGCTGACAACGCAGTCTTCGGCAAACTCAGAAACGGCACCATCGCGGGCGGTGGCGACTTCACCGTCCAACCCGCCACCTTCAGCCTCCAAACCCACCAAGTCCCTGAACCCGGTGGCGCCCTCCTCATCGCCAGCGCCGGCCTCCTCTTCATGCTCCGCCGCGCCCGCTTCATCAGCCAAAGCCGCTAATCCCTTCCCCTTCAAAAAATTTCCGAGCAGTCAGGTGTGTCTGCCGGTGTGTGGTAAACGCCCTCCGAATCCGTTCGGAGGGCGTTTTTCTTCCTCCAACCCTCAAGCTACAGTCTTTTCTATGAATAATATCTTTTCTATATTTTTCATATTGCTTTCCATCCCTTTCTTGTTTAATATTCCTTAGCTATTCGCCCCCCCCATGTTCCGGCCCCTCTCTTTTTTCTGCCGCTCCCGCTCAGCACTGCTCCTGCTGATCGCTTGCGCCAACCTCATAGACGCCTCCCTCTGGGCCCAAGCTCCCACCTCCTTCACCGCCTCCGGCTACGTCCGCCGCGACGGCGACGGCAATGGCGATCCCTCCGATCCCGATACCCCCATGGCCGGCGTCATCGTCCGCCTCCACTCCGATCCCAACGGCGACGGTAACCCCGCCGACGGCGCCATCATCGCCACCACCGCCACTGACGCAGGCGGCTTCTACGAGTTCAACCTCCCCAGCGGCACCTACGTCATCGAACAGCTCGATCCCCCCAGCGCCATCAGCACCTACGATACCCAAGGCGCCCTCACCGACAGCCGCACCGCCATCACCATCTCCGGCAGCAGCCTGTCCGACCTCGACTTCCTCGACTTTGGCGCCCAACTCTTCGCCGTCAGCGGCCGCGTCTTCGCCGACAGCGCCCCCAATGACGGCCTCTTCGGCCCCACGGACCAACCCGTCGGCGCCGTCCTCATCCGCCTCCATGCCGACTTGAACAGCAACGGCCTCATCGATCCCGGCGAACCCCTCATCACCGACGCCGCCACCGGCATCACCGGCCGCTTCGGCTTCGGCGGCCTCGTCGCCGGCTTCTACACCGTCCAGGAACTCGACCCCGCCAGCGCCACCAGCGTCAACGACCGCTCCGGCTCCCCTTCAGATAACCAAAACGGCGTCCAAATCACCACCGCCGATGTCATCAATGCCGACTTCCTCGACCAAGGCATCACCGTCGCCTCCATTCGCGGCAACGTCCGCGACGACCTCAACAACAACGGCAACCCCGCCGATCCCGACCCTCCCCTCGCCGGTGTCCAACTCCTCCTCTTCACCGACCCCAACGCCGACGGCAATCCCTTCGATGGCTATGCCGTTGGCCTCACCGCTACCAACCTCCTCGGCAACTACACCTTCCCTCAACTCCCCACCGGCAGCTACGTCGTCTTCCAATTCGCTCCCCAAGGCGCCACCAGCACCTGGGACGCCCAAGGCTCCATCCTCGACGGCATGGTCGGCGTCACCATCGCCGGTTCAGACGCTACCGGCCGCGACTTCCTCGACACCGCCGCCCTCCTCGGCACCGCCTCCGGCTTCGTCACCGAAGACGGCAGCAATCAAGACGGTCTCTTCACCATGGATGACGCCGAAGTCGCCGGTGTCGAATTCCGCCTCTACGCCGACCTCGACGGCAACGCCATCGTCTCCGCCGAGGACGTCGACCTCGGCCTCACCACCAGCATCGTCGGCGGCTCCTTCCAATTCACCCGCCTCGTCTACGGCCTCTACGTGGTCCAAGAAAACGTCCCCGCCGGTGCCACGCCCGTCAATGACCTCGGTGGCAGCGAAGAAGACGGCGTCATGGGCTTCGACCTCAACTCCAGCGACTTCCAAAACCTCTTCTTCCTCAACCAGGGCATCGCCATCGCCTCGGTCTCCGGTTCCGTCCGCAACGACCTCAACGCCAACGGCAACCCCGCCGATCCCGACCCCGCCCTCCCCAACGTCCCCATCACCATCCACACCGACCCCAATGGCGACGGCAATCCCGCCGACGGCCTCCTCATGGGCTCCACCGTCACCAACGCCTTCGGCGCCTACCAATTCCCCACCCTCGCTGCCCGCAGCTACGTCATCACCGCCACAGACGTCGTCGGCGCCTCCAGCACCTACGACACCGACGCTCCCCTCAACGACAACCGCATCCGCGTCTCCCTCTCCGGCACCAACCTCACCGCCCGCGACTTCCTCGATACCGGCGCCATTCTCTCCACCGTCTCAGGCTCCGTCTTCAATGACGGCCCCACCAGCGTCGGCGTGTTCAGTGGCGACGACGTCCCCCTCCCCGGCGTCTTCCTCCGCCTCTACGCCGACGCCAATGCCAACGGCTCCCTCGACCTCACCGACCCCCTCATCACCACCACCGCCACCATCCGCAGCGGCGCCTACAACTTCCCCGGTCTCCCCAGCGGCAACTACCTCGTCAACGAACTCGATCCCCCAGGCACCACCAGCCTGGCCGACTCCCAAGGCAACCCCACCGACAACCTCATCGCCCTCTCCCTCTCCGGCACCAACTTCACCGGACGCAACTTCCTCGACACCGGCGCCACCTTCTCAAATGTCATCGGCCAAGTCCGCGATGACGCCGACAGCGACGGCAACATCGCCGACCCCGACCAACCCATCCCAGGCGTCACCGTCCGCCTCTACATCGACCTCTACTCCGACGGCCAACTCACCGTTGAAGACATCTACCTCGACGGCGACGTCGTCACCGACTCCAACGGCCAGTTCACCTTCACCAACCTCCCCGGCGGCAGCTACCTCCTTCAAGAAGTCGACCCCCGCGGCGGCACCAGCACCGGCGACTCCCAAGGCGCCAATGACAATCTCGTCGGTGTCCAACTCACCAACGCCAACGACTCCACCACCGTCTTCCTCGACGCCTACGACCCCACCGGCTACCTCTATGATGCCGTCACCGGTCAAATCCTCTCCGGTGGCTCCGTCTCCGTCTCAGGCCCCGCTGCCGCCAACCTCATCATGAACGGCTCCTCCGGCCAATACGTCTTCGAAACCACCACCCCGGGCACCTACACCATCACCGTCATCGCCCCTCCCGGCTTCATCGCCGCCCCCCTCCGCTCCGCCCTCCCCACCGCCCTCGACCCCACCGGCATGACCAATCCCACCGCCCTCGGCTCCGGTGAAAACCCCACCTCCCCCGGCTTCCTCACCGCCGCCACCGCCATCGCCAACCCTTTCCACACCCAAATCACCCTCGCTCCCGGCGACCCTCTCGTCATCAACAACAACTTCCCCTTCGTCCGCATCGACCCACCCTCCTTCGCCTACTGGACCGCCTCCAAACCCGGCGCCGGCGGCAGCGCCACGTCAAACCTCGACGGTGACCTCACCAACGACCTCATCGAATACACCTTCGACACCAACCCCGCCGACGGCCTCATCACCAGCACCCTCTACCGCGTCCAGCACAACTCCGGCACCAACCGCTTCACCGCCAGCTACACCCTCCGCGAACAAGGCCGCACCGACGCCAGCGTCCGGGTCCAGGTCCTCGCCAACCTCGCCAACTCCCCCTCCGGCTGGACCAACGCCACCGCCCTCCCCACCTCCGTCTCAAACGGCAACGGCACCCGCACCGTCACCCTCGCTGACCTCGAGGCCGAACCCGGCTTCTCCGATGCCGAATTCGGCTTCGTCCGCTTCCTCGTCTCCCTCGACGCCGACCTCAACGGCACCCCCGAAGCCACCTCCCCCACCCCCGCCTTCGGCTGGCAGCGCCGCACCATCCCCGCCAGCGCCTCCTCCAGTTGGAGCGCCTCCCTCAGCCCCTCCCCCGCCACCCTTCTCTCCGGTAAAATCACCGCCGTCTCAGGTTCTTCGCTGAACCTCGCCGACGCCCTCATCGGCACCGGCAACTTCCCCGCCGCAAGCTTCGCCAATCACTTCATCGAAATCCTCGACGGCCCCGACGCCGGTCATCGCCTCCTCATCGACACCGCCGCCTCCACCGGCACCCTCGCCGCCATCCAGCTCGCCTCTCCCCTCACCACCCTTACTTCCCTCCCCGGCACCCTCGCCACCGCCGCCTTCACCATCCGCCCCGCTCGCACCCTCGCCACCGCCTTCCCCCCAGCCTCCTTCATCGCCACCAACGACCCCGCCACCGCCGACCGCGTCCAGTTCTTCTCCAACACCACCCAAAGTTACACCTCCTACTGGCTCTTCTCCGGCGGTGGCAATCCCTACTGGGTCCTGGTCGGCGACACCAACCTCGCCAACAACCGCAACACCGTCCTCATCGACCCTGCCGCCGGCGCCCTCATCCAACGCCGCGCCGCCCCCCTCACCCTCACCACCACCGGTGACCTCCGCTCCACCCCCTTCGCCTTCCGCCTTGGCACCAGACAAAACCTCATCGCCAACCCCTGGCCCTTCACCCAATCCCCCGCCTCCCGCTCCCTCACCACCGCCAACGGCCTCACCGGCAACACCCAAGCCGCCACCGCCGACTCCCTCTCCATCTGGGGCGCCGATATGAACCCGCCCACCGCAGGCTTCACCTCCTTCTTCCTCTTCAAATCCGGCCCCGTCGAACGCTGGGTCCTCCAGGGCGACCCCTTCCTCAACGACCGCTCCACCTCCAACCTCTTCCTCCCCGGCCGCGCCTCCTTCTGGAAATCCATCACCGGCCTCCCCGCCTTCGTCCTCCCCTCCCCCTGGACCCCTTAAAGGCATCCATCACCGCTCCGCGTGCCTCCCATAGTAGCCATCATCGCTCCGCGAACCGACCAAAGGGAGATAGCCAGCCCCAGGCTGCCCGAAGGGTGAAGCGAAGCGAAAGCAAATGCCACCTCCCCACTCGGCCCCGCCGACACTTCCCAAAGTAGCCATCATCGCTCCGCGTGATGAGCCATCCCACCACTCGGCCCCGCCGACACTTCTCCCCCAAGGTGGGGCAAGCATCTTGCTTGCCCCCTCCCCTCTGCGCCTCTGCGTGCCCAAAACGCCCCACCCCCGGAAAACCCCACCCACCCAACAGCGTACCCTCCCCGTGCGCCGTCTCGCCCTCTCCCTGCTCGCCCTCGCCTCCGCCTCTCAGGCCCTGGCCGCAGACGACGTCGCCTTCTTCGAGTCCCGCATCCGCCCCCTCCTCATCGAGAAATGCCTCGACTGCCACTCCGCCTCCACCAAACTCAAAGGCGGCCTCTCTCTCGATCACCGCGACTCCCTCCTCCGCGGCGGTGACACCGGCCCCGCCATCGTCCCCGGCGACCCCGATCACAGCCGCCTCATCGAAGCCGTCCGCTACCACAATCGCGACCTCCAAATGCCCCCCAAAGGCGCCCTCACCGCCACCCAAGTACGCGACCTCGAAACCTGGATCCAAAACGGCGCCCCCGATCCCCGCCCACCCCCCACTCAAACCCCCCACACCAAACAAACCGGCCTCTCCCTCGAACAAGGCCGCCAGTTCTGGTCCTTCCAACCCCTCGCAGATCCCGCCCTCCCCACCGTCCAAAACACCGCCTGGTCCCGCACCCCCGTCGACACCTTCATCCTCGCCGAACTCGAAAAACAAAACCTCTCCCCCGCCCCGCCCGCCGACCGCCACACCCTCATCCGCCGCGCCACCTTCGACCTCACCGGCCTCCCGCCCACCCCCGCCGAAAGCACCGCCTTCCTCGCCGACGACTCCCCCGACGCCTTCCGCCACCTCGTCGACCGCCTCCTCGCCTCCCCTCAATACGGCGCTCGCTGGGCCCGCCACTGGCTCGATGTCGCGCGCTACGCCGACTCCAACGGCATGGACGAAAACGTCGCCTACGGCCACGCCTGGCGCTATCGCGACTACGTCGTCCGCGCCTTCAACGACGACAAACCCTACGACCAGTTCCTCATCGAGCAGCTCGCCGGCGACCTCCTCCCCGCCCACGAACAAACCTCCCGCGAAGACGCCCTCGCCGCCACCGGCTTCCTCTCCCTCGGCGCCAAAATCCTCGCCGAAGCCGACCGCCAAAAAATGGAGCTCGACATCATCGACGAACAACTCGACACCCTCGGCAAAGCCTTCCTCGGCATGACCTTCGGCTGCGCCCGCTGCCACGATCACAAATTCGATCCCGTCACCACCGCCGACTACTACGCCCTCGCCGCCATCTTCCGCAGCACCCGTTCCCTCGCCGATGAAAAACTCGGCGCCATCAAGTTCTGGTACGAACACTCCCAGGCCTCCCCCGAACAACTCGAAGCCAAAAAACAGCACGAGCAAGCCGTCAAAGCCCAGTCCGCCAAAATCGCCAAACACAGCAAGGAAACCCGCGCCAAACTCAAAACCGAACTCCACACCCACGCCGCCGACTACCTCGCCGCCGCCCAACTCCCCGCCGACCCCGCCTTCGCCCAGGTCGAAAAACTCGCCGCCCAGCTCCACCTCCGCCCCCGCTACCTCCTCACCTGCCGCCTCTACCTCGCCCGCCACCCCGACCATCCCCTCTTCACCCGCTGGCACGACCTCGTCGCCTCAAACCAGCTCCCCGAACTCCGCCAGCACTACACAAGTCTCTTCCAAAAACCCGCCGGCCCCGCCCTCGACGCCCTCCAGGACGCCGCCGGCTTCCTCGCCATCCCCGACAAAGACGCCGACGCCTTCGATGGCGAAATGCTCATGGCCTCCGAGCAAATGAAAACCGAGCTCATGGCCTTGGAGGACCTCACCCCCGATCCCCCCGCCTTCATGGGCGTCGCCGACGGCACCATCACCCCCGCCATGCCCATCCACATCCGCGGCAGCTACCTCACCCTCGGCCCACCCATCGCCCGCGGCTTCCCCGCCGTCATGCGCACCTCCCTGACAAAGCCCGTCTTCCCCGCCAAACAAAGCGGCCGCCTCGACCTCGCCCGCTGGCTCGCCTCCAGCGAGCACCCCCTCACCGCCCGCGTCGCCGTCAACCGCCTCTGGCGCTGGCACTTCGGTCGCGGCCTCGTCGCCAGCACCGAAAACTTCGGCGTCCTCGGCGACCGCCCCTCCCACCCCGCCCTGCTCGACTGGCTCGCCCGCGCCTTCATCGAAAACGGCTGGAGCCTCAAGGACATGCACCGCCTCCTCATGAACTCCGCCGTCTACCAGCAAAGCTCAGACACCCCCTCCACCCAACCTCCCCAGCATCCCGACCCCGAAAACAAACTCCTCTCCCGCATGAATCGCCAGCGCCTCGAAGCCGAGCAGCTCCGCGACTCCCTCCTCGCCGTCTCCGGTTCCCTCGACCTCCAGCTCGGCGGCAAAACCCTCCCCCTGCGCAATCGTGAGTTCGTCTTCAACCACACCTCCAAAGACAACACCACCTACGAAAGCCCGCGCCGCGCCCTCTACCTCCCCATCATCCGCAATCACCTCAACGACATCCTCGAACAGTTCGACTACCCCGACCCCACCATGCCCACCGGCAGCCGCAACGCCACCGTCGTCGCCCCCCAGGCCCTCCTCATGCTGAACTCCCCCTTCGTCATGGACTGCGCCGCAAAACTCGCCCGCCACCTCCACCACTCCGCCCCCACCGACGCCCAACGCTACCACCTCGCCACCACCCTCATCTATTCCCGCCCCGCCACCCCCACCGAAACCACCCGCGCCCTCCACTGGCTCACCACCCAGCCAAACCCCTCCCAAGCCTGGACCCAACTCTGCCACACCCTCCTAGCCACCAACGAATTCCTCTACCTCCGCTAACCCCCCCGTTGGAGTCAAGCCTTCAGGCGATCATTAAAAATCCCCGCCCGCCCCAGCCCACCTTCTCCTCATTCAGCCATCCCGTTAATCCCGAAATCCTGTCCATCCTGTCCCAAAAAATCGCCGATGCAAACCCGCCGCACCCTCCTCCAACGCAGCGCCGCCGGCTTCGGCCACCTCGCCTTGATGGACCTCCTCGCCCGTCAAACCCCCGCCGCCCCTCCCAATCCGCAATCCGCAATCCCAAATCCGCAATCGCATCTCCCCCCCCGCGCCAAGCGCATCATCTTCCTCTTCATGAAGGGCGGCCCCTCCCACGTCGACACCTTCGACCCCAAACCCCTCCTCACCCGCGACGACGGCGGCAAATACCCCTTCGAAGAACCCCGCATCAAATTCGCCGAAACCGGCAAGTTATTGAAATCTCCCTGGCAGTTCCGCCAATACGGCCAAAGCGGCCTCCCCGTCAGCGACCTCTTCCCCCACGTCGCCCAGTGCGCCGATGAATTGTGCGTCATCCGCTCCATGCACGGCAGCAACCCCGCCCACGGCGGCGCCCTCCTCAAACTCCACACCGGCAGTGACACCCAGGTCCGCCCCAGCATGGGCTCCTGGGTCCTCTACGGCCTCGGCACCGAAAACGAAAACCTCCCCGGCTTCATCACCATCTGCCCCACCCTCGCCCACGGCGGCGTGAATAACTGGGGCGCCGCCTTCCTCCCCGCCTGGACCCAGGGCACCCCCATCGGCAACGCCGCCGTCCCCTCCGACCGCGCCCTCGTCAAACACATCCGCAACCCCGCCCTCACCCCCGCCACCCAGCGCGACCAATTAAAACTCCTCGCCCAGCTCAACCACGACCACCTCGCCCTCACAGGCGCCGACCTCGCCCTCGAAGGCCGCATCACCAGCTTCGAACTCGCCTTCCGCATGCAGGCCGCCATGCCCGAAGCCCAGGACATCGACTCCGAAACTCCCGCCACCCAAAAACTCTACGGCCTCGACAACCCCGTCACCGCCAACTTCGGCCGCCAATGCCTCATGGCCCGCCGCTTCGCCGAGCGCGGCGTCCGCTTCATCCAGGTCACCCACAGCGACAGCGAAGTCCAGTGGGACCAGCACAGCAACCTCTACAAAGGCCACTCCAAAAACGCCGCCGAAGTCGATCGCCCCATCGCCGCCCTCCTCAAAGACCTCAAAAGCCGTGGCCTCTTGGAAGACACCCTCGTCCTCTGGGGCGGCGAATTCGGCCGCACCCCCACCGCCCAGGGCAAGGACGGCCGCGACCACAACCCCCACGGCTACACCATGTGGCTCGCCGGCGGCGGCGTGAAGCGCGGCCACATCCACGGCAGCACCGACGACTACGGCTACTACGCCCAGGAAGACAAAGTCCACCTCCACGACCTCCACGCCACCCTCCTCGCCCTCCTCGGCATCCAGCACGAAAAACTCACCCA